>JAFAOG010000047.1 GCA_019237945.1 Deltaproteobacteria bacterium | reverse complement strand
GGCTGCCGCTGACGCTGCGCGAGTACCGCGACTACTCGACATCGCAGGAGGCCGCGACGCTGACGACGTGTCCTCCGCGCCACCCGTGGTGCGATTCGCAGACGACCGCGAAGACGCAGATCATGGCGTACTACGGCCTGTTCGACGACGGGCTCGTCGATCACGCCGGCACCGGCTTCACGGTCACCGAGCCGAGCTTCCAGCGCGCGGCCTCCGCGTTCCAGCACAAGAGCTACGACCCGACGCTGAACAAGCCGCCGACGTTCGACGACTACGATGCAAACTCGCCGCGCGGCTGGGAATCGCGGCAGGTCGAGATGCTGAGCCTGCGGTCGCCGACGGCGCGCCGCGGCCGGCTCACCGCGAACGGGTCCTGCCTTGGCTACGCCGCGCTCGACTCGACGACGTTGACGACCGGCACCTCGCTGCGCCCCGTCGAGTGCGCGTCGGCGCCGATCTGGGAGCTCACGCCGGCCGGGCAGCTGGCCGTGCCGGGCACGGATGTCTGCGTCGCGGTGGTGGCGTCGCTCGATCCGAGCGCGGCCGTCGTGCTCGCACCGTGCACGCCCGCGACGCCTGCGACGACGTTCGCGCTGTGGGACACGAAGCAGATCCGGACCGCGGGCGCCCGGTGCCTGTCGATGACGGGCGCGATCGCGGCGGCGCCGTGCACGAACCCGCGCGACACCGATCCGCGATCGCACCGGCACGCGCAGGGCATCCCGTCTGTCGATCAGGCGTGGACGTTGATCGACTGACGCCGCGCGGGCCCCTATGATGGAGCGCATGCGGCTGGTCCTCGCGTTGCTGCTCGCGCCCGCGGTCGCGCACGCCGACGTCGACTGGGCGAAGGGGATCGTGACGGCGCCGGGCGTTGGCGTGGCCGACCGGCATGCGCCGAATCCGGCCGTCGCGCGGGGGACATCACGGCGGGTCGCCGAGGATGCGGCGCGCGCGAAGCTGGCGGGCGAGATCGCGGCGCTGCCGCTCGCGGGCGGCGGCAAGGTCGGCGACAAGGCGAAGGACGCGGCGGTCAAGGCGCGGCTGGCGGCGGCGGTCGAGCACGCGATCTCGATCGCGGCGGAGCCGGAGACCGACGGGGCGTGGCGCGTGACGATGGGCGTGCCGATCGAGGCGGTGCGGCAGGCGCTCGCGGGCCCGCGCGTGCTCGCGGATGCGGGCGATGGGCCGCCGGCGGCCGTGATCGTCGACGGCGTCGGCGGCAAGCCGGCGGTCGGCGTGGTCGGCGCGGCGACCGTGTGGGTGACCGACGTGCCGGCGTGGGCAAAGGATGCGCCTCACGTCGCGGGCAAGCGGGGGAAGGGTGGCGCGATCGAGGGAATCGATGTCCAGCCTCAGGCGTTGTACGTGATCGTCGGCAAGCCGTAGCTGCGTGATGATTTCGGAGCAGTGCTAGGCTACCTGGCGTGAGAAGCGGTGTCGTTGCTCTCGTGCTGCTCGCGGCCTTGCAACCGGCGTTTGCCGACGATGTCGTCGCGTACGAGGCGGAGGGCCAGGCCGCGACGACCGGCGCGGATCCGCGGGTCGCGGCGCTCGACGATGCGTTCGCGCGGGCCGTGAATGCGGCGCTCGCCGATGTCGTCGCGGCGGATGTGCGGGCGGCGCACAAGGTGGATCTCGATCGCGAGTTCGTCAGTCACGCGCGCGTGTGGGTCGCGAAGTTCACCGTGACGCGCGACGACACCGACAACGGCATGCGCGAGCTCGTCGTCAGCGTGAAGATCGATCGCGACAAGCTGCGCGCCAAGCTCGGCGAGCTCGGCATCGCGACCAGCGAGCAGGGCGGGGCGGCGACGCCGGCCGGACCGGTGCGCAGCGCGGCCGTGCTCGTGCGCGTGGCGACGCCGGGCGGCGTGCGCGCGGATCTCGGCGGATCGGCGATCGCGACGGCGCTGCGCGGCGCGGGATTCGTCGTGCGCAAGGCGCCGCCGGCGCCGGAGGGCGAGCTCGACGATGCGGCCGCGGCCCAGCTCGCGGAGCAGGCGAAGGCGGACAGCGCGATCGTCGCGAACGTCAGCGTCGGCCCCGAGGTGCCGGTGCGCGGCCAGGCGCAGCCGGCGTCGCTCGTGACCGCGAAGGTGCGCTGGATCGATCACGGCAAGGCGGTCGCGGCCGGCACGGCGATCGCGGCGGCCCGCGGCAGCGACGGGCTCGGCTACGCGGTCGATCGCGCGGTCGTCGGGGCGCTGTCGGATGTGCTGCCGCCGCAGCCGCAGAAGCTCGCGCAGGCCGGCACGTTCACCGGCGACGACACGCCGATCGCGGAGGCGGGCATCGTGCTCGTGCGGATGCCGTCGAAGACGCCGTTCTCGATGGTCCTCGAGGAGCAGCGCTACCTCGCGGGCGCCAAGGGCGTGCACGCGGCGTCGCTGCGGCGGATGTCGCCGAGCGGGTGGGTGATCGGCGTGACGACGGACCAGTCGGTCGAGAAGGTCGCGTCGATCGCGAAGCGGCCGCCGGTGACCGACACGAATGCAGCGGTGAAGATCGTCGGCGACGTCGTCGAGGTGACGCTGTCGGGGGCGCCATGAGACGGGCGCTGCTGATGGTCGCGCTCGCCGCCTGCGGGCCGAAGGTCGGTCCGAACGGCGTGAGTGCGAGCGATCCGGTCGTGTATCTGCACTCGAACGTCGCCGACGCGCAGGTGTATGTCGACGGCCGCTTCGTCGGGCCGATCAGCGTCATCAAGGGTGGCATCGCGCTCGACCCGGGCAAGCATCGGATCGAGCTGCGGCACGAGGATTTCTTCTCGCGCTACGTCGAGCTCGACCTCGCGCGCGCGGAGAAGAAGAAGCTGCAGCTCGAGCTCGCGCCGGTCTTGCCGTGAGCCGCGCGTTGCTCGTGGGTCGGGGCGTGTTCGCGATACTCCTGCTCGCCGCGTGCGGCAGCTCTGCGCCGGCGCAGCACGATGCACCGGGCGAGGCGGCGACGCATGACGCGAGCGATGCGCGATGGGTCGCGTACGTCGGCGGGTACGGCGGCTCGATCGGCTGGTACAGCATCGACAGGGCCACCGGCGCGCTGACGATGCTCGGCTCGGTGCCGCAGGCGGGCGCGAGCTTCCTCGCGTGGGACGATCCGCCGGCGCACCTGTATGCCGTCGACGAATCGAACGACAAGGTGGTCGCGTACGCGATCGACGCCGCGACCGGCGCGCTGACGAAGCTGAACGAGCAGAGCTCTGGCGGCAGTGGGCCGGCGCACGTGACCGTGTCGCAAGGGCACGTGCTCGTCGCGAACTACGGCGACGGCGCGGTCGCGGTGCTGCCGATCGCGGCCGATGGCAGCGTGCAGGCGGCGACCCAGACGCTCGCCGCCGGTGCGCACGCGCACGAGGTCGTCGTGCAGGGCGGGTTCGCGTTCGTGCCGTGCCTCGGCGCGCAATATGTCGCGCAGTACACGTGGGACGGCACCGCGCTGACCGCGAACGGTCACATGATGACGGCCGCGAACGCCGGGCCGCGCCACCTCGCGTTCTCGGCGATCGCCGGCTACCTCGTCGACGAGACCGCGAGCACGCTGATGGTGCTGCAACCGAGCGGTGGGCAGCTGTCGCCGCTGCAGACGATCACGACGCTGCCCGCGGGGTTCACCGGCCAGAACACCGGTGCAGAGGTCGTCGTCAGCGGCAGCTTCGTGTGGACGAGCAACCGCGGCGCCGATGATCTCGCCGTGTTCAATGCCGCCGCCGACGGCCGCGTCACGACTGTCGGCCACACGCCGGTCGGACGCACGCCGCGCCACTTCTCGATCACGCCCGATGCGATGCACCTGCTCGTCGCCGCGCAGGCCGGCAACACGGTGATGGCGTACGCGATCGATCACGCGAGCGGGATGCCCTCGCCGGTTGGGCAGGCGACGACGGTCGACCAGCCCAGCTTTGTCGGAATCGCCGAGCTCCCGTGATATAGCGATCATGGGTGTCGACGAGCACGCAGAACACGCAGGTCATGGAGATGCTGCGGTGGCTGTTGATCGCGATCTTCGTCGTACTGGGCTGGATCGTGCTGCGGTTCCTCGCGGGCGTGCTGGCACCGATCCTCGCCGCGCTCGGCATCGCGTACATGCTCGATCCCGCGCTCGCGCGGCTCGTGCGGCGCGGTGTGCCGCGGATGCTCGGCGCCGCGATCCTGCTCGCGCTCTGCGTGACGACGATCGTCGCGGCCGTGACGTTCGCGGCGCCGCGCGTCTACGATCAGCTGCTCGAGTTCGTCGGCGATCTGCCGCGCATGCTCGACAACCTGAGCGGCTGGCTGCACGCGCACGTCGGTGTCGATATCCCGGCGGACTGGAAATCGTACGTCACGAAGGATCACCTGCAGGGCGCGTTCACCGGCGGGCCGCTGCGCGAGCTCGCGACGGCCGCGGTCGGCGGCGTGTTCCACCTGCTCGGCGTGATGGCCGAGATGCTGCTGATTCCGGTGTTCTCGTTCTACTTCCTCGTCGACTGGCCGAACCTGCTGCACCGGATCGATCACATGATCCCGCCGCGCCGCCGCCGCGAGGTCCGCGAGATCGCGCGCGAGATCGACAGCGTCGTCGCCGGCTGGGTGCGCGGCCAGGCGATCGTGACGACGATCCTCGCGATCCTCTATGCGATCGGCTTCTCGCTCGTCGGCATGCCGCTGTCGCTGCCGATCGGTCTGCTCGTCGGTGCGCTGACCGTGATCCCTTTCGTCGGCACGTTCGTCGGGGCCGCGATCGCCGCGCTCGTCACCGTCGCCGACGGCGGCAGCATGCAGACGCTCGGCATGGTCACCGGCGTGATCCTGTGCCTGCACCTGCTCGAGGCGGGCGTGCTGACGCCGAAGATCGTCGGGCATCGCGTCGGCCTGAGCGAGTCGGGCGCGCTGTTCGCGGTCGTCGCCGGCGGCAAGCTGCTCGGGTTCGTCGGCGTCGTGCTCGCGGTTCCGATCGCGGCGACATGCGCGGTGCTCGTGCGCTACGCGGTCCGTTACTACGAGCACACCGCGTTCTTCGGGCGCGAATCGGATGCCGATGTCGTGATCACACCCGCGATGGCGCTCGTGATGCCGGGCGTGCGACTCGGCGGCGAGATCCTCAAGGACCTGCAGGCCGCGCAGCACGTCGAGGCGAGCACCGACGACTGGGCGATCGAGGACGAAGCGCCACCGCCACCTCCTACGGAGCCGGAGAGTCAGGATCCGTGACCGGGCGCTCGGCCTCGTAGAGCCGGGCGACGCAGTCGAGCATCTGGCGTGCGAGGTCCTGTGACTCGCGCGACACCTTGATGTCGTCCTGCGGGACGTCCTTCATCGCGAGCTCGGCGCAGCTCGCCGTCTTGCACGCGCAGACCGCGGCCTTGACCTTCTCGAGGCGCACGGCCTCGCGATCGCGACACGACGTGAGGCAGACCGAGACCGAGATCACAAGCAGCCAGCGCACTGCGCGGGCACTGTAGCGCGGCCCGGAGAAACCGGCGACACTAGCAGGGATGGCACGTCTCGCTCCGCTCGTGATCGTCGCCGCGCTCGCGGCCAACGCCTCGGCCGACACGTTCAAGCTGTTCGGCGAGGTCCACGGCGGCGGGATGTACGGCGCCGGCACGTCGGGCGTGCAGAAGGACAAGGCGTTCTTCCAGAACGCTCGCGGCGGGGCGTACGGCGCTCTCGTTGGCGGCGAGTTTCTGTTCTTCGACGCCTGGATCCAGCACCACCAGTACTTCAGCAACGGGCTCAAGACGTGGACGCAGTTTGGCGTCGGCGTGCACTTCACGAGCGACCTCGGCAGCGCCGAGGAGCGCAAGGCCGGCAAGGGCAACTACATCGAGTTTGGCGGCGGCCTGTGGTTCGGCGTCGGGACCGGCGCGCAGGTCATGCCGCCGCTCGACAATGCCCAGATCACGGATAAGGCCTTGATCGGCGAGGGCCGCCTCGGCTTCGGCAAGCACCTCGACAAGGTGTTCGACCTCGGCGTCGTCGTGCCGGTCTCGTACGGCTACTTCATCAAGAGCGGCAACGGCGCCGCCGCGAACGACCTCGACAACCACTACCGCGGCTTCCAGGTCGAGGCGCTGCTCGCGCTGCGCGCGAACATCCGGCTATTCTAGTAGCCACTCGATTGTTGTTGCGGTGCGGGGACGCGTATGCGATTCACCGCGCCGCATATGCGAACGAAGCTTCTTCTGACGGGTCTCACCGCGGCTGTTGCCGCGTGCGGTGGCGACAACACGACGTGCGGCACGGGGACGATGAAGATGGGCGACATGTGCGTCGCCACGGGCGGCGGCGGCGGCAGCAACGGCAGCGGCACCGACCTGACGTGCGGCACCGGCACGCACCAGATGGGCAACATCTGCGTCCCCGACGACACCACCGTCGCGACGGCGCCGACGATCACGATGATGGCTCCGGCGGCGGCCGGCATCTCGGGCGGCGGCCTGTTCACGATCACGGGCACGGGCTTCAACGGCTCGAACGTGACCGACCTCCACGTGTTCTTCGGCGACCCGACGAACATGAACTGCGAAGCGACGCTCGGCGCCGCGAGCGCGACCGAAGTCTCGGGCCAGGTTCCGTCGGGCTGCACGCTCAGCCCGTCGGTGACGGTGACGCTCCAGACGAACCTCGGCACGGCGACAACGCCGTTCACGTACATCATGATGTTCGCCGGTGACGGCCTCGGCGGCGGCATCGTGTTCGATCCGAACCAGAGCTACCAGGCGGGCGGCAGCCTCTACGTGATCGATCCGGTCAATGGCCGCTACTTCACGAGTGGCACGTTCCGCGACGCGAACAATGCGCTGTACAGCTACGGCGGCATGGACTTCGACGCGACGGGCAAGCTGATCGTCGCGACGACCGGCTTCGCCACCTCGGACGCCGACCAGACGTCGCAGCTGCTGTCGATCGACCTGACGGCGGGCCTGACTGTCGTCGGCGACATCACCGACGCCTCGGGCAACGCGTACTACGTCTCGGACCTCAAGTTCCTCAACGGCACGCTCTACGCGTGGGCGAGCTACGACCGCGATGGCACCGGCCCGGGCACGGCGTTTGGCAGCGGCCTCGTCTCGATCAATCCGACCACCGGCGCCGTGACGAAGATCGGCAGCGCGACGGTGACCACCACCGCGTTCTTCGGCGGTCTCGCGACCGACGGCACGACGCTCTACGTCGCTCCGAGCGGCGCGTCCTCCGATTCCAACCTCGGCGTGACCGGCGAGTACGACTCGGTCAACGTGACGACCGGCGCGCTGACGAACGTCGTGACGCTCGACTGGTACAACCCGGCGCCCGTCCAGGCGATGACGACGTTCTTCGGCGGCACCTCGCCGCTGATCCTCGCCGTCATGGACAACGGCACCTATGGTCCCGCCGCGCCGGATGGCACGCTGTGGGCGAACGAGACGCTCGCCGCGATCGATCCGGCCGCCGACACGGCGAACGGCCAGTACTACACGAACGAGATGTTCGAGATGCCGGGCCCGACCGGCTTCGCGCCGCACATCGACGCGATCGCGATCCCGCCGAGCAACCTCGTCCTGCAGCGCACGGTGTCGCGCTCGGCCTGGAAGGACCTGAAGAAGGCCAACGGCCGCGCGCTCGTTCACTAGTTCGCGGCGCAGACCTCGGTGCCGCCGGTGACGGCGCTGTTCGCCTTCACGCCCATGATGGCGGCATCGAGGATCGTGGTCATCTCGGCCGGCTGCACGACGCGATCGACCTTGCCGACCGATTTGCCGTCCGCCGTCAGGTAGCGGACCGCGGGCAGGTTGCCGGCGTCGTACTTCGCCTTGCGGGCGTCGTTGGTGGCGTTGTCGTCGGAGACGTCGAACTTCAGCGGGATGAAGTTGTCGTTGATCTGCGCGTAGACCTGCGGATCCGCGAACGTGTGCTCGAGCTCGCGGCACGGGTTACACCAGGTCGCGCCGAAGTCGATCATCACGCCCTTGTGCTCGGCCTTCGCCTGCGCGAACGCGGCGGCCTCGTCGTGCAGCCACGGCAGCTCCTGCTTCGGCGCCATGTACCAGGACCACGCGCCGAACAGGCCGGCGACGACGAGCGCGACGCCCCCGCCCTTGCGCAGCCGCTCGGGCCACCCGCCGTGGAACGAGAGGTGGATCGCGCCGAGCGCGAAGCCGACGACCGCGAGGCCGAGCGCGCCGAACAGGAAGCCCATCTCGGGACGCTGCAGCGCGCGCATCTGCGGGACGAGCGGGGCGAGGTAGTAGATCGCGGCGAGCAGCATGAAGATGCCGGCCGCGGACTTGACCCACTCCATCCAGCGGCCCGACTTGGGCAGCGAGACGGCGAACATCGCGAGGACGAAGAACAGCACGCCCATGCCGAGCGCGTAGGTGAACAGCATCGAGCCGCCGCGCAGCACGTCGTGCGAGGTCGCGACGTACGCGAGCAGGCCGAGCAGGAACGGGCCGGTGCACGGTGCGGCGATCAGGCCGCCGACGATGCCCATCGCGAATGCGCCCTTGAAGCCCTGGCCGCCGACCGCGTTGAGCTTGGCCTGCAGCGACGCGGGGAGGTTGAGCTCGAACGCGCCGAACATCGAGGCGGCGAGCGCGGCGAAGAAGATCACGAGTGGCACGACGAAGTACGGCGAGGACAGCTGCGTGCCGAACTGGCGGCCGATCAGCGAGAACACGACGCCGAGCGTCGCGTACATCAGGCCCATGCCGCCGACGTACGCGGCCGCGAGCGCGATCGCGCGACTGCGCTTGACGTTTCCGCGCGCGCCGAAGATGCCGAGCGTGATCGGGATCATCGGGTAGACGCACGGCGTGAGCGAGGTCTGAAAGCCGACGCCGAACGCGACCATGTAGGCCCACAGCCAGCCCTGCTGACGCACGCACTCGAACTTCGACGGCCCCGCGGACGCGACCCCGGGCACGAGCAGAACAGCGAGGGGCAAGGCCCAGACGACGACGCGGCGCATCTCTGGGCACTATAGACCGAAGGCAGCGGATCGGGCATTCCCCGGGCGAGCGGGGCGGTGTAGGGTGCCGGCGCAGTGGCATTTATCGACGAGCTCGCCCCCGCGCACATCCGCACCCTCGACGTCTACCAGCCGGGCAAGCCGATCGAGGAGCTCGAGCGCGAGCTCGGGATCACCGGCGCGATCAAGGTCGCATCGAACGAGAATCCGCTTGGCCCGTCGCCACGCGCACTTGCGGCGCTGCCAGCCGCGCTGCCGCAGCTTCACCTGTATCCCGATGCGGGCGGCTTCCAGCTGCGCCGGGCGCTCTCCGCGAAGCTCGGAGTGCCACTCGAGCAGCTCGCGCTCGGCAACGGCAGCAACGATCTGTTGTACCAGCTCGTGATCGCGACCTGCGAGCCGAGCGACGAGGTGCTGACCCACAAGCACGCGTTCCTGAGCTACCGGCTCAGTGCGCAGGTCGCGGGGCGGCCGTTTGTCGCGGCGCCGACGACCGCCGAGCTCGCGTGTGATCCCGACGCGCTGATCGCGCATATGAGCGCGAACACGCGGCTCGTCGTGCTCGGCACGCCGAACAACCCGACCGGCTCGGTCGTCACGCGCGCCGGCGCGGAGAAGATCCTCGCCGCGCTGCCCAAGCGCGCGCTGCTCGTGATCGACGAGGCGTACGCGGAGTACGCGGCGGAGTGGCCCGAGGTCGACAAGGTCGACGGTCTCGCGTTGATGAAGAAGGATCCGCGCGTCGTCGTGCTGCGGACGTTCTCGAAGATCTACGGACTCGCGGGACTGCGCGTCGGCTACGCGATCGCCGACAAGGGCATCATCGATGTGCTCGGGCGCGTCACGCGGTCGTTTCACGTCGGCAGCCTCGCGCTCGTCGGCGCGACGGCGGCGCTCGCCGATCAGGATCACGTCGCGATCAGCGCGCGCCACGCGCGGCAGGCGATCGAGCAGCTGCGCAGCGAGGTGAAGGCGGCGAAGGTGTATCCGTCGTGCGCGAACTTCGTGCTGATCGACTGCGGCAAGCCGTCGACGCCGATCTACGACAAGCTGCTGCGGATGGGCGTGATCGTGCGGCCGATGGCGATGTTCGCGAATTTGCCGAATCACATCCGCGTGTCCGTCGCCTCGCACCAGGACATGCCGCGCGTGATCGCGGCGCTCAACCAAGCGCTCGCATGAAAGCGCTGCTGGTGGTCGTGCTGTGCGCGTGCGGCGGTGGCCGCGGCGCCCGGCCGCCAGCCCCCAAGGCGCCGGTCCATATCGTCACCGGCACCGAGCACGTGCTCGCGCTGCTGCCCGACGGCGCGCAGCTGATCGTCGAGATCGATCTCGCGCGGCTGCGCAAGAACCCGATCGTCGGCGACGTCGCGGGCAAGGCGCTCGCGCAGCTCGGCGCCGATGCGAAGCTGCCCGGGATGCCGCTCGCCGTGCAAGGCTCGCCGCTCGCCGCCGCCGATTCGATCGTGATGGCGGCGTACGGCGTCGGCACGGCGCAGGCGGCGACGCTGACCGTGCTGCAGACGAAGCAGGATCTCGCCGACTCGACGCGGATCGCGCCCGACCTCGTCGCGATCGGCCCCGAGGAGTGGACGAGCCAGCTCGCCTCGCGCGCCGCGATCGACGCGCAGCACGCCCTCGTGCCGAACGACGAGCTGATGCGGCTCCGCGATCACGCGATGCCACCCGGCGCGACGGGCGCGGTCGTCCGCGTCACGGCGCGACTGCCGTTCGATGCGCGGATCGCGTTCGCGCGGCAGACCGGGCTCGATGCGGCGCCCGCGCAGCTCTCGATCTGGGTCGACATCGCGGATGACCTCGCGATCGTCGTCGACGCGGACGCCGCGGACCCTGGCGACAAGGCCGCGCACCAGGCTGCGAAGCGGCTCGCGGGCATGATCAAGGGCACGCTCGATGCGGCCGCCGACGATCCGATCGTGAAGTCGCTCGGCGTGCCGGGCAGCCTGACGGGAGCGCACCTCGTGACGCAGGGATCGTGGGTGCGCGCGATCGTCGCGGTCGGTCCGCACCACCTGCAGCGCGCGGTCGAGCGGGCGCGTGCGATGCTCGGGTCCGCGTCATGAGATTCCACGTCGAGCCCTGTGGCCGGCCGCTGCGCGGCGAGGTCGCGATCCCCGGAGACAAGTCGATCGGCCACCGCGCGCTGCTGTTCTCGCTGCTCTCGCAGACCCCGGTGCGCGTGCTCGGCCTCGGCGACGGCGCCGACAACGGCCGCTCCGCGAAGGCGGTCAGCGCGCTCGGCGGCCGGATCGAGAAGGACGGCCCCGCGCTCGTCATCCACGGCACCGGCCTCGACGGCATGCGCGTGCCCGCGAGCCGGATCGATTGCGGCAACTCCGGCACGACGATCCGCCTCTTGTGCGGGCTGCTCGCGGGCCAGCGATTCCAGGCGACGCTGTTCGGCGACGAGTCACTCAGCAAGCGCCCGATGCGCCGCGTGATCGAGCCGCTCGCCAAGATGGGCGCGACGATCACGGGCGAAGGGCAGGGCGCCGACGTCACGCCGCCGCTCGTGATCGGCCCGGCGACCGGCCCGCTGCGCGCGCTCGACTACACGCTGCCGATGGCATCGGCGCAGGTGAAGACCGCGATCCTGCTCGCCGGCCTCTACGCCGACGGCGCGACGACGGTCCGCGAGCCCGGCCCGAGCCGTGATCACTCCGAGCGCATGCTCGCGCATCTCGGCGCGCCGCTGACCGTCACCGGGCGCGCCACGACGATCGATACGCGCGGCTGGAACCGCCAGCTCGCCGGCGAGGGGTTCGAGGTTCCGAGCGATCCATCGAGCTCGGCATTCTTGATCGCGGCCGCGCTGCTCGCCGGCGCCGACGAGGTCCGCCTGCCGAACATCTGCACGAACCCGACGCGCACCGGCTTCCTCGATGCGATCCAGCAGATGGGCGGCACCGTCGCGTTCGAGGACGAGCGTCACGCGGGCCCCGAGCCGGTCGCCACGCTCGTCGTGCGCGGTCCCGCCCAGCCGCTGCGCGCGATCGAGATCGCGGAGGACCTCGCCGTGCGCTCGATCGACGAGCTGCCGATCCTTGCCGTGCTTGCCGCGCGTGCGAGCGGGACGACCGTCGTGCGCAACGCCGAGGAGCTGCGCGTCAAGGAGAGCGATCGGATCGCGACGACGTGCGCGATGCTGCGCTCGTTCGGCATCGCGTGCGAGGCACGGCCGGATGGCTTCACCGTCGAGGGTCGCCCGGATCGTCCGCTCGATCCGGGTCATGTCCACGCCGACGGCGACCACCGGATCGCGATGGCGGGCGCGGTCGCGGGGCTCGTCGCCAGCGGCGAGACGATCATCGACGACGCCGACAACGTCGCCACGAGCTACCCTGGCTTCGCGGCCGCGCTAACGCAGCTCGGCGCGACGATCCGCGTGGTCTAGGGCAAGACGCATCACCTGCGGATCCGTGCGCGTGCCGCTCCAGTAGATCACGGTGCCGTGTTCGATCAGCGACGACGGCTGGATGACGCGCGGGTGCGGCGCATCGCCGAACGACGCCCACCACACGAGCTCGCTGCAATAGAACTGATCGTCGTGATCGTAGAGGCCGATCATGCCGGTCCTGTCGAACGCGGCGCCGATCTTCGAGCGCGCGCGCACGACCGCCGCCCTCTGCTGCGCCGCCGTCATGCCGCTGGGCCGCACGACGATCACGTAGTGGTTGCGATCGACGAGCTGCGCGAGCGGAATCTCGCGCACGCCGGAACCGACGCTCTCGATCACCGTGTCGTGCTCGCGATCGTAGATCGATGCGTGCGACAGCGCCTCGCCCGACGACGCCGTCGCGATCACATCCGCCATCGCGTAGTAGCTGCGCGTCAGGATCCAGTCGCCAGTGCGCGCGGTGTCGTGGATCTCGCTCGCCCACAGATTCGTCACGGCAGCATCGGCGTGCGCATCGCCGGGCCGATGAACCATCACCGACGCGGGCTCCGCGCAGGCAGACAGGGCGAGCAGAGCGAGGCAAGCGAGGCGCATGACGCTCCCATCATCCACGCGCCGTGCCGCCCGGGGTTTCGCGGACTTACGCGAGAAACCTGGTGGACCTCTGACGCGGGCTGTTATACGTCCGCCGATGCGTCTCGCTGTTGTCGCCGCCGTGCTCTGCTGGTCGGTTGCCGCTCACGCCGAAGGGACCGAGTTCGCCGCGCAGGTGCGCGAGATGTTCCGCGTCGCGGCGTGCGGGCAAGACGACGCCGACGCGATCCCCGAGCGCTTCAACGCGAAGACGATCGACGCGCACTGCAAGGAGATGGCGGAGGTCTACAAGTCGTACAAGCGCGCGTGGGCGGATCAGGCGCAGTCGTTCATCGCGAAGCTGCGGCCCGATGATCTCCCGAAGACGGTCGTCTATCCGTTCGGCGGCGGCGATCTGTCGAGCGCGCTCGCCGTGTATCCCGACGCGATGGAGCTGACGACGATCTCGCTCGAGGCGCCCGGTGACATCCGCGCGATCGACACGATCACGAAGGACAAGCTCGCCGTCGACCTCGATACGATCACGACCGACATCCGCCGCCTCTATCACGCGGCGCACTCGACGACGAAGTCGTTGCAGCAAGCGTCGCACTCGGTGCTTCCGGGGACGATCATGATGGCGCTCGCGGGGCTCGCCGTGCACGACATGGAGCCGGTGCAGCTGCGCTACTTCGACATCGAGCCCGACGGCTCGATCAAGTACCTGACCGCCGACGAGCTCGACCAGCGCGCCACCGACATCGCCGCGAAGGGCGAGCACAAGCCGAAGAAGATCACCCACTACTGGTACGAGCAGACGAGCGCGTTCGCGAACGTCGAGATCCTGTATCGGCCGCGCGGTGACGACAAGGCGCCGCTGCGCACGTACCGCCACATCCTCGCGAACCTCGACGATCCGCACCTCAAGAGCGACGACCGCGTGATCAAGCACCTCGAGAAGAAGGGGCAGGTCGCGGTGATGACGAAGGCCGCCTCGTTCCTGCTGTGGTTCGACGACTTCCAGACGATCCGCAACTACCTGCTCGAGCACACGGTGTGGATGATCAGCGACGCGTCCGGAATCCCGCCGCGCTACGCGGGCCCCGCCGGTTTCGAGCAGGTCACCTACGGCGACTTCGTCGGCCCGTACTTCATCCAGGACGAGCACGACGACCGCGACGCGTTCATCAAGATGTGGGCGAAGCAGCCGCACCGGCCGCTGCCGTTCCGCTTCGGCTATCCCGACAAGGAAAAGCACAACCACCTGCTGATCACGCGCCGTGCGGCGCATTGAGTCTCCGCACGGATCGATCGTCCTCGTCGTCGAGCCCGCGGGGACGCCGACGTTCGCCGCCGGCCGCCGCGCGCTATGCGAGGCGCTCGGCGAGCAGATCGAGATCGCCCGCGACGATCGCGGTGCTCCGATCGTCCCGCGCGGTCACGGCTCGATCGCCCACAAGGCCGGCGCCGACCGCACCGTCGCGGCCGCGATCTGGTCGCCGCAGCTCGTCGGCATCGACCTCGAGCGCGCGCAGCCGCCGCGCCAGCCGATCGAGCGCCGCATCCTGACGCCGCGCGAGCAGGCCGCGCTCGGGGCAGATCGCCGCCGCGTGTCGCTCGCGTTCGCGATCAAGGAGGCGATCTACAAGGCGGTCGATCCGGTCGTCCGCCGCTACGTCGGGTTCACGGAGGTCGAGCTCGATCTCGAGGCGGGTAGGGCGACGTCGCAGCTTCCGTTCGAGCTCGCGTTCTGGTGGACGGAGCTCGCCGACCCGGAACCTCTGTGGCTCGCGACGGCTCGCGCTACACTGCGATCGTGAGGGTTGCGCTGCTGTTCGGGCTCGCCGCGTGCGGCCGCCTCGACTTCGCGGAGCACGTCGACGCCGCACCCGACAGCGCGCGCGATGCACCCGCCGACATGATGGTCGCGCTCGCTCACGACGAGGATGGCGACGGCATCCCCGACTCGATGGACCCGTGCCCGCACATCGCGGGCGATGCGACGGACACCGATGGCGACGGCGTTGGCGACGCATGCGACGTGAACCCGAACACGCCGAGCGAGCACTGGATCCTGTTCTCGACGATGCAGGCCGGCGACACCGCGTTCGACAACATCACCGACTTCACGCAGGAGGCCGACTCGATCCGCGCGACGGCAAGCACGCAGCCGCAGATCACGATGCTGCTCAACCGCTTTCGCATCGATGTCGGGTGGGACATCCACAGCACGATCGGCACCGGGCAGCACCAGATCGCGTTCGGCGGCGATGCGATGCAGGGCGGTACGTACTACTTCGTCGAGCTCGACGACGATTCGAACGGCTCGTTTCGCGATGCCGGCCTCGTCGCGTTCAATTCGGCGACCGGCTACGTGCAGCTCGATCAGATGGACTGCGGACTGTTGCACGCCGGGCTCGGTTCCACGCGGCTCGACATCGGCGCTTCCCATTCGTTCGTCACCGGCTGGCCGGGCCAGACCTACAGCGACACGGTCGCGACGCCGGCCTATGCGGGCTCGCGGGTCATCCACTTCGCGTTCAACGGACTCGACGTGTCGATCCGTTACCTCGCGATCATTTCCTCGGGGTAGCGCGCGGCACGTCGCGGTCGAGCACGGTCTTGCGCTCGTCGCGCGCGGCGGCGCGGATCGAGTCGTCGCACAGCACGCGGACGTGCTCGCTGAGCATCTCGGCGACCGCATCGCTGCAGTTCATGCCCGATCGCTCCTTGATGTACTTCTTCATCTTCGACACGACGATCAGGATCTCGCTCTCGGCCGGTTGCAGCGCCGGGCCGCCGCTCGAAGGCACCGTGATGGGCGCCGAGGGCGACGCACCGACGACCTTGCGTGGCGCGGCCGCAGCGGGAGCGGGGGCTGGCGCGGCGTTCTCGGGCGGGTTCTCGGCGAGCTCGCGCTCCCACGCTTCCTTGCTCGGCGCCTTCGCCTCGACGGCCCACGCATCGCGGTGGCGGAGCATCGCGACGTGGCTATCCCAGCAGCTCACCGTGCAGAACACGAGGCGCGTCCGCGATCGGTTGCACGTCGAGACGCTGCAGACCCAGTGCGTCGCGTTGTAGGGGATCGGGTTCTTGCAGGCGCTACACTTCAGCCACGTTTCGGCCACGCCTGGAGCGTATCACCACCGCCAGCACGCCGAGCGCGAGCGGCACGGAGCCTTCGCCGCCGCCGCCGCTCTCGCAGCAGCCGCCGCCGTCCTCGGAGAATGCGTTGACATCGCAGCTCGCGGGAGCGCTGCCGTCGTTCACCTGCACCGGGATCGTCAGTGGCACGGCGCGCATCGCGTTCGTCGCGTCGGTCACCGTCACGGTGACGCTGTCACTTCCCGTCGACGACGCGTCGGTGCACACGCGCACGCGGCCGCTCGCATTGACCGCCGCCATGCCGTGCGCCGGCGGCGTCGCGATCGCGTACGTGTGCTTGTCGCTCTTCGGATCGTTCGCATCGATCGACGTCTCGCCCGCTCCGCCCTTGATCGCCGCGATCGCCTCCGCCGTCGGCTCGGGACCATGCGTCACGGTGACGCCGGTCATCTGCTCGATCCACGGCACGATCTTGTCGGGGCGCCCGTAGATGCCGCCCTCGCTGCACGCGAACTGCGCGTTGTCGTACGAGCGCGACGTGATGCCGGCGACGAACGTGCCGTAGCTCGCGAGCAAGTACATCGGCCCGCCCGAATCGCCGGGACACGTATCGATGCCCATGCCGCCCGCGCCGAGCTCGCCGTCGGGACGCGCCGCCGTGTTGCAGCCCGAGGACGTCGTGCAGTTGTAGTCGGTGATCGTCGACTGCGCCTGCTGCAGATCGTTGATGTACATGCTGCCGTTCTTGTCGACCGCGCCGTAGCCGACGAACTCGACGGCCGCTCCGTTCTGGATGTCGAGCTTCGCCCAGCCGGTCGCGACCGCGCGCGGCGTCGACGTCGCCGGCTGCTTCAGCACGAGCACGGTGACATCGACGCTCGACTGCGAATTCGGATACTGGATCACCGTCTTCACCGGCACCGTCTCGCCGTCCTGCGGGCGCGCGAGCGAGGTCGTACCGAGCAGCACGTTGTCGAGCACGCCGATCTGCGGATCGAGGCTCGGATCGCAATGCCCCGCCGTCAGCACGATCGTCGGCGCGATCAGCACGCCGGTGCACATCTGGGCATCGGTGCCATCGGTCTGCTTGTAGAGCACCGCCGCCGTATCGGGCCACTTGCCCGGGGTTGCATTCATGCCGCCGATCACCGGCGCCGGATCGAGAAGCAAGCCGAGCCACAGCATCGCCCGCCATCCTCGCACGACATATAGTGCGCTGCGATGCGCCTCGTCACGGCCTGCGCCCTCGGTGCCCTCGTCGGAGGCTGTGGCCAAACGCCCCGCCCGGCGCCGCGCCCACCCGCGCCGCCACCATCACCGCACCGCGCCGCGGTCACCGCCCAGCTCCAGCCGTTGATCGATCACGAGCTCGCCTCCGCGATCGTCATCGGCCTCTACGACGCGGGCAAGACC
The DNA here is from genome assembly GCA_019237945.1 of Deltaproteobacteria bacterium. Classification (GTDB taxonomy): domain Bacteria; phylum Myxococcota_A; class Polyangia; order Haliangiales; family Haliangiaceae; genus JABFXX01. Next base: position 1,205 of record JAFAOG010000047.1, on the reverse strand, counting down.
GAGGTCTTCGGCTTCGGCACGACGCCGCTCGGCACGCCGCCCGACGACCGCACGCTGTTCGAGCTCGGCTCGGTGACCAAGGTCTACACATCGCTCCTGCTCGCCGATTCGATCCAGCGCCGCGAGGTCACGCTCGATCAACCGGTCGCCGAGCTGCTCCCCACCGGCGTCTCGGTCCCCACGCGCGAAGGCGTCGCGATCACGCTCAAGCACCTCGCGCTCCACTCGAGCGGGCTCCCGCGCATCCCGCTCTCGGTCCTGCCGAACGCGCCCGATCCGTACGCGCACTACACCGAGGACACGCTCTACGCTGACCTCGCGCACGCGCAGCTCGAGTCGACGCCGGGCACGCAGATCGTCTACTCGAGCTGGGGCGCAGGCCTGCTCGGCTTCGCGCTCGGCAAGAAGCTCGTCGTCGGCTACGAGCGCATCCTCTTCGATCGCGTGCTCCGCCCGCTGGGCCTCCACGACACGTACATCACCGTCCCGCCGGCCGCCGCCGCCCACCGCATCCCGGGCACCAACGACGAGCTCGCGCGCGTCCCCTACTGGACGTTCGACGCGCTCGCCGCCTCGGGCGCCCTGATCTCCGACGCGCACGACCAGCTCGCCCTGATCGACGCCGAGCTCGACGCCAGTGCCGGCTCGCACGCCCCGCTGCGCGCCGCGATGCACCTCACCCAGGAGCCGCAGCTCCAGAACCCCGACATCAACGAAGGCATCGGCTGGCAGATCGACGCCAAGGGCCGCTACTGGCACAACGGCGGCACCGGCGGCTTCCACACGTTCCTCGGCTTCGATCCGAAGACGCGTCGCGGCCTCGTCATCCTCTCCGCGACGTCGCTGCAGACGCTCGACCGCCTCGTCGATCCGCTCTACGACATCCTCGACGCCAAGCCGACCCCACCGCCGACGTTCCCGACCGCCGCCGATCTCGCCGCGTACGCCGGCCACTACAACTTCCAGGGCTCGACGATCGAGATCCACGCCGACGGCAAGCGCCTCTACGTCGAGGGCTCGGGCGTCCCGCGCATTCGCCTGATCCCGCTCACGACGCAGGACTTCTGGATCGAGCAGCTACAGTCGGTCGCCACGTTCGAGACGCGCGACGGCAAGGCCACGCGCATCGTCTTCCAGATCGGCGAGCACCAGATGACGGCGACGCGCACCGACTAAGGACACGCGCCCGGAGTCGGCACGCTTGT
>JAFAOG010000584.1 GCA_019237945.1 Deltaproteobacteria bacterium | reverse complement strand
GAAGCCGACGCCCACGGCGCCGGTGATGATCCGCGTGTTCGCGCCCGCACGCAGCACGAGGCTGCCCGTCCTCCCGATGCGACTCGTGTACGGGTGTGGCGGCAAGCCCTCGAGCACGAGCTCGGCGCCCGCGACCGGATCCGACGTCGTGCGGACCTCGCCCCACGCGCCGATGCGCAGGTCACCGTCGCGCGCGAGCTTGAACGTCAGGTCGACGCCGGCCGCCGCCTCCGCGATCGGCTCGACCCCGGGTTCGTGCGCGGTCACGCGGCGCGCGATCGCCGTTGGCTCCGGCGAGCTCTCGCCCACGCCGAGGCGGCCCCACACCGACCACTCGACCGCGGGCCGGTGCTCGGTGGTGACGATCACGCCAACCTCCTCCAAGGAGCGCGAGTCGACGGGGATGCCCATCGTGACGTACGTGTCGTCGATGTGGACCGTATCGTCGACGTGAATGACCTCGCCGGGCAGCAGCGCGGCGTCGCTGCCGCTGCCGTTCGCCGTCTGCTCTGCAGGGTCGCCCGCCGCCTGTGCCATCGCCGCGGGTGCCGCCGCGAGCGACGCCGCCGCCAGCGAGCCTGCCGCGACCGCGAGGCGCCGCGCCGGGACGCGCGTGCTCGTCGGGCAGTCGCTCGTCATCACCGACCCGTCGGGCCGGCGAAAGAACCGCACGCACGGCAGCTGTCCGTGCGTCGCGAGCAGCGCCTCCGCCTCGGCGCGCGTCATCCCCGAGAGGTTGTAGACGGGCTGGTTGCAGCCCGCGCACGCGCGCACGCGATCGTCGCCGAGCATGTCGTCCCACCGCTGGGTGCACCGGAACCCGAGGCGCAGGTCATCGAGCTTCAGCGGTGTGCGTGCCATCCGTGCATCAACGCACGACCCGCGCGATCGATCGGGCGCGCGCTGTTAGCAGCGCTTGAACCTGCGATGCGCAGGTCGCATGTCGCAGTCCCAGCTAAGCAAGTCTTCACGCGGCCGCCGCCCGCCGCGGTGATACCGATGATCATGCGCTGGTCGCTCGTCCTGCTCGCCGCGTGCGGAGGCGCTCCGCCTCGGCCGCAGGCTCCGGCCGACGAGGTGCTGTTCTACCAGGGGGTCGATGCCGCGAAGTCCCGCGAGACCTCGCGCGAGCGCGCCGCCTTCACGCAGCTCCTCGCCGAGTATCCGCATTCGCGGTTCCGTGATGACGCGACGATCCAGCTCGCCGACCTCGCGTTCGACGACAAGGACCTCGAGCGCGCCCGCACGCTCTACGAGTCCGTGCACCGCACCGACGAGCGCGGCTGGTACGTCCGCTACCGCCTCGCGTGGGTCGAGTACAACCAGGGCGCGTTCGACGCCGCCGTCGGCGAGCTGACCGACCTCGCCGCCCGCTCGCAGGGCGTGATCCACGCGCAGGCCGTCGTCGACGCCGCGAGCTGGCAGTACACGCGCGCCGACGAGCTCTACGCGAAGCACGACATGTGCGCGGCCGCGCCACTCTACGCCGCGGTCGCCGCGACCGACACGAAGCAGCGCGACGAGGCCGGCTACGCGAATGTCCTCGCGACGATCACGTGCCAGCACCTCGACGGCGCGGTCCCCGATGGCTCCGCGGCCTGGGCGCCCGTGCTCGCCGCACTCGACCTCTACGTCACCCACGCGACCACGATCGAGCCGGCGGCGCGGTTCCTGCGCGGACGCATCCTCTACGCGACCGACCGCTGGCGCGACGCGGCGACCGAATTCCGCGCGCTGCTCGCCGCGGCGCCAGCGGACCCGAGCGCCGAGCCCGCCGCCGCGCTGCTGCTGGACAGCGACGTGCGAGCCGGCGTCAACCCGGCGACCGATCGCAAGCTCGCGTGCGCGATTCACGCGCCCGACCTCGCGACCGTGTGCGCCCAGCTCGCCCCGTAGATCGCGTACGGTCCGGCCATGGTCAGCGAGATCTTCGACGCATCCCAGTGGAACCCCGTCCCTGGCTTCGCGCTCACCGACATCACCTATCACCGGCACGTTCGCCTCGGGATCGTCCGCGTCGCGTTCAACCGCCCCGAGGTCCGCAACGCGTTCCGTCCGCACACCGTCGACGAGCTCTACGCCGCGCTCGAGCACGCGCGTACGTCGAGCGATGTCGGCGTCGTGCTGCTCACCGGCAACGGCCCGTCGCCCAAGGACGGCGGCTGGGCGTTCTGCTCCGGCGGCGACCAGCGCATCCGCGGCGATCACGGCTATCGCTACGAGGTCAGCGGCGCCACGCCCGCCGACGCGCCGAAGGTTCCCGACCTCGCCAAGCTCGGCCGCCTGCACATCCTCGAGGTCCAGCGCCTGATCCGCTTCATGCCGAAGGTCGTGATCGCGGTCGTTCCGGGCTGGGCGGCAGGCGGCGGCCACAGCCTGCACGTCGTCTGCGACATGACGCTCGCGAGCCGCGAGCACGCGATGTTCAAGCAAACGGACGCCGACGTCGCGAGCTTCGACGGCGGCTACGGATCGGCGTACCTCGCGAAGATGGTCGGCCAGAAGAAGGCCCGCGAGATCTTCTTCCTCGGCGACGCGTACACCGCCGAGCAAGCGGCTGCGATGGGCGCCGTGAACGCGGCGGTTCCGCACGCCGAGCTCGAGAAGACGGCGATCGCGTGGGGCGAGAAGATCCTCGGCAAGAGCCCGACCGCGGTGCGCATGCTGAAGTACGCGTTCAACCTGACGGACGACGGCATCGTCGGCCAGCAGCTGTTCGCGGGCGAAGCGACGCGGCTCGCGTACGGCACGCCGGAGGCGAAGGAAGGCCGCGACTCGTTCCTCGAGAAGCGCGAGCCCGACTGGTCGAGCATCCCCTGGTACTACTGACGCTCGTCACCAGCGCGAGTGCAGGTGCTGCTCCGTGTGCGTCAGTTGATGCGCACCAGCGTCGACACGGCCGGAGCCATCGCGCTGAGCACCGTGCACGCGGTCGCCGTGCAATTGCCGACGACGGACGCGCCGTCGGAGAACTGCACGCCGATGAACGTGAGCTCGCCGCTGCGCGACAGCGCGACGTGGCTCAGCGAGTACGCGCCCGGCGCGAGCAGCACGTTCGGGGTCAGCGGCGAGCTGCAGCAGCCGCTGTCGGAGGTGCAACCCGTCGTCGAACAGAGTGCTTCGCCGACCTGGCTCACGTCGACACCATCGACGTACGAGTTCCCGGCCATGTCCGCTCCGACGAGGAAGATGTTCGTGCCCGAGGCATACGCCGTGCCTCCACCGCCGGATAGCGCGTGCGCGGCGCCACCGAGCTGGCACGTATCGGAGCAGTCGCCGGCGACGCTTCCGGTTCCGCACGTGAAACCGTTCCACGGCCCGCCGACGCACGTCGGTGCCCCGGGCCCGCCCGAAGGCGTGCAGGTGCCCGCGCAGTCTGCGTTCGTCGAGCAGCGCGTGAACGTGTGCCCCGTCGTCGTGGACGTCGTGCAGACCGATCCGGCCGCAGAGGGCAGCATGTCGACGAGGTACCCGTTCTGGACGGAGTACACCTGGTTCATCGTTGCCACGACGACAGGACTGTCGTTGGTCGGAGCTCGGTTGTACGAGCCGAGCACGGTCGCCGCGTACGTTCCGGCCGCGAGCTGGTACGTCTTCTGAACGCCGAACCCGTTACCGGTGTTCGTGTACTCCGTGTAGTAGAACGTGTCGTTCGCGGCGTTGTACCAGTGCGCGAATCCCGGAAAGTTGCCCGACATCGGTGCGGCGAGGATGTTCATCAGCCCACCGCTCGCCTTGTAGATGCGGAGCCACGCGCTCGCGTTCGTACTTCCATCCGCAAGCGCGTCGTTCGCGTTGTTGATCTCGAAGCGCGCAATGCTGACACCGGTGGTCACCGGATCGTCGGCAAACGTGGCCTTCGGCGGATCCATCGCCATGTCGAGCCGAACCAGGCCGCCGCCGCTGACGCCGAGCGTGAGGATGTCGCCGTTGCCCTGCAGGCTGGTGACGTTGTCTCCGCCATCCATCAACTGCGGCCCGCAGTACAGCGCGCCGTCGGCCTTGCGCAGGACGACGTACGGACACTGCAAGTTGCAGGGCGCGTCGGTGCTGCCGGGACACGCGACGGTGAGGCCGGTGTACGTGATGATGTCGTACTTCGCGCTGTCGAAGATTCCCGTCGCCGACTCCATCGCCATCGACGTGTCGCACATGGCGCCCGCGTCCCCCATCGCCGGCGTGTACGTCACGGTCGTGATCGTCATCGCTCCGCTCGCGTCGACCGTATACAAGTTCGAATTCGTGCACGAGGCGGCGTCTGGCATCGTCGCGGGGTCATCCGCGAGTCGTGGCGACCCGCTTTTGGCGATCGCAAGGCCGATCACGCCGCTGAGCTCGAGATGTGTTTTCAGCGAACGCGCGCCCGAAGGCGGCATGTTCATCGAATGACCGTGACTTCCACACGCGCCAACGAGCGCGACTACGCCAAGCCCCTTCAAACGCATCGAACCATCATAACCGATCGCTCATGGTCGGTGTTGAGCGTTCGTGTCCGCCCTATGATGCCCCAATGAACGCCGAGGAAGATCTTCGCGCCCAGCTCGCCGCGGTCCGGGAAGAGCTCGCCGCCGTGCGGTCCCAGCTCGACGCGCTCACGACGGCGCGCGGCTTGACGATGGCAGGGCAGGTCCGCTGCCCCGGATGCGGCGGACGGAAGCTGCTGCACGCCACCAAGGTCCTCGACCGCGCGCACGGCGGTCCCAAGACGCTGGCCGTCGCGCGGGAGGGAGCCTTCTTCGAACGAAGCGTCGGCGAGTTCCAGGTCTACATCTGCCAGGGCTGCGGCCTGGTCGAGTGGTACGTCCCCGATCTGTCGGGACTCGTGGCGGATGGCGAGACGGTGCGCGAGCTCGACGGCACTGCGCCCGATCCGGGTGGCCCGTATCGGTAGATCGGCTGCCGCATCTTGCGGCAGACATGCCGGCGATGACCGGTGCTACGGTCTGCGGCCCATGAAGCGAACGGGTTGGATGGGAATTGCGACGGTGGGTCTCGTCATCGGGCTGGCGCTCGCCGCGGAGGCCGACGATGACTCTGATCGCCAGGAGATCGAGAACCGCATCGACAACAAGCTCGGCGAGATTGCGAACGACCTCGCACACGTGCCCTCTGCAAGCTCCTCGTCGGACGTGGACGAGGCGGTGCGCGATGGCGACGACCTCAAGAGTGAGGTCGAGCGGCTCGATCGCGTCAAGGGCGATGACTCGCATGCGCGCGACATCGTCGATCACTACCCCGACTACGTGCGGGCGCTCGACGACGCTGCGCGCGGGCTGAAGGACATCAAGGACAGCGAGTACGTGCTCGACGCACGGCCGCGAGACTGCAAGGACGCGGAGGATCATCTCCGCGAGATCATCAAGGACTACGTCGGCAACGCCGACGAGAAGGCGGCCGAAGGTGTCGAGCGCCTTCCGGAGATCGCCGGCAAGCTCGGCGACGAGTGGCGCCCACGGCTCGAGGAGTGGCGCAGGATCGCGGAGCGCCTCGCGAACGACGATGGCCACGATCGCATGTCGAGCTACGGCGGACGCTGGTCTGACGTGTCGTCCGCGCTCAACAGCGCCGCGTACGAGATCTTCGATCACTGGACGCGGAGCTACGACGCGACGAAGCTGGCGTGCGAGCGCCTCGCAAAGGGCAAGGAGCACCCCGATGTCGTCAAGGCGCTCGAGGATCTGCGCGCGTTCACCGGTAACGTCAAGCAGACGTACAAGCAGCTCGAGACGGACTACCGTGCGTGGTACGCGGGCGTGAAGGAGCTGAAGAAGCTCACCGACGACGATCGAAACGAGCTGCGCCAGATCATGTGCACGGCGGGCGAGTACGAGATGAATGCAAAGGTCGCGGAGGTCGCCGATCGGTGGGCGCAGAAGATCGGAAGCCAGTACGGCACGCTCACCGGGCAGGCCGAGCGGCTTCTCGACCGTGCGGATGCGGTGATGAAGCGCGCGCCAAAGTCTGCGCCGAAGTTGAAGAAGGCGATCCAGGCGAACCTCGCGACCATGGCTCGCATCAAGGACTCCGAGCTCAACGGCGCGAACAATCCCAAGATCCAGACGCGCCTCAAGTACGGCAACGACAAGCACAAGGACCTGCAGGGACACTGCGACTACGCCGAGGTCACGATCTCGAGCTCGTACTGCTCCAACGAGGTCCGCGAAGGCTCCGATTGCCGCCTCGACTGCATCCTCACCGGCAGCACCTGCACGATTCACGAGATCAAGCCGAAGACGCCGCGCGGCGAGGAAGAGGCCGCCAAGCAGCTGCGCGCCTACAAGGGCGGGTTGATGACCTGGTACAAGCGCGAGCGCGACACGCTGATGTCGAAGTATCCCAAGCTCTCCGAGTGCGAGCACGGCGAGGGCGATGCACGCGAGCTCAGCGTCGAAGGACTTCCCGAGTTCTACGACTTCTGCCCGAGCTCGAACGACGATGTCGGCGAGACCTTCGAGCCGCAGGACGTCGACGTCGATACGGAGCTCCAGCGGTGAAGCCAACGTCGGCAGGCCTCTGGTGCATCTTCGCGGCGCCGTTCAGCGACGACCCGGCGAAGCGCGACGAGCTCGTTCGCCTCCTCACCGACGCGCGCTGGCCCTGGCAACCGCAGCTACTGCACGCGAGCAGCATCCCCGGCGGGCCGCGCACGGCACAGGTGAAGGGGAAGATTCCACGCGCCGACCTCGCAGCCGCGATTCGCGCAGCCCTCGCCGCGCCGTCGACCGCGCACATCGAGCTGAGCTGCTCGAAGCAGTTCCCGTCCAATCAGGCATCGATCGTCGTCGATACGGGCCGCTTCTCGGCGGGCTGGGACCGCGTCCCGTTCGAGCTGCGCGCGCAGCTCCACGTCGACGAGCTCCCCAGCGCCGCCGCATTCGCGTCGTGGATCTCGCTCTGCCACGATCTGGTCCGCGTCGTCGGCGGCGTCCATGCCGTGATCCCGGTGACAGCGGTGCGCCACGCGCTCTACGACGAGCTGTCGCTGATGACCACCGTGATCGACGGCAAGCTGCAGCACCCAGCCGCACCGGAGATCAAGCGCACGCAGAAGCACCGCAAGGAGCTCGGTGCGACCTACGTGCGGCCGCCGAGGTGGGGTAA
>JAFAOG010000432.1 GCA_019237945.1 Deltaproteobacteria bacterium | reverse complement strand
AATCGCGTCGAGTACGCGACGACGGGCGGCCACAGCGCGGCGAACAGCGGATCGAGGGCCGCGCGGTCGCCGTCGGCGGCCGCCGTCATCAAGCGCACGAGCTCACCTCGCTCGATCACGCGTGCAGGTGGCTCGGGCAGAACGGGCAGCCGGGGCAGCAGTCATGACCGGCGCAGCACGGGGCTTCCGCGCGGACGGTCGGCGAGGCGATCGCGGCGAGGGGAACGAGGAGGGTGAAGGCGATGCTGATGGCGCGGATGATCTTCATGTGCCCTCTATAGGCCGATCACGCGGGTTGCGTGACAGCCTCATAACCGGCTGATTCGACTGCCGCGACCAGCGCGTCCTGGGAGGCACCGGTGTGCTCGACGGTGGCCCGATCGGGCAGGGCGACGTCGACCTTCGTCACGCCCGCGACGCCCCGCAGTGCCTCGCCGACATGGCGTACACAGTTGTTGCAGGTCATGCCGGTGATGCGAAGGTTGGTCACCACCTCCCATGGATAGCACCACGACGATCGACGTGCCTGTTCTGGGCATGACGTGCGCGGCCTGCGTGCGTCGCGTCGAGCGCGCGGTGGCGAGCGTGCCGGGCGTCGCGAGCGCCGAGGTGAACCTGCCGCTGTCGCGCGCGCGGATCGTCGTCGAGGATCCGCAGCAGCTGCAGGCGGCGGCGCAGGCGATCCGCGACGCGGGCTACGAGGTCCCCGCGGACGTGTTCGATGCGCCGGCGGGCGCGGCGCGACTCGCGGCGATCAGTCGCGCGGCGCAGGACGAGGTGCATGGCCTCCGTCGCGATGCCGCGATCGCGATCGCGCTGACGGTGCCGCTGATCGTCGTCGCGATGCTGCACGGCGCGGTGCCGGCGCTGCCGAGCGTGATCGCGCAGCTCGTGCTCGGCTCGATCGTCGTGCTCGGGCCGGGCATGCGCTACTTCCGCGGCGGCTTCCGCGCGATCCGCCACGGCTCGCCCGACATGAACACGCTGATCGCGCTCGGAGCGGGGACGGCGTGGCTGTCGTCGACGATCGTCGCGATCGACTGGCTCGCCGGTCCGCGGCACCACATGCCGGAGCTGTACGTCGAGGCGGGCGCCGCGATCGTCGCGTTCGTCATGATCGGCAAGGTGCTCGAGTCGCGGGCGCGCGCGAAGCTCGGCGAGGCGGTGCGCGGCCTGCTCTCGCTCGCGCCGTCGACCGCACATCTCGTCGCACGCGAAGATGTCGAGCGCGATCCACACGCCGGCGACCGCGATGTCGACGCGAGCACCCTGCAAGCCGGCGACCGCGTACGCGTGCGGCCCGGCGAGCGCGTGCCCGCCGACGGGACGGTCGTCGAGGGGCGCTCCGCGATCGACGAGGCGATGCTGACCGGCGAGAGCCTGCCGGTCGACAAGCAGGAAGGCTCGCCCGTGTACGCGGGCACGCTGAACCAGCATGGCGCGGTGGTCGTGCGCGTTGCGCGCGCCGGAGGAGATACGGCGCTCGCGCGGATCGCGCGTGCCGTCGAGGATGCGCAGGGCACCAAGGCGCCGATCGCGCGGCTCGCGGATCGCGTGAGCAGCGTGTTCGTGCCGGCGGTGCTCGCGATCGCGGCGGTGACGGCGATCGGATGGCTCGTCGCGGGCCACGATCTCTCGACCGCGCTCGCGCGGATGATCGCAGTGCTCGTAATCGCGTGCCCGTGTGCGCTCGGCCTCGCCACGCCGGCGGCGGTCGCGGTCGGCACGTCGCGCGGCGCCGAGCTCGGTGTGCTGTTCCGCGGCGGCACCGCGCTCGAGGTCGCGAGCCGCGTGAAGACCGTCGCGCTCGACAAGACCGGCACGCTGACGACCGGCCACCCGAGGCTCGTCTCGACGCTCCCCGACGACGTCCTGCGCCTTGCCGCATCGCTCGAGCAGGCGAGCGAGCATCCGATCGCGCGCGCGGTCGTCGCGGCGGCCCGCGAACGCAGCCTCGCGCTCGGGCCCCCGACCGACGTCGTCGCCGAGCCGGGCGACGCCATTCGCGGACGCGTCGACGGGCACGACGTCGTCGTCGGCGCGACCGTCACGATCGACGGAGCCGAGCGCGGCGCGATCGAGATCGCGGATCCGCCGGCCGATGGCGCGCGCGCCACGATCGAGCAGCTCCACGCGATGGGCATCGATGCGGTGATGATCACCGGCGACCGCGAACAGGCCGCGCGCCGCGTCGCGGAGGCCGTCGGCATCACGCGCGTGCACGCGGGCGTCAAGCCGACCGGCAAGGCGGCCCTCGTGAAGCAGCTCGGCCCGCACACGGCGATGGTCGGCGACGGCATCAACGACGCGCCGGCGCTCGCCGCCGCCGATCTCGGCATCGCGCTCGCCTCGGGCACCGACATCGCGAACGCCGCCGCCGACGTCACACTCCTGCGCGGCGGAATCACGGCGCTGCCGACGGCACTCGCGCTCGCCCGCGCGACGCTGCACACGATCAGGAGAAACCTGATCGCGGCGTTCGTCTACAACGTCATCTGCATCCCGATCGCGGCCGCCGGCCTGCTGAGCCCCGTGCTCGCGAGCGCCGCGATGTCGCTATCGAGTGTCAGCGTGCTGGCGTCGAGCCTGCGCCTGCGCCGCTTCATGCGATAATCGCCACCGATGCCCGAGCCCGTGCTGGCGGTGCGCGAGCTGGTGACGGAGTTCCGTACCCAGGCGGGCGTCGTGCGCGCGGTCGACGGCGTGTCGTTCGACATCCCGGCGCGCGGCACGCTCGGCATCGTCGGCGAGTCGGGCAGCGGCAAGAGCGTGACGGCGCTGTCGATCATGCGGCTGCTCGGCAGCGGGCGGATCGCGCACGGCTCGGTGATGTACGCCGGCAAGGACCTCGTGCGGCTGCCGCCCGAGCAGATGCGTGCGATCCGCGGCAACCGGATCGCGATGATCTTCCAGGAGCCGATGACGTCGCTGAACCCCGTGTTCACCGTCGGCGATCAGGTCGCGGAGGCGGTCGTGCTGCATCAGCGCAAGTCGAAGCGCGATGCACGCAAGGTCGCGATCGAGATGTTCCGGCTCGTCGGCATCCCGTCGCCGGAGACGCGCGTCGATGACTATCCGCACCAGCTCTCCGGCGGCATGCGGCAACGCGTGATGATCGCGATGGCGCTCGCGTGCAAGCCGGATCTGTTGATCGCGGACGAGCCGACGACCGCGCTCGACGTCACGATCCAGGCGCAGATCCTCGAGCTGCTCGAGAAGCTGCAGGCCGAGCTCGGGATGAGCGTCCTGTTGATCACGCACGACCTCGGGGTCGTCGCCGAAACATGCGATGAGGTCTGCGTGATGTACGCGGGCCGGATCGTCGAGCGCGCGAGCGCCGAGACCCTGTTCACCGCGCCGCGCCACCACTACACGGCGGGCCTCATCCGATCGATCACGAGCGAGGGCGAGCGGCTCGTCGAGATCAAGGGCATGGTGCCCGCGCTCCATGACCTGCCGCCCGGCTGCAAGTTCGCCGATCGCTGCCCGCGCGCCGAGGACAAGTGCCGCGCCGAAGAGCCGCAGCTCGTCCAGCTCGGCGCGTCGCAGGTGCGCTGCCACTTCCCGCTGGAGGCGCCCTGAAGATGCCGCTGCTGCAAGCACGCGGGCTGACGAAGCACTTCGCGACGAAGGCGGCATGGCCGTGGCAGAAGAGTCCACCGGTCCAGGCGGTCACCGAGATCGATCTCGACGTCGAGGCGGGCGAGACGCTCGGCCTCGTCGGCGAATCCGGCTGTGGCAAGTCGACGCTCGGCCGCACGCTGCTCCGCCTCTACGAGCCGAGCGCCGGCACGATCACGTTCGACGGCAAGGACGTCACGCATCTCTCTCAGCGCGCGCTGCGGCCGCTGCGCCGGCAGATGCAGATGATCTTCCAGGATCCGTACGCGTCGCTCAATCCGCGGATGTCGATCGGCGCGGCGATCGCGGAGCCGATCGAGATCCACCGCCTCGCGCCGACGTCGCAGGAGCGCGAGAAGCGCGTCGCCGAGCTGCTCGAGAAGGTCGGCCTGCGTCCCGATGCCGCGCGCCGCTATCCGCACGAGTTCTCCGGAGGTCAGCGCCAGCGCGTCGGCATCGCGCGTGCGCTCGCGGTCAAGCCGAAGCTGATCGTGTGCGACGAGCCGATCAGCGCGCTCGACGTGTCGATCCAGGCGCAGATCGTCAACTTGCTCGAGGACCTGCAGCAAAAAGAGGCACTCACCTACGTCTTTATCTCGCACCAGCTGGAGATCGTGCGCCACGTGTGCGACCGCGTCGCCGTGATGTACCTCGGGCGGATCGTCGAGCTCGCCGACGCCACCACGCTCTACGCCGACCCCAAGCACCCGTACACTCAGGCGCTCCTGAGCGCCGTACCGCGGATCGATCCGGCCAAGCGCAAGGGACGGATCGTGCTCACCGGCGACGTGCCGAGCCCCGTCGCGCCGCCCTCCGGATGTCCCTTTCATCCACGCTGCCCCGTCAAGGACAAACCGAAGGCGTGCTTCGACGAGCGCCCGAAACTGCGCGTGCTGTCGAACGGCTCCCGCGCCGCCTGTCACGTCGCCGAATGAGTTAGACTTTTCGCCTGATGCAGTCGCGCTCGGGGGAGCTGGCGATGCGGCCGTTGCCGGCGGTGCTGCTCGACCTTCACGAGGATCTCGCGACGGGCAAGCTGCAGCTGCGGCGCGGGCGCGTGTCGAAGACGGTCGATCTCGTCAACGGCAACCCGGTCAGCACGTCGTCGACGCCCCGCGACGAGACGC
>JAFAOG010000333.1 GCA_019237945.1 Deltaproteobacteria bacterium | reverse complement strand
CGCTGCGACGTCGCGGATGCCGCACTTCCGGCGCTCGCCGGCACCGTCGCGCTGCACGCCGTGATCGAAGACGACAGCCAGCTCGCCGGCATCGCGCTCGCCGCCGACAACGGTGCCTGGTACGTGCCGCGCGGCACACCGGCGTGGGAGCCGCTCGCGCGCTGGCTCGCCGATCCCGAGGCGAAGAAGCTCGGGCACGATCTCGTCGGCACGCTCGTCGCGCTGCGCCGCGCCGGGATCGAGATGCGCGGCATCGCGGGCGACTCGGCGTGCGCGTCGCACCTGACGCAGCCGAGCAACTGGGCGCCGCACGACCTCGCGCTCGTCGCCAAGCACGTCCTCGGGCGTGCCCTGCCCGACGAGGACAGCGTGCGGGGTGTCGGCGTGAAGCGAAAGTCGTGGAGCTCGCTGCCCGCGGAGCGCGTCGGGACGTACGCCGGGCTGTGCGCCGATACGTCGCGCGCGCTGTGGCAGGCGCTGGCGCCGGGCGTTCGCGCCGAGAACATGGCCGAGTACCTCGCGCTCTCCGAGACGCTGGTGCGGATGGAGCTGTGCGGGTTGATCGTCGAGCCGGCGGGCCTGGCGCGCGCGGAGGCCGCGTTCGCCGAGATCGACGCCGAGCTCACCGGCAAGATCGAAGCGCTCGCAGGCCACTCGTTCAACATCAACTCGACGAAGCAGCTCGGCACCGTGCTGTTCGAGGAGCTGAAGCTGCCCGTCGCGTCGCACACGAAGACGGGCTGGTCGACGTCGACGGAGGCGCTCGAGAAGATCGAGCACGCGCACCCGATCGTGCCGCTCGTCATGCGCTGGCGCCTGCTGCGCCGCATGCGCGACTCGTGGATCACCGCGCTGCCGAAGTACATCCACGGCGACGGCCGCGTGCACTCGCACTTCTTCCTCGCGCGCAGCTTCTCGGGCGAGCTGATCAACACCGCGCCCGATCTCGGCCGCGTGCCCGGCCGCACGCCGGAGATGGCGATGATCCGGCGCGCGTTCGTCGCCCCGCCCGACTCGGTGCTGATGTCGGTCGACTTCAGCCAGCTCGGCCTCTACGTGCTCGCGAACCTGACGCGCGATCCCGCGCTCGTCGAGCCGCTGCGTCAGCGCGCCGACATGCATCGCCTCACCGCCGCCGCCGTCCTCGAGAAGCCGCCCGCCGACATCACGCTCGAGGAGCGCCAGCTCGGGAAGGTGATCAACTTCGCGACGTTCGCCGGCCAGGGCGCCAGCGCGCTCGCGCTCCAGCTCGGCGTCTCCGCGGCCGACGCCAAGGAGTACCTCGCGCGTTTCGATCGCCACTACGCGCAGGTCCGCGCGTTTCAGGACGAGCAGCTCCGGCTCGCGAAGGAGCGCGGCTACATCGAGACGATCGCCGGTCGCCGCTGGCCGATCGGCGGCCTCGAGTCACTCGACTCGCACGACCGCAGCTACGCCGAGCGCCTCGCCCGCCGCGCGACGCACGAGGGCTCGGTCGCCGATGTCTCGCGCCGCGCCCTGCTCGACGCCGATCGCGCCCTGCGCGCCGCCGGCCTGGGCGCCCAGCCCGTCGTCCAGGTCGTCGACGAGGTGCTGTTCGAGGTGCCGCGCGCCGAGCTGCCCGAGGCCGCCCGCATTGCCGCGCGCGCGATGCGCGATGCCTACGCGCCGCTCGAGGTGCCGCTCGTCGTCGGCGTCGAGGCGGGGCCGAACTGGGCCGACCTCGAGCCCGTCACCTTCGAATGACGCCGACCTTCGCGATCACGCGATCCGGCACGCCATAGATCTTGAACGCCTGCTTGTGATCGAACATCCGCAGGCTCTCGCGCACGATCATGTACGACCACGCAGCCATCGCCGCGTCGTGCACGAGGTCGGCATCGTTCGACTCGCCGAGCGCCGCGAGCGCGGTCTCGAGCCGCTTGCCCGCATCGCCGAGCGACGACGCGCGTTCGCCTTCGAGCTCTTTCTCGATGACGGTGAGTCCGTCGCCCATCGTCGATACGATGCCATGACGGGTGCGGATCGTCTCTCGGGAATTGCCTCAGCTACGGACTTGCGGCAGCGACGGGCGACGCAGGTGCGCGACCGCCTCCGGATCGGCCGGCACGGCCTCGCCCGACGCGAGCTCGAGCTCGAACCCGGCGTCCTTGATCATCTGGTGGTCGGCATGCGGCGTGGCGCCGCCGGTCGTCAGGTAGCCCTGCGTGAAGATCGAGTTCGCCGGATAGAGCGCCATCGCCTGCAGCGCGCGCAGCGTGATCTCGCGGCCGCCGGCGACGCGCAGGTCGGTGCGCGGGTGGACGAAGCGGAACATGCACAGCGCGCGTAGCGCGTACGCCGGCTCGACGAGCGGGTAGCCCGCGAGCGGCGTGCCCGGCCGCGCGTCGAGGAAGTTGACGGGGACGCTGTCGACGTCGAGATCGCGCAGCGCGAACGCGAGGTCGAGCAGATCCTCTTCGGACTCGCCGAGCCCGACGATGCCACCGCAGCAGGTGTCCATGCCGGCGGCCTTCGCGACGCGCACCGTCTCGACGCGATCGCGCCACGTGTGCGTCGACACGATCTTCTCGTAGTGGCGCTCGCTCGTCTCGAGGTTGTGGTTGAAGCGATCGACGCCGGACTTCGCGAGGCGCTGTGCCTTCGCCTCGGTGAGGATGCCGAGTGACGCGCAGAGCTCGATGTCCATCTCGGACTTGATGCGCTCGGCGGCGGCGCAGATCGTATCGAGATCGCGCTGCGACGGCCCACGCGTCGCGGTCACCATGCAGTAGCGCTTCGCGCGCGCGGCATGCGCACGCCGGGCGCCGTCGACCAGATCATCGACCGACTTCATCGGCGCTTCGCCCGACGGCGACGCGTGCTTGGACGACTGCGAGCAGAAGCCGCAATCCTCGGGACACGCGCCCATCTTCGCGTTGTCGAGCACGTGCAGCGAGACGCGGCGCCCCCAGTAGGCGCGGCGCACGCGGAACGCCGCGTCGAGCAGCGAGAGCGTGTCGTCGGCAGAGGCGTGGAGGACGGCGCGCGCGGCCTCGCGCGAGATCACCGAGCCAGACAGCGAGAGCTCCGCGAGCGACTGCCAGTTCATGGCGCGCACCCTAGCGAAAGCACGAGCTTTCGTCCACCAGACACGCGCGAACGACGCCGGTTGCACCAGATCTTCGCGGCCTGTCATGCGTTCAAGTGCCGGATGAGGCCAACCATCGCTGCCATCACCGTCCTGGCCGCTTGCGGTGCTCGCCATCCGACCGAGCCCGCAAAACAGGCCCACGCTGTCCAACCCTCGCCTTCGACGACGACGACGACGACCGGCCCGGCGCCGACCACGCACGTCGCGGTCGATGACGACACGCCGCCGCAGGGCGAGATCGTCACGAAGCAGATCACCGAGCTCAACAGCGACAAGTACGGGCGGCCGCCGACGAAGTTCCGGCCGGGCAGCGTCGCGGCGATCGCGATCCCAAAATCCGAGAAGACCGCGCAGGGCTTTCAGGTCGTGTTCGCGAGCCACGCGACGATCACGACGCCGACCGTCTACGACCACGAGGTGATCGTGTCGGGCGGGTTTCGCGGCAAGGAGCTGTACGCGTACGAGTCGCAGACCGGCACGCCGCTGTGGGGCATCGATCTCCACGACGACGGCCCGTCGAGCACCGCGTGCGAGCAAGGCGTGTGCGTGCTCAACACCGAGTCGTGCACGATCTTCGCGGTCGAGGCGAAGACCGGCAAGCAGCTGTGGTCGTTCTGGCTCGGCGATCCGCTGACGTCATCGCCGACGATCGCCGACGGCCTCGTGTTCGCCGCGTATCCCGCGCAGGGCGCCGAGAACGGAACGCTGCCGCCGGGCGTCAACCACGCGCTCGCCGCGTTCGATCTGAAGACCGGCGCGATCAAGTGGCAGATGTGGCTCGACGGCGACGTGATGAGCGCG
>JAFAOG010000329.1 GCA_019237945.1 Deltaproteobacteria bacterium | reverse complement strand
CGTCTTCGCCGTCGAGCGCACGCGTCAGCATGCCCTTCTTGAGACCGTTCACGATCACGACGCGCTTCAAGTTCTTCGCCTCGTGCCACGTCCGGAACATTTCTTCGTCGAGGATGTTCTCCTTCGGCGGATTCTTCACGAGCTCGGCGAGCGCGATCTTCGGGATGTGCTTGGCGTCGGCATGCTTCTTCGGATCTTTGTCGTAGAGGCCGTCTTCGTCTTTGACGAAGATCAACTGCTTCATGCCGAGCACCTCGGCCAATTGAAAGAGCCCGAAGTCCGAGCCGTGCATCGGCACCGCGCCCTCGAGCGGCGGCGGCTCCCAGAAGTGGAACGGCGGCACCGAGATCGCGATCGGCGTGATGCCGGCGTCGAAGTAGAGCGGCAGATCCCAGAAGTGATCGCGCTGCATCGGCATCGAGCCATGCGGTGCGAGCAGCGCGTTCAGCACGATCGCGTTCAGCTCTTCCATCGCGCCGACCAGCTGCGCGATGCCGCCGGTCGGTAGGCCAAGATCGATCGCGATCGACACGGTGTGGCGCACGCGCGTGCCGCCGCCGACGCCGATCACGAGCTTGTGCCGGCGCTTGACCGCCGCGAGCTCCTCGACGAGCGGCAGGATCGCGTCCTTACCGCGGTCGAAGATCGACTGGCCGCCGATCGAGACCAGCGAAACATCCGGGAAGATCTGCAGGTCGCGCTCGCTCTCGGTCGCCGAGAGCACCTGCTTGTTCTGCAGCGACTCGCGCATCAGGCGCGATTCGATATGAGTGCGGCCGTCACCGCCGACGAGCTTGGTCATCGTTAGCCTTCGATGGTAGCGCCGAAAATACGAAAGGCGCCCGAACTGCGGCGCCTTTCGCGAGCTAGCTATCTCAGAACAATCACTGCGCGGGCGGGTTCAGCTTCGTCGTGCCGCAGTTGCCAGCGGCGACCTTCGCAGAGACCAGCGTGTAGAACTGGTTCAGCGCCGTCATGCCCTGGTTGTTGGTCGCGTTGAACGTCGGGTGCTCCGTGTGCGGGGGCTGGGCGTTCGCGACGCCGTTGAACGACGTCGTGTTCACGATGATCTTGCCCATCTTGCCGCCGGTGCCCGGCTGCGTCAGGTCAACCGAGAAGTACTGGATCATGTAGTACTTGTTGGTCGCGAGCGTCGTGAACAGGCCGGGCGGGCCGCCGTTGGGCGCGCTCTCCGCAACCTGCGTGACGATCATGCCGTAGCCGCCGGTCGCGTGGCAGGACTCGCAGCGCGAACCGTTGTTCGTCTGCATGTTGCCCCAGGCCGTCGCCATGTTCGCCGAGTTGAAGTCCGTGATGTTCATGCACGCGGACCACTCGTTCATCAGGCGAGCCGTCGCCTGGCCCGGGCTCTCGGTCGTGGTGCCGCTGCCGCCACCACCACCGGTACCCTGACCGCGCTCGAGCACTTCCTGGTTGAGCCAGGCGGTGATCTTCTGCTGTTCGTCCGCCGTGTACATGCGGCCGTTATGGCCCGCAGCCACCTGCGTCAGGATTCCAGCCGAGGCCGGGGTGAAGTTACCGACCAGAGCCTGGTAGCTCGTGATCGTTCCGTAGCCGTCAGAGGCCGTGGCCGCCACGAACTGGGTCGAGCCCGGGGTGTTGCCGACCATGTGGCACCCGCTCATCGCGCAGCCCGACGCGGCCGTCTTGCTCGAGATGATGGGGTACACGTTCTGGTCGAACATCGCCTTGGCCTGGCTGTTCGGAGTCGGGTTCGGGTTCGTCCCGCCGCCGACCGGGCCCGACGGATTCCCGTTGGTGCCCATGTCGTCGAGCTGGCCGACGCAACCGACAAGACCCATCGACGCAATCGCCGCGAGGAGTACAGCACGCATCGTCGTTCTCCGTGTTTCTTTGGTGTGGAGGAGGTGGGTGGTTGCGTTGGTGGGTTAGGCGCGGCGGCGGCGGATGAAGGCCGCGAGACCGATGAGGAGCATCGTGGCCGCGCCGTTGGTGCCGCCCGAGGTCGAGCAACCGCCCAGCGTGGTGCCGGGGTCCTGCGTGGTGCCACCGGTGTCGCCACCCGTGCCGCCCGTGCCGCCCGTGCCGCCCGTGCCGCCGCCAGTGCCGTTACCACCGCCCGTGCCGTTGCCCGAGCCCGTGCCACCGCCCTGCGCCGCCGGGGTCTGCGCCACCGGGATGACCGTGATGTACGCCGACAGCTTGATCTTCGCGCAGTCGAGGCAGGTCGCCGACGGCTGCTCGGTGTCCGACTTACCGGTCGAGGCCATGATCATGAGGTGCGAGTCCTCGCCAGCAGCGCCGGTCGCGAACGGGTTCTTGATCATCTCCATCCCGGAGTAGTTACGGCCCTGGTTACCCGGGTTGTTGCCGAGGTAGTTCGGGTAGAGGTGGCGGTCGTACGGACCCGGGGTGAACGACTCACCGACCGCGAACTTGTTCGCCGTCTGGTCCCAGGTCACGACGCGCGCCGACGTACCGACGTTGCTCGACGTGTGCGAACCGGAGAGGAACACGATGCCGGGCTTGAGCGCGTCGGTGGTGCCGAACATCGCCGTGGTGAGGCCGAGGTGCGTGCCGTCCATGCCGAGGAGCGCCTGGCTCATGTCGGTCATCGGGACGACGTACTGCATGCCGGTCTTGTCCGCCTTGATGACGGCCATGTTGTTGCCGAAGTACGTGCCGCCCTTGGCGTTGCCGTTGTTGTTGCCGCGGACGTCACCCGAGCGCCAGACCAGGAGGTCCGAGCGAACGAGGTTGCCGGTGGCGTCGGGGAGCGAGAGGCGGTCGTGCATCGCGCGCATCGAGTAGGTGCGAGCGCCGTCCGGCAGCGTCTTGCGGCCGTCGATCTGCTGCTTCCAGTAGATCTGCGCCTGACCCGTCTTCGCGCCGCTGATGTCGATGGCGGCCATCCAGGTGCCATCGCGCTGCGGCTGCGTGTTGCCTTCCGTCCAGGTGCAGATCGCCGTGTCGGCGTCCGTACCGGTGGTGCAGTAGCCGTGCGAGCGCTCCTCGCGCGGGCAGAGCGAGACGTCCGCGAGCTGCTTGAAGGAGGCCGTCGTCGGCGCCGTCGGGTTGTCGACGGTCACCGTGAACGTCTGGGCCCAACCATCATCCTGGCCGTTGCCGTTGCAGCCGCGCCACGCGATGAGGTGGCTGACCGGACCGACTTCCTTCGCGAGCCACGTCGACGACTTGTCCTGGTTCATCGAGCAGTCGTCGTTGTTCTTCGCGTAAATACGAGTCTGGGGCATGATCGTCTTGCCCGCCTCGTTGAAACACTGCATGTAGCGTTCAGTGTTGTTCGTGTTGTTCGGCTGGTAGTTGTACTCGGCGCAAATCGCGTGGCCGCCGGCGACCTGGTACGCGATGGGGTGGTTCGCGTTGCGGTACTCGTTACCCTGGTTGTTCGTCACGAAACGAACGCCGCCAGTGGTTGCCGTGTTCGCGCCGAGACCCGTGAAGTCCGCCTTCGCGGCCACGGAGCCGTCCGCGTTCTTGACGAGAGCGAACGGCACCATCGCGAGCTGGATGCGGTCGTTCGCGCGGTGGCTCACGGTCGGAGCCGCCGGATCGACGAGGTCGGTGTTCATCGAGAACATCAGGCCGTGGATGCCATCCGCGAACATGGCGAGGTGGGCCATCTCGTTACCCGGCTGCTCCTCGTCCGTGCGACGCAGGCGACCCGGCGTGGTGCCGTTCGGCGTCGTGATCGGCGCGAAGTCGGTCGGGCTCGAGGCAATAATCTTGGTCACCTGCGGAGCGCGGACTTCTGCGTTCGCTGCAGCAGGCAGCAGCCCGATCACTCCGAACATCGCGACGGTCAGCTTGCGGTTATTCATCGTTGAACCCCAGGTTGGCGGTTGGTTGTTGATGGGAGGTTCCTTGAGCACGGGTTGTGCCAGCCGTTTTGCGCGGCAAGTGCAAGCAATGACTCGATGTGACCCAGGTGAAACATGGGGGAGAGACTTCCCGGGGGTGGGGCCCCGGCATCTCCAATCCCAGAGATCTCGCGGCTCTGTGAGTCCCGGACAGCCTCATGACAGCGGCCAAGTAGTTGCCTTCGGGTGACACCCGCCGTCCGTACTCCGTACGGCAGTACGTACTGGGCTGCAGTAGGCACCACGGGCCGCAGTACCAAGCACCCACCACGCCAGGTTACGCGACGGTGCAGGCGCCAGGTGGCGGTTGGAGCCCGGACCCCCAGGGGCGGGACTTCACCCCCAGGCTCGTGGGGGCCGACTGCCTCGAGCTCCGCGCGGGAGCGAGGCGGCGATCGGGGCCTCGAGCTCCGCAGAGCGAGGCCGCGCGGGGGCGGTTTCTACTCTTCGTCGGGCTGGATCACGGGCAGCTCATCCGGCTGGATGGCGCGCGTGTGGAGTGCGATCGCGTTCGCGCGGATGCCCTGGCCATCGCCGAGCAGGATGCCGCCGGAGGCCTGCGCGCCCGCCGAGAACGTCATCTTCGACAGTTGATCCCACGGGATCTTTTCTTTGCGGCGCTCGTCGCGGATCACCCAGCCCTCGACGACGTGCGAGCTGTCAACGCCCTTGCTCTTCAAGAAATCGGCGAACGACCAGTGGAGCTCGCCGTCGGGCGTCTGCTTCGCAAGCTTCGGATCGAGCTCCTGGCGCTTCACGATCGTCGCGAGCTTGTCGTCGAGATAGATGCGAACGCCGCCGCGCAGTGGCTCGCCGTAGTAGGGCACGCCGTCCTGCGGAACGCCGTCGAGCTCGATGCCGTCGCGCGTGATCGTCGGCGGCTTGCGATCGACGTAGATCATGACGCCGACGATCTTGTCGGGCTGCTTGCCGTTGCCGAAGTTCGGCGGCACGTGCGGAATCGCTTTTCCGCCGACGAGCGCGCCGAAACGGAACATGAACTCGTCGGCGTCCTTGCGCTGGAGATCCTTCGCGGTGACCGCGATCGTCTGCGAGAACTTGGGCCCGTAGACGTGCATCATCTTGATGCGCTTCGGGTCGACGCCGATCGCCTTGAGGTAGTCGGTGAACTTGTAGAAGCGCGCCTGCGACCACTTCCAGCCGGGGCACTTCTCGATCGGACAGTCGGGCGGCTTGTTGTCGCTGACCTTGTCCTTCACCCACGTCGGCTTGAGCGTGATCGGCAGCTCGCCGAAATCGAGAAAGCCGACCGGTTTTCCGTCGACGTAGACGCCGGTGTCCTTCCAGCGCGCCATGCCGCTCTTGAACTCGGCAGGCACGTAATCGGGATTCGTACCCGGCGGCGTGTCGGGCGGCTTCTGCTGCGGGATGAACATCGCCGAGCCCGAGCCGGTGCCCGAGCCCGTCGCGACGGCGACGGCAGAACCTTGTGGAGCGGGTGGTTTCTCTTGCTTGCCGTTCGCGTCGCGGCATGCGGCCACACACAGGGCAAGCGCGAGCAGGCGAGACGCGTACATCGTCGCCCTATTGTTTGCAGTCACCATTCCACGCGCAACCGTGCGAGACTTCTCTTTGCCGGTGCCGATCGCGAGGTCTGCGCTCCCCATGGCGGGGGCTCGCGCTCCAAGGGAAGTCCTATCGAGACCGAAGGAATCCGCGGTCTTCGCGCTGGCATCACGGTTGCGTAAAGGAGCTGTCATGCGTATCGCCGGGATCAGCGCTTTGTTTCTGCTCGCAACAGGATGTGGTGTCGGTGACGACGGCGGGATGATGATGCCCGACCCGAACGGTCGGCAGTGCAACGCTACTCTCACGACCACGGGAACCTTTGCCGCCGATACGGCTAATCCCGCGCCGACGGGATGGGCGACCTGCTGGCCGGTCGGCACGTGGACGTTCACCGCGAAGGTCGGAACCACCGACTGCTCGCCCGCGCCGACGCCGGCCGCGCAGTACGTGATGAAGGGCGTCGTGCAGCCCGATCAGAACGGCGACCCGATGGCCGTCATGCAGTTCCAGGGCGACACGACGCGCGTGATCGCGAAGTACTCCGATGGCGGCTCTGGCCTGTGCGAAGGCGAGCTCGACATCTACAGCGCCGACGGCAAGACCGTGTGGCTCTTGAAGCCGGAGCTCAACACCGACGGTGCGACGCTCAGCGGCGACGGCGAGTACGGCGTGTTCGCGACGGATCAATACCCGCTCTGAGCCATGAGGAAGCTGCTCGCGATCGGCTGTGTCGCGCTGCTCGGACTGCTGGGCCTGATCTGGTACCAGCTGCACGAGCCCGCGGAAGCCGCGCCTGCACCGGCCGCGAAGGTCGAGAAGGTTGCCGCGCCTCCGGTGTCGCCGCGCGCGCAGGATCAAGGCCTCGCGAAGGTCGCGCAGCAGGTCGCGGCCGCCGACGGCAAGCCGCAGAAGGTCGATCCGGCGAGCGACGCGTTCTTCTACGCGTTCGATGATCGCGCGCCGCGCGAGCCGCAGGTCAACGCCGCGACTTGCTACACGGGCGGCATGAACCGCGTGCATCGCAACCAGAAGCTCAAGCTGCACGCCGATATCGTCGTCAAGGACGGCGAGGTCACGTACCAGAACGTCAAGGTCGATCCGGAATCGACGATCACCGACAAGACGCTCGTCGACTGCATGGTGAAAGAAGTCGGCCTGACGCACTGGCACGACGACACGCTGCCCGACTACACGCTGCCCGCCGACGAGATCTTGATCCGTCCCGAGCGCGGCATGAAGAAGTACACCGAAGAGAACCGCAACTATCAGGGCGACGGGCCCGACTTCACCGGCACGGTCAAGAAGTACGAGCCGTGAGCAGCGCGCGGTAGAGCTCGACGGCCCAGTCGAGATCCTCGAGCGCGACGAACTCGTCGGCGGCGTGCGCCTGGCCGATGTCGCCGGGGCCGACGACGATCGCATCGATGCCGTGCGCCTGGTACAGCGCGGCCTCGGTCCAGAAGTCGAGGCTGCCGACGCGGTCGACGAACGGGCGCACCTCCTCGGCGAGCGCGGTGCACGAGAACGGCTCGTGATCGATCGTCGGCGCGATCTCGATCTTCGGATCGATCGCGCGCGCCTTCTCGGTGACCTCGCGATCCCACCCTTTGCGATCGAAGCCAGGGTAGGGCCGGAGCGACCACTCGAGGCGACCGCGCTGCGGCACGACGTTGAACGCGACGCCGCCATGGAACGCGGCGACGTTGAGGCACGTGCCGGTCATGCCGGCCGGGCCGTCGTGGAGGCGCGCTCGGCCCATCTCGTCGAGCGCGATCGCGAGCTTCGCGAGCTGCACCATCGGCTTGGGCATGAAGTCGGCTTTCGAGCTGTGGCCGCCCGCGCCCTCGAGCGACGCCTGCTGGCCGAGCACGCCGCGATGCGACGTTCCGGCGGTGCGCGCGGTCGGCTCGCACACGATCGCCTGCTTGACGGCGCGCGCGTCGTCGGTCTTGAGGAACTGCTCCATGATCGCGCTGCCGGCTTCTTCGTCGCCGGAGAACAGCACGCCGACGTCTCGGGGCGCGGCATCGGCGAGCGCGACGATCGTCGCTGCGATCGCGCCCTTGGTATCGGCGGAGCCGAGGCCGTAGAGCCGTCCACCCTCGATGTGCGACCGCCACGGGTCGCGCGACCACCCCGCATTCGCGGGCACCGTATCGACGTGCGCGTTGATGATCCGGCGCGGCGTGCCCCAGCGCGCGAACACGTAGGCGCCGAGCCGGCCATCGGTGCGCGAGCCGCGCCCGACGACGACCTCGTCGGCACCCGCGTCCGCGAGCAGCGGCGCGACGTGCTGGCAGAGCTTGTGCTCGTCGCCGGCGTGGCCGTCGGGGCCCGCCTGCTGGGTCGGGATGGCGACGAGCTCGGCGAGAAGGTCGGCGACCTTGGACGGCATCCGCGCAGCGTATCAGGCTGCTTCGGTCGCGAGCAGCGAGCGCCACGCCGGGTGCGCCTCGATCTTGCGGAGCGCGCGCGAGAGGAGCGTCTTGCCGGGCTCCATGCGATGCCACGTGGATGCTCCCGATGGATGCGGGAGCGCGATCACGTCGAAGCTGTTGCCGGCGAGCGTGCCGCGGCGGGGCTCGCCGATCACCTCGGTCAGCTTGTCGACCTCGGGGTAGAGCTGCGCGATCGCGAGCTTGCCGACGGGAATCACCAGCTGCGGCGCGAGCAGCTTGATCTCGGTCGCGATGTGTTTGCTGCAGCGCTCGATCTCGCCGGCATCGGGGACGCGATCGCCGCCGCCCTTGCCCTTGCCGGGGAAGCAGCGACAGACGGCCGCCATGTAGACGCGCTCGCGAAACTGCTCCTCGGTCATCCCGATCTCGGCGAACCAGCCGAACATCGTCTTGCCGGCGGTCCACGCGAACGGCTTGCCGGCGGGACCCTCTTTGACGCCGGGCGCCTGCCCGATCAGCATCACCGGCGACACCACCGGCACGCCCGTGACGACGGGCCCGATCATGTTCGGGCACGCGGCGCACTCGCGAAGGCGTGCGACGTGTCGACGCAGCTGGACCAGGCTCACCGGCCGCACTATGCCGCATCGGTGTGACGGCTGCCGTCGGGAGTCCTCGCAAGTGCTGGTGATCTCGCCTCACGTGAGAACGACGAGCGCGGCGCACCGCAGAAGGTAAAATAGGGAGGTGAGCACTTCCGAGCACGAGGCGCTGATCCGCAAGGTTCTCGGCACCAACTACCTGCAGCTGACGATCGGCAAGCTCGTCGTCGAGGAGGATCCGACCGACGGCAGCCGGATCAAGGCGGTCATCGCCGAAGGCGCCGAGCAGGTCGAGGTCGAGGGCAAGGGCGTCGGCGTCGTCGATGCGCTCTACAACGCGCTGCTGTCGCGCTACGCCCGCGAGTACGGCAGCCTCAAGACGATCCAGCTCGTCGGCTTCCAGGTCGCGGCCGACATGCAGAGCAAGAAGGTCCAGGCCGGTGTCGATGCCGTCGGTCGCGTCACGCTCGACGTCACCAACAGCGAAGGCCGCCACTTCACGTTCACCGATGCGTCGCGCTCGGTCACCACGTCGACCGCGCGTGCGGTGCTCGCGTGCGTGCAGTACTTCGTCAACGCGGAGCGCGCGTTCCTCACGCTCCACAACGCGCGTCGCGATGCGCTCGCCCGCGGCCGCGAAGACCTGGTCGCGCGCTACACGGCGGAGATGGCCGAGGTGGTCGAGGCGACGTCGTACGCGGACGTGATCGCTAACATCCGCAAAGAGATCAGCTAGCTCGCGCGGTACTTGCCTTCAGTGGCCACGTGGGCGAAGGTCCGCGCGTGCGGAGGGCACTGCTGTTCGTCGCCGGCGCGTGCGCGCTGGGTGCGTGCTCGCATCACGCGGCGCCTCCGCCGAAGCGCGCCGAGCCGCAGGCCGCGCGGCCACTGCTGACGCCCGACCTCGTGATCGCGAAGGCGCGCGGCGCGACGGGCATCCAGCGCTGCTACACGCGCTACTTGAAGCACGGCAGCGGCCACGGTCGCGTGCTCGTGTCGTTCACGGTCGATGCCAACGGTCGCGCGATGGATGGCGCTGCTGCCGGTGTGCCGGCGAAGCTCGGTGATTGCATCGTCGCCGAGGTCGCGCGCTGGCAGTTCCCCGCGCCGCGTGAGCCGCAGAGCTTCGCAGTCCCACTCGACCTGCGAATGAACTGACCGGGGACGCTTTCGCACTTCGCTACCCACGGTTTCGAAGTGAATCGGGAGGTTAGGTGGGGACGCTTTCTCACTTCTCAACTTCCGGAAGGTTGCGAAGTGAGAAAGCGTCCCCACCTAAGTACGCGTTGCTGCGTGCGTGAACGGCTGCGCGGCTTCGAGCTGCGACGCGACGCGGAGCAGGAGATCCTCGCGACCGTACGCCGCGGCGAGCTGGATGCCGATCGGCAGGCCGGCCGCGTTGCGGTAGAGCGGGATCGAGCATGCGGGCTGGCCGGTCGCGTTGAACACGGCGGTGAACGGCGCGAAGTCGGCGGCGCGGAAGATGCCGGCGAGCGGATCGTCGGCGGGCGACTTGAACGTGCCGAGCGGGACGGGCGGCTCGGTGACCGTCGGCGTGAGCCAGAGGTCGTACGTCTCGAAGAACGTCGCGATGCGGCGGGTCGCGGCGTGCAGCCAGCGCCATGCGCCGATGTACGCGCCGGCGGAGATCAGGCGGCCGAGCTCGGCGAGTCCCCACGTCAGCGGCTCGACGTCCTCGGGCGTGACCTTGCGGCCGAGCAGCTCGGCGACCTCGTCGAGATCGGCGGCGGTGCCGGTGACCCAGATCGTGAGGAACCGCGAGACCCATTCCGGATCGGAGAGCGTGGGAATCTCGGCGTGCTCGACGGTGTGGCCGAGCGAGGCGAGCAGCTTCGCGGCGTGATCGACCGCGGCGCGGCAGTCGGGATGCGACTCGATCATGCCGCCGCCGCCTTCGGCATCGACGTGCGGGTGGCGCGTCGCGAACGCGATCCGCAGCTTGCCGGTCGGGGCGCCGACTTCCTGCGCGAACGGGCGCGTCGGCGTCGGCGCAGTGTACGGATCGCCGAGCTGCATGCCGGCGAGGATGTCGAGCACGGCCGCGGAGTCGCGGACGCTGCGCGCGACCACGTGCTCCTGCACGAGGCCGCCATGGTTCTCGCCGTACCACGGCGCGAGCGAGACGCGGCCGCGCGATGGCTTGAGGCCGAACAGACCGCAGCACGACGCTGGGATCCGGATCGAGCCGCCGCCGTCGTTCGCGTGCGCGATCGCGACCATGCCCGCCGCGACGGCCGCCGCCGATCCACCCGAGCTGCCGCCGGTCGTGCGCGTACGATCGTACGGGTTGCGCGACGGCGGCCACGCGGGAGGCTCCGCCGTGGGTACGATGCCGAGCTCGCTCGTGTTCGTCTTGCCGACGAGGATGAAGCCGGCGCGGCGGATCGCGGCGACGAGGTGGCTGTCGACCGGCGCGCGCCACGGCTTGTCGCGCAGCGGCTTGATGCCGGTGACCTGCGGCATGCCTTTGACCGTCGCGACGATGTCCTTGATCAGGATCGGCACGCCGCGAAACGGGCCGTCGGCGGGCGTCGTCGCGCGGGCCTCGTCGAACATCGGCATGATCACGGCGCCGAGCTCGGGGTTGTCGCGCTCGATGCGCGCGATCGCGGCGTCGACAAGCTCGCGCGGCGAGATTTCACCGCGTGCTACCAGGTCCGCCTGCGCGGTCGCATCGAGAGCCGAGAGCTGCATCGGCGCCGAGGGTAAACGTGATATGCCCCGGACGTGCAACTGGAAGGCAAGCGAGCGCTCGTCACCGGCGGCGGCCGCGGGATCGGTCAGGCCATCGCGCAGGCCCTCGCGCGCGCGGGAGCGCAGGTCGTCGTCTGCGGTCGCAGCGTCCGCGATCTGTCGGCGGTGGCCGCGCAGGTCGGCGGGACCGCGATCGAAGCGGACCTGCTCGATCGCAAATCGACGGACGCGATGCTCGCGACGGTCGGGCGCGTCGACATCCTCGTCAACAACGCCGGCATCGCCGAGAGCGCGCCACTCGAGAAAACGAGCGACGAGCTATGGGACCGCATCATCGAGCTCGATGCGACGGCGCCGTTCCGGATCGCGCGCGCGCTCGTGCCCGGGATGGTCGAGCGAGGGTGGGGGCGCGTCGTCAACATCGCCTCGAATGCGGGCGTGTCCGGATATGGCTACACGGCCGCGTACTGCGCCGCGAAGCACGCGATGGTCGGCTTCACGCGCGCGCTCGCGATCGATCTAGCGCGCACCGGCGTCACGATCAACGCGCTGTGCCCGGGCTGGGTCGAGACGGCGATGGCGAAGGAGGCGGTGTCGCGGATCGCGGCGAAGACGAAGCGCAGCGAGGCCGAGGCGAAGCAGACGCTCGAGGCGATGAGCCCGCAGCGGCGCATGATCCAGCCGCAGGAGGTCGCGCACACGGCGCTGATGCTGTGCAGCGACGACGCCCGCGGCATCCACGGCCAGACGATCATCATCGACGGAGGCGCGATCCTCAAATGAGCACTCACCTCGTCATCGATCCGAATGCACCGCCGCCGAGGGGCTACGCCGATGGCCGCATCGGCCGCGGTCCCGTGCTGCACATCGCCGGGCAGGTCGGCTGGAAGGCCGGCAAGTTCGAGGCGAAGGACCTCGTCGGTCAGTTCGCGCAGGCGTGCGACAACGTGCTGACGGTGCTCGGCGCCGCGCACGGCCACGTCGAGGACATCGCCGAGATGACGATCTACGTCACCGACATCGCCGCGTATCGCGCCGCGCGCAAGGAGCTCGGCCCCGTGTGGCGGCAGCGGTTCGGCACGCACTTTCCCGCGATGGCGCTCGTCGCCGTGTCCGCGCTCGTCGAGCCGGAGGCGGTCGTCGAGATCCAGGCCGTCGCGTACCTGGAGCACCCCGCAGAATGAAGCCCACCACGTTCGCCTTCGAGCTCGCGAAGGGCGTCGCGACGATCACGCTCGATCGTCCGAAGCGCCTCAACGCGCTGACGTTCGAGGTCTACAAGGAGCTCGCGGAGACGTTCGAGCAGATCGACTCGCACGCCGAGATCCGTGCCGTCGTGATCACCGGCCGCGGCAAGGGCTTCTGCAGCGGCGGCGATCAGGACGACATCATCAAGCATCTGCTCGGCCAGACCACGCCCGAGCTCGTCGCGTTCACGCGCATGACCGGGCGGCTGATCGCGGCGATCCGGCGCTGCCGGCGGCCCGTGATCGGCGCGATCAATGGCACTGCCGTCGGAGCGGGCGCGGTGATCGCGGCGGCGTGCGACCTGCGGATCGCGGCCGACGGCGCGAAGTTCGGGTTCATCTTCCCGCGGGTCGGCCTGTGCGGCGCCGACATGGGCGCGACGTACTTGCTTCCGCGCATCGTCGGCCTCGGGCACGCGAGCGAGCTGCTGTTCTTCGGCGACGTGATCGATGCGAAGCGCGCGCTCGAGATCGGGCTCGTCAATCGCGTCGTCACCGACGGTGAGGAAGCGGTGAGGCTCGCGACCGAGTGGGCGGCGCGGCTCGCGGCGGGCCCCGCGTTCGCGCACGCTATGACGAAGCAGATGATCGAGAGCGAATTCGCGATGACGCTCGCGCCTGCGATCGAGGCGGAGGCGCAGGCGCAGGCGCTGTGCATGCAGCATCCCGACTTCGGCGAGGCGCACGCGGCGTTCAAGGAGCAGCGCGCGCCGAAGTTCGCCGGTGCACCGGAGTAAGCGATGCAGCTGTCGCAGAGCGATCTGCCGATGTTCTTCGAGGAGCGGCACGCGTCGCTCGCCACGCAGCTGACTGCCGCCGCACCGCAGCTCGAGGAAGCCGATGCGCGCGGGGATGCAGCCGTCGTCGAGGTGATGGCGCGCCACGGGCTGTTCGAGCTCGTGTGCGGCAAGGTCGAGTCGCGGTCGCTGTGCCTCGCGCGCGAGATGCTCGGCTACGTGTCGCCGCGCGCCGATTCGATCTTCGCGGTGCAGGGCCTCGGCACGTATCCGCTGCAGCTCGCGGGCTCGCCGGAGCAGAAGTCGCATCTCTCCGCGTTCGCGCGCGGCGCCGGCATCGCCGCGTTCGCATTGACGGAGCCCGAGGCGGGCAGCGACGTCGCCGCGATCCAGACGCGCGCCGCCCCGACGAGCGACGGCTATCGCCTCGACGGCGACAAGCTGTTCATCTCGAACCTCGGGCTCGCCGATCACGCGGTCGTCGTCGCGTCGACGGAGCCCGAGCTCGGCGCGCGCGGGTTGACGGCGTTCTGGCTGCCGCTGTCGACGGCGGGCGTGACGGTCCAGCCGCTCGCCGCGACCGCGCCACATCCGATCGGCGCGTTGCAGCTGCGCGGCGCGATCGTGCCGGCGTCGGCGCGCATCGGCGCGGTCGGGCAGGGCATGAAGCTCGCGATGCAGACGCTCGATACGTTCCGCGTGTCGGTCGGCGCCGCCGCGGTCGGCATGGCTCGCCGCGCGCTCGACGAGGCGCTCGCGTTCGTCACGCGCCGCATCCAGTTCGGCAAGCTGCTCGCCGAGCAGCCGCTGATCCAGGCGACGCTCGCCGACATGCAGGTCGACCTCGACACCGCCCGCCTGCTCGTGCTGCGCGCCGCACACAAGCGCGATACGGGCAGCGACCGCGTCACGACCGAGGTATCGATCGCGAAGCTCGGTGCGACCGAGGCCGCGTTCCGCGTGATCGATCGCGCGGTGCAGCTTCTCGGCGGCCGCGGCGTCATGCAGGGCAACGTCGTCGAGCACCTGTATCGCGCGATTCGCCCGCTCCGCATCTACGAGGGCACGAGCGAGATCCAGCGCACGATCATCGGGAAGGCGCTCGTCACGCCGAGGATGCCGAAATGACCACGTTCCCCGAGGACCTGTCGCTCGCGAATTACTTCCTGTTCGACCGGCTGCGCGAGGGCAAGGGCGACAAGGTCGCGCTGCGCTTCGGCGATCGCAGCTGGACGTACCAGCAGGTCGCGGATCGTTCGCGGGCGCTTGCTCGCGCGCTCGTCGAAGGCGGCCTGACGCCCGAGCAGCGCGTGTACGTCGTGCTGCCCGACACGCCTGCGTTCGCGTGGTCGATCTTCGGCATCCTCGCCGCCGGCGGCGTGCTCGCGATGGGCAACCCGATCGCACCGCCCGACGACCTCGCGTACGTGCTCGACTACGTGCGCGCGTCGGTGTTCATCACGACGCCGGAGGTCGCCGCATCACTGGCGCCGCGTCTGCGCGAGCTGCCGTGCCTGCGCGCCGTGCTGCTCGCGCCGAACGCCGGCACCGACGACGATCCCGAGGCGTACTGCGATCCGATCGCGGACATCCCGCACTCGGCGTCGCTCTCGCAGGCGATCAAGCAGGGGATGAAGTCGCAGAGCGCGCTGCCGCAGATCCGTCGCGACGATCCGGCGATCTGGCTGTTCACGAGCGGCTCGACCGGCCGTCCGAAGGCCGCGATGCACAGCCACCGCGACTTCGCGTTCAACACCGAGGTCTTCGCGAAGCAGACGATCGGCATGCGCGAGGACGACGTCACCGTCAGCGTGCCGCGCCTGTTCTTCGGCTACGCGACCGGCACCAATCTCTGGTTCCCGTTCGCGGTCGGCGCGAGCGTGGGCCTGTTCTCGGAGAGGCCGACACCCGAGAGCATCTCCGCCGCGATTCAGCGCTACAAGGCGACCGTCGTCACGAACGTCCCGACGATGCTCGGCAAGCTGCTCGACCTCGACGACGAGCGGCGCGCGCGGGGCGAGCCGGGCCTCGATCTCTCCAGCGTGCGCTTTCACTTCTCCGCCGGCGAGGCGCTGCCGGAGCCGCTGCTGCGGCGCTTCGTCGAGCGATTCGGTGGCGAGATCTACGACGGCATCGGCTCGGCGGAGATGTTCCACATCTACTGCAGCAACCGCCCCGGCGACGTGAAGCCCGGCTCGCTCGGCCGCGTCGTCGCCGGCTATCAATTGAAGATCCTCGCCGAGGATGCGGAAGGCCCGGGCGCACCGGAGATGGCGCCCGGCGATATCGGCGTGCTCTGGGTCAAAGGCGACTCGGTCGCGCACGGCTACTTCGGCGATCGCGATAAATCCTGGAAGACATTCCACGGCCACTGGTGCCGCACCGGCGACCTGTTCTCGATCGACGCCGACGGCTACCTCTACTTCCAGGGCCGCGCCGATGATCTGTTCAAGGTCGGCGGCATCTTCGTCGCGCCGCGCGAGGTCGAGGACTGCCTGCTCGCGCACCCGGCCGTCTCGATGGTCGCCGTCATCCCCGCCGAGGATCAGGGCCTGACGAAGCCGAAGGCCGTCGTCGTGCTGCGGCCCGAGGCGCGCGACAAGGACCGGGTCGCGCTCGCCATCGAGCTCAAGGCCCACGTCCAGGCCCGCCTGTCCAAGCACAAGTACCCGCGGTGGGTCGTGTTCGTCGACGATCTCCCCAAGAACGATCGCGGCAAGGTCGACAAGAAGACATTGCTCGAGCACGAAAAACGCGGTCAGCTGAGTGAATAGGCCGTGACCGAGAAGTTCCTCGCCCGCCACACCACCGCATCGCTCGAGACGCTCGTCAGCGGCAAGCGCGGCGTGATCGCGCTCCTCCCGGTCGGCTCGACGGAACCGCACGGTCCGCACCTCGGCCTCGGCACCGATGTCGTGATCAGCGCGGCCGCGTGCCTGCGCGCCGCCGAGCTGCTCGAGAAGCGCGGCACGATGATCGGCGTGATCGCGCCCGCGATCAGCTACGGCGTGACCGAGTGCGCGACCGGCTTTCACGGCGCGGTCTCGATCCCCGGCCCCGTACTCACGCAGTACATCGCGGCCGTGTGCGACGGCCTGCTCGCGAGCGGCATCCGTCATGTCTGCCTCGTCAACAATCACCTCGAGCCCGCGCACGATGCCGCCGTTCGCGCCGTGCTGCCGGGTCGCGAGAAGAAGGTCAGCTACGCGTGTCCGCTGACGAAGCGGTGGGCGCGCACGCTGTCGGCGGAGTTCAAGAGCGGCGCGTGCCACGCCGGTCGCTACGAGAGCTCGATCATCATGGCGGCCGGTCCGGAGTTCGTCGTCGAGGATCTGCGCACGCGGTTGCCGCCGGTGCCGATCAGCCTCTCCGAGAAGCTCGCGGCGGGCGTCACGACGTTCGAGCAGATGGGGATGGAAGCCGCGTACGCCGGCGATCCCGCGAGCGCGTCGGTCGAGGAGGGCGAGCAGCTGATCCAGCGGCTCGGCGAGATGGTCGTCGGCGAAGTGCTCGAGGCGCTCGGCATCAAGACCGCCGGCTAACCCCCGGTCTTCACGTACACGCCAGCGCGAATTCGTAAGCTGGACCCGGGCGCCGGAACGAATCCTTGAAACTCCTCGGGGCAGGAGCACAGTGTTGGTATGGGCCTCCGTCGCTGTACCGACTGCGTTCAGTCGCCGGTGATGAAGTGCGGCCGCTGTACCGCGACCCGCTGCGCGCGCCACGCGCTGGCTCCCGGCCGCCGCTGCGACTCGTGCGAGCGCGAGTGGGCCGACGAAGCGCAGACGCGGCGCAATGCCAAGCTGATCTTTGCCCCGCCGATGGCGCTGCTCACCGGCGGCCTGCTGTTCGGCTTGATGCTCCCGATCATCGGCGCGGTTGGCGCCGCCGTGCTGTGCTTCGTCGCGGTTTTCCTGGCGGCCGGCGCAGGCTTGGGCATCTGCATGCTCGTCGACCGATCGTCGCGCGCATTGTTCCTGCGCGAGCGCGCTGGGGCACTTCCCCCCGCCCGGTTACTTCCGTCACCGCGGCACCGCTGAAGCTGCTATAGCGTCGGGCGATGTTCCGTCGGCTGTCGCTCCTGCTGCTCGTCGCGTGTGGTGGCTCGCACTCGGGTACGGGCAATGGCCCCGATGCGCCGAACGGCTCGAACACGATCGATGCGCCCGGCGGCCCGACGGTCGATGCCGCGCCGCCGATGCCGTCGCACAACGTCGCGATCATCGTCGAGCCGAACGGCCAGAACGGCCAGGAGCTGGTCAACGCGATCAAGGCCGCGCACACGTCCGTGTACATGACGATGTACCAGATCAGCTCGACGAACGTGATCAACGCGCTCGTCGCGCGCAAGCAGGCCGGGCTCGACGTCCAGGCGATCCTCGACAGCTCGACGCAGTCGAAGTCGTTCAACACGTCCGCGTACAACACGCTCAACAACGCCGGTGTCAACGTCGTGTGGTCGAGCAGCGCGTTCACGTACACGCACGAGAAGACCGTGATGATCGACGGCACGAGCGCGTGGATCATGACGATGAACGCGAACACGAGCTCGCCGTCGTCGAACCGCGAGTACCTCGCGCTCGATACCGACGCGGCCGACGTCGCCGAGGCCACGGCGATCTTCCAGAAGGACCACGCGCTGCAGGCGGTGACGCCGACCGGCCCGCTGATCGTCGCGCCGACGAACGCGCGCCCCGAGCTCGTCGCCCTGATCGACTCGGCAACCCAGACGCTCGACGTCGAAGGCGAGGAGTTCTCCGACACGTACTCGACCGGCGTCGTCAACGCGGTCGCGCGCGCCGCCACGCGCGGCGTCACCGTGCATGTCGTGATCGCGACCGGCAACGTCGACGCGACGAGCGTCAACCGCGTCAAGAGCGCGGGCGCCCACGTCGTGACGACCGGCCCGACCTCGGGCAACGGCACCGCGACGAACCCGTACATCCACGCGAAGGCGATCGTCGCCGATGGCGCGCGCGCGTTCGTCGGCAGCGAGAACTTCTCCGGCGGCTCGCTCGGCTACAACCGCGAGCTCGGCGTGATCTTCGATGTCGCGACCGAGGTCAGCAAAGTCAAGACGACGATCGACGGCGACTTCACGAAGGGCACGCCGCAGTAGCTGCGCGCGGCATCACTCCTTGATGCCGTGCTTACCCTTCACCTGCTCGAGCACCTTCTGGTACTCGACGTCCCACGCCTGCGTGTCCTCTTCGAGGTTCTTGATGCGGTCGCGGACTTCCTGATCGATCGCTTCGTCGACCATCATGTGCTTCTTGCAGATGTCCTTGATCTTGCGGCGCAAGATCGCGTCGTCTGCGAACACTTCGTCGACATGGCGCGAGGACATGAACGCCTCGAGCATCTGATTGGCAATCCAGGACAGGCCTTCTTCGCCGAGACCGAATTCCTTCTGCTCCGCCAGCTGACGCTTCGTGCGGCCGAGGTGCGAGTACGGAAGCCCGCGGATTTCCAGGATGTCTTTGGCGCGCTCCGTGAGCTCTTTGTCGACGCGGATGTACTCTTTCAAGACCGACGCGGCGTCGAGCTGGGCTTCGTTCGAGTCGCTCACCTCGATGTCACCCGCCGCCGTCAGCGTCGTGATGATCTCGGCGGCGATCGAGTCGACCTTCCCTGGATACAGTCTCATTCTCGCGGCACTGTAGGGTCCACCCGCCTCACATGCAAGGCGCGTGGCACGTTCTCGCCAAGCTTTTATGTGCACGATCGCCATCTTGTTCGGGGTCGCCGAGGTCCCGCTGGTCGTCGCGGCGAATCGCGATGAGCTGTACGCGCGCCGGACGCGCGCTCCGGAGGTGCTGGCTCCCGGTGTGGCGGGTGGTGTCGACGAGGAATCGGGAGGCACGTGGCTCGCCGTGCATCGCGATGGTCGGTTCGCGGCGGTCACGAACCAGCGCGCGATCATGCCGAAGCCGCCGGGTGTGCGGTCGCGCGGGCTCGTCGTTCGCGAGCTGATCAGCGCGCGCGATCCGGATGCGTATGTTGCGGCGATCGATCCGCGGCAGTACGCGAGCATGAACCTCATGTGGGGCGATGCGGAGCGCGTGCGCGTCGCGTATCTGCGTCACGAAGGCGCGAGCGAGATCATCGAGCTGCCGCACGGCATCCACACGCTGTGCAACGACCGCATGGACGCCGGTGGGTTCGCGCGCTGCGATCGCGTGCGCGAGCATCTGCCTCACGCGTGGGATCCGGCGGGCCTGCGCGCGGTGCTCGCCGATCACACGACCGTCGAAGGCCGCGAGAGTCACTTGCCCGCGGACATCGCGCGCGCGCTGACGGCTGCATGCATTCACACCGAGCACTACGGGACACGCAGCAGCTCGCTCGTCGCGATCGATCACGGCAGGACCGTCGCGTACCTCCACGCGGATGGCCCGCCGTGCGTCACCGAGTATCGCGATCGCATGGAGCTGCTGCGTGCCTGAGCCGAGAGCCCGGAAGCTCGTCGTCGCGGGGCTCATCCTCGGCAAGGGCGAGGTGCTGATCACGCAGCGCCGTGCCGACCAGGCGCTGCCGCTGCAGTGGGAGTTCCCCGGCGGCAAGGTGGAGCCGGGCGAGGCGCCGGTCGCGGCGCTGGTTCGCGAGCTGCGCGAGGAGATCGGCGTCGAGGTGGCGGTCGGCCGGATCTGGGACGTGCTGTTCCACGCATACCCCGCCTTCGACCTCGTGATGCTCGTGTATGTGTGCCGGATCGTCGACGGGGAGCCGCGCGCCGTCGAGGTCGCCGACCTGCGGTGGCTGCCGCCGGGCGAGCTGCCGGCGTGGGACATCCTCCCGGCCGACAAACCCCTGGTCGAACGCCTCGTCGCAGAAGGCCTCCCCGAATTGCTTCTGTAGGCGGGCGGGGCCTACAATCCTTCACGATGGAAGGCCGTGCCAAGGTCACGAAGGAAGTCCTCTGCGAGGAGGCTCGCTTCATCCTCGCCAACGTGATGGCGGAGGCGAGGTACGGCCGCCAGAATCGCTACGACGACATCCGCCGCGTCTGCGAAGGCGCGGTGTCGATTCCGTTCGGCGAGTACATCGGGTTTCTCGAGAAGAGTGGCTATCTGCGCCACGATCAGAGCAGCCAGTCGCTCGAGGTCACGCCCGATGGCGAGACCGTCGTCAACGGCGGCAACCTGACCGAGTTCACCGAGCGCGCGGTCAGCCACTTCAAGAAGCTGCGCCAGAGCCGCGCGATGGCCGTGCCCACGGGCGGCGTGCCGATGAACACGCAATCGGGCCTCAACGCGCCGCAGATCCGCAGCGAGAACTCGGCGGCGGCGCGGATGCCGGTGAAGGAACCGGGCGTCAAGGTCAGCGGCGGGCGGCCGAGCATGGCCGTCAGCGGCGAGGTCGACAGCGGCGAGCAGCGCTACGAGAAGCTGGCGTCGATCGGCTCCGGCGGCATGGGCACGGTGTATCGCGCGCGTCAGGTCGCGCTGAACCGCGAGGTCGCGCTCAAGGAGATCCGCGACCTGTTCGGGTTCTTCAGCGAGGACCAGCGCAACGAGATCGTGCGGCGGTTCACCGACGTCGTGCGCGCGTGGGGCAACCTCGCGCATCCGAACATCCTGCCGATCCACGACGTCAACCTGTGGGTCGAGTACCCGTACGTCGTCACCGAGCTCGCACCGAACGGCTCGGCGCGGCGCCTGATCAACGATGCGGAAGAGATTCCCGTCGAGCTGTGCTTCAAGTACCTGCTCCAGGCGCTGCACGCGCTGCGCGCCGGTCATGCCCAGCGCGTGTATCACCGCGGCCTCAAGCCCGAGCAGCTGCTGATCGACGGCTACGGCAACATCAAGGTCAGCGACTTCGGCTTCACGCGGATCGTCGAGCGCGATCACGCGGTGATCCGCCAGATCTATGTCGGCATGGGCAATGTCGCGTACATGGCGCCCGAGCTCTACACCGATCCGATGGCGGCCGGTCCGCAGGGCGACATCTACGCGCTCGGCATCATCTTCTACGAGCTGCTGACGCGGAAGCTGCCGGGCCGCCGCTCGCCGATGCCGTCGCAGATCAACGGCACGCTGCCGCACGGCATCGACGACATCTTCGATCGCATGACGCGCGACGCGCGCAACGAGCGCTACGCGACCGTCGATGACATCCTCGACGACATCGACAAGCTCGAGGGCATGGAGGCAATCATCGGCCGCCAGAACCAGGTGCTGGTCGGCGAGAGCCCGCTCAACGCGATCAAGTTCCGGCCGGGCGCGGAAGAGCCGCTCGCGGGCACGCCGGTCGAGGGTGAAGAGGGCGACGACAAGAAGGCTGGTCACCGCCCGTACTCGTTCCAGCAGCGCCGCAAGAAGCTCTGATGCTTCTCGGCACGGTCCGTCGGAAGCTGGCCGCGCTCGTCGGGTTCTCGGCGCTCGCGGCGATCGTGGTGCTGCCACTGCTGTGGTGGCTGATGCACCGCGAGCTGATCGACGAGGTCGACGATCGGATCCCGGAGGCCATTCACGGCTTCGAAGAAGAGCTCGGCGATGACCTCAAGGACCTCGACGTCACGGCGCGCGCGCTGAGCGAGCAGGACGATACGGAGCGTGCGATCGCGGCACGCGATGTCGCGACGCTGGGCAAGCTCGCGGGCCCGTTCCGCGACGCGTATCCCGATCTCGACATCATCTTCTACGACCACGACGGCAAGCTCGTCGCGCAGATCGGCTGCGAGTCGCCGCAGGCGCAGATGCCGCAGCTCGCGGCCGGCCACGCGATCATGCCGCACGGGTGCGAGGCAAGCGACAAGGCGCCGGTCGCGATCGGCATCTCGAAGGCGGTCGGCGCGGCCGGCTACGTGATCGTGTGCCTGCCGCTCGACAAGGCGTACTTCGCGAACGCGCAGAAGAAGCTCGGCGGCGAGATCGCGATGGAGCGCGACGGCAAGCTGCTCGTCGCGACGCCGGGATTTCCCGTCGATCACCTCGACGATGCGGTCGAGGGCGGCTCGATCCATGACGAGGGCGGCGAGACGTGGGCGATCGCGCTGTTCCACGCGAAGGCGACCGCGGATATCCATGCCGGGTTGACCTATGCGGCCGCGCTCGACGTCAGCGACATCAAGCGGATCGTGCGCAAGCACCTGCTGCTCGCGTTCGCGATCGTGCTGCTGTCGACGACGCTGTCGATGGCGATCGGCTGGCGGCTCGCGACGCGCATGGGCAGCGCGCTGTCGCGCGTCAGTCACGCGATGAGCAAGCTCGAGCAGCAGGAGTACGTCAAGGTCGACGTCGTCAAGACGGGCGACGAGCTCGAGGACCTCGCGCAAGGCTTCAACGCGATGGTCGAGGGCCTGCAGGAGCGCGACAAGCTCCGCACCACGATGGGCAAGTACATGACCGAGGAGGTCCTGCAGCACGTGATGGCAGGCCAGGTCGAGCTCGGCGGCAAGACGATCGAGCTGACGATCCTGTTCTGCGACCTGCGCGACTT
The DNA here is from genome assembly GCA_019237945.1 of Deltaproteobacteria bacterium. GTDB lineage: Bacteria > Myxococcota_A > Polyangia > Haliangiales > Haliangiaceae > JABFXX01. The sequence goes on along the minus strand of JAFAOG010000329.1, from coordinate 5,485 downwards.
CACGACGCTGAGCGAGAAGCGCACCGCTCAGCAGATCGTCGAGATTCTCAACGAGTACTTCACGGTGATGGTCGACATCATCATGGCGGAGGGTGGCGTCGTCGACAAGTACATCGGCGACAACATCATGGCCGTGTTCGGCGCGCCGGTGACGCGTCATGACGACGCGATCCGCGCGGTGCGCGCGGCCGTGAAGATGCGCGAGGCGCTCGCGAAGCTCAACGAGAAGTTCCAGACGCGCGGCCTGCCGTCGCTGCGGTTCGGCATCGGCCTGCACACGGGCGAGGTCGTCGCCGGCAACATCGGCAGCGCGAAGCGCATGGAGTACACGGTGATCGGTGATGCGGTGAATCTGGCGTCGCGTCTCGAGAGCAAGACGAAGGAGCTCGCGACCGATATCTTGATCAGCGAGGCGACGCACGCGGTGGCGACGGGCGTCGAGACCGAGGCGGCGGGCGAGGTGCACGTGAAGGGCCGCGAGGCGCCCGTGCAGATCTACAAGGTGCGCGGCTTGACGCCGAGTGCGTGAAGTTTCGCGGCAAGCGCGTCCGCGTCACCGGGCTCCGTGTAGAGATGCGCGGAGACGCGCAGCAGCGGGCCGCGGAAGAAGTCGACGACGGGGACCTCGTAGCCGGCGCGCAGGAGCGTGTGGACGAGCGAGAGCGGCGTCTCGCCGGCCGGCAGCTCGACGGGAAACGCAGCCATCGCACCGAGGCTCGCCGGCGGCGCCACCGGAGTACCACCGAGCCGATCGCACAGCTCGAGCGCGAGCATGTGGTTGTGCCAGCGCGTCGCCGGCCAGCCGCCGCCGAGATCGGAGATGGTCCGGATCGCGCTCGCGACGGCGAAGTGCGCGGCGGGGTCGTAGGTGCCCATCCAGTCGAGCTCGGCGTGCAGGCGGTTCGGCGGCCCGTACTCCGGCGACGCACCGTGCGATGTGACGAGCGGGCGGATCGCGGTCGTCGTCACGAGGAAGCCGGTCGCCTTCGGCGCGCAGATCCACTTGTGGTTGTTGCCGGCGTACCAGGTGACGCCCTTGGCGAGCAGCGCGCTGATATCGAGATCGATCTGGCCGGGCGCGTGCGCACCGTCGACGAGAACCTGGACGCCGGGCAGCACGGCGAGGATCTCCTCGAGCGGCAGCACGAGCGCGGTCGGGCTCGTGATGTGGTCGAGCAGCGCGAGCGTCGTCTTCGGGGTGACGGCGCGGCGGATCGCTTCGACGGCGGCTTGCGGATCGAACGGCCAGGGCAGCTCGGCGACGACGACACGGGCTCCGCGCGCGGCGGCGAGGCGGTCGAGCTGGTTGCGGCACGCGCGGTAGGCGTGATCGGTCGTCAGGAGATCGTCTCCGGGCTCGATGCGCGCGGCGGCGAGCGCGGTCGCGACGGCGTTCGTCGCGTTCGGCATGAACACGAGCCGGTCGTCCGGAGCCCGGACGAAGGCGGCGAGGGCGGCGCGCGCGCGATCGAGCTCGGCCTGCCAGTCGAGGACCATGAACCGCATCGGCGCGGCCTCGAGGCGGGCCCGCCAGCCGGCGGCGGCGGCGAGCACGGCCCGCGGGCAGCCCCCGTAGGAGCCGTGGTTGAGGTGGACGACGTCCTTCGCGAGCGCCCAGTCGTCGGTTACCACGTACGACAGTGTACGCAGGAGTGATCTCGGAGAGATCTCGATGAGGGTCATTTTGTTGGCCACTCCGTCGAAGTGCGTAGGAATGGCAGCGTGCTCGACCCTGCCGCGCGTGCGCGCCTCGACCACTGGAAGCAGTTCCTTGCGAACCCGGCCGATCCGCTGATCGACGTCGGCGATCACGGCGTTCCCATCGCCGTCGATCCGGTGCGCATCGCGTTCGCGCTCGCCGGCGGGAGCTTGTTCCCGCTCGAGGGCAGCGAGGTCGCGAAGCTGCGCCGCACGCCGGCGAACGAGCTGTGGCTGGGCGTGGGGCTGTTGACGTGGATCGACTCCGCGCACGGCACGCGCACCGCGCCGCTCGCGCTGTGGCCGGTCGTGCTCGACAGCGAGGAGCCGGCGCTTCGCGCATGCACGTTGCGGGCGCCGCGCCTCAACGACGTGCTCGCGGCCGCGCTGCTGCGCGATCACGCGATCGAGCTGCCGCCCGTCGAGGACCTCGCCGCGCTGCTCGAAGCGGCGCGCGCCGCCGCGGTCGAACGTGCGGGCTGGTGCCTCGAGCGCGTCGCGCGCCTCGGTGCGTTCTCGTTCGCCCGCTTCGAGCTCGCGCGCGATGCCGAGCACCTGCAGATCACGAACACGCCGGCCGCATGGCTCGCCGGCGCCGGGGCGCCTCCCGCGACGCCCGCCGCGCAGGGCGAGATCCTCGCGCCGCTCGAGGCCGATGCAAGCCAGCTCGCCGCGATCGCCGCGGCAGGAGCCGGAGGCAGCTTCGTGCTGCACGCCGCGCCGGGGACCGGAGCGACGCAGACGATTGCGAACCTCGTCGTGCACTGCGCGGCGAACGGCAAGAGCGTGCTCGTCGTCGCCGATCGCGCCGACAAGACGGCTCAGATCCAGCAGCGCCTCGCCGACGCGGGGCTGCCCGACGTGTGCATGCCGCTCGCCGGCGACGTCCGCGAGTTCCTCACGAAGGCGCTCGATCGCGCGTTCCGGCCCGGCTCGGGCCCGCGCGGCACCGACGAGCGACTCGCGCAGCTGCGCAGCGAGCTCGACGCGCATGCCGCCGCGATGCACGCCGTCGGCCCGTTCGGCGCGAGCGTTCACGACGTGCTCGGCCGGCTGATCGAGCTGCGCACGACGCCGCGGGCCTCACTCGCCGAGTCCGATGCGATCGGCCTCGACAAGGCGACATTCGAGGCGCGCCGCGCCGCCGTCACCGCGCTCGCGACGGCCGCCGAAGCGGTCGAGCCGGTCGCCTCGCATCCGTGGCGGCAGTCCGCGCTCAACGTGTGGCGCGATGGCGATGCGGGCCGCGCGTCGCGTGCGCTCGCCGAGACGAAGGCGGCCGCCGACGCGCTCGCGCTGGCGCTCGTCGAGCTGCCGGTGCCGGGCATCGTCACGAAGACGCCGGATCAGCTGCGCGCGCTCGGCGTGCTCGCCCAGCTCGCTGCGGTGTCGCCGCGTCCCGGTGCCGAGCTGCTGACGAACCTGCGCACGTCGCGTGCCGACGAGGTCGGCGAGCAGATCGCGCTGATCCGCGCGAAGGGCAGCGGCATCCTCGACGTGCCGCGCGACCCGGCGTCGTTCCTCGCACTCGCCTCGCGTCACCGCGTGCTCGCGGCCGAGGTCGCCGAGACGTTCAACGAGCCCGACGGCCTCGACGCCGCCGAGCTGTGGTCGCAGCTCAAGCGGTGGACGACCAGCGCCGCACCGCTTCGCTTCATGGCGCTGCGCAGTGCCCGCGCCGCGGTCAAGGCCGCCTCCGGTGGTGCGCTCGAGACCGACGAGGCGATGCTCGTCGCGCTCGAAGCCGTGATCGCCGAGCAGGCGGCCCGCGAGGCGCTGATCGGCGCCGCCGAGCCTGCGAAGCGGTGGTTCGGGGCGATGGCGGGCGACGTGCTCGCGCTCGACCTCGCCGCGATCGAGAACGCGGCCGCGTGGGGCACCGAGCTCCGCCGCGCGTTCGATGCGCTGATGATCGCCGGCGGCGACGCCGGTCGCCAGGCCGCGTGGCGCACGCTCGTCGCGCTCGTCTCCGCGCAGGGCGACGCCGACACCGGCGAGCTCGCGCCGTTCGCACGCGCGGCTGCCGCCGTCGATCGCTGGCAGCCCGCGCTCGCCGAGCTCTCCGCGGCGACGGGCATCGCGCTCGCCGAGGTTGGCGCCGGCGCCGACCACCTCACCGCGCTGCGCGACCAGCTCGCCACGCTGATCGCGGCCGAGTCGTCACTTGCCGACTGGGCGCGCTTCCACCTCGCGCGTCACGCGGCGAAGGTCGCCGGCATCGGTGCGGCGATCGCGACGATCGAGCGCGGCGACCTCGCGGCCGCCCACCTCGCCGATGCCTGGGAGCGCGCCACGCTGCTCGCCTGGCTCGAGGCCGAGCTGCGCGCCACGCCCGCGCTCGCGAAGTTCTCCGGCACGCGGCACCACTCGATGGTCTCGCAGTTCGCCGACCTCGATCGCAGCTCGCTGATCCGCGCGCGGGCCAAGATCGTCGCCCGCCTCGCCGAGCGCCTCCCGAAGGGCGCCGCCGACGACGAGATCGCCGTGCTGCGCGCCGCCGAGCCGCGCCCGGTGCGCGAGCTGCTCGCCGCGATCCCGACGCTGCTGCCGCGCCTCGCGCCGTGCGTGCTCGCGACCCCGCACGACGTCGCCTCGCAGCTCGATCCGATGCTGTCGTGGGACGTCGTCGTGTTCGAGGATGCGACCCAGCTGCGCATCGCCCACGCGCTCGGTGCGCTCGCGCGAGCCCGCGCGGCCGTGATCGTCGGCGACACGCGGCGCTGCGGCGTCGAGGATGACCTGATGTCGGCCGCGCTCGCCGCGCGGTTCCCCGAGCTGTCGCTGCGCGTCCACTACCGCAGCCGGCACGAGGATCTGTTCGCGTTCGCGAACCGCCGCCTCTACAGCGATCGCCTCGAGGTGCTGCCCGCGGCGTTCGCGCCGTCGGAGATCGGCGTCCGCTGGCGCCTCGTCACCGGCGAGCCCGACGCGGCCGGTGCGAACCGCGCGGAAGCCGACGCCGTGATCAACGACGCGCTCGCCCGCCGCCGCAGCCATCCGCAGCGCTCGCTCGCGATCGTCGCGATGTCGCGCGCCCACGCCGACCTGATCGAATCGCTGCTGCCGCCCGAGCTCGCCGGCACGCTCGTCGGCACGCCCGACCGCGTGCAGGGCGAGTCGCGCGACGTCGTGCTGCTCACATTCGGCGATCAGCCCGGCGCGTTCGCGCACCCGGCCGCCGAGCGCTGGCTCGCTGCCGCGACGACCTGCGCGCGCGAGGAGCTCGTGCTCGTCACCGGCTTCGACGACGCGCACGGCCTGATCGGCGAGCTCGTCGCCTACGCCCGCGTCCCGCGCATCATCGACGCGAGCGAGCCCGCGAGCCCCGTCACCGCCGCGATCGCCCGCTCGCTCGCCGACCGCGGCTGGAGCCTGCGCCACCAGATCGGGGCCGGCCCGTATCGCATCGACCTCGCCGTCGTCGATCCCGACGACCCGACACGCTACGTCCTCGCGATCGAGCACGACGGCAAGTCCTACGCCGCCGGCGGCAGCGCGCGCGACCGCGACCGACTGCGCACGCAGCAGCTCGCCGCTCTCGGCTGGCGCCTGCATCGTGTGTGGACGCTCGACTGGTGGCTCGATCCCGAGCGCGAGATCCAGCGCGCGCATGGCGCGATCGTCGCGGCGATTGCAGCGTCGCGCCAGAAGCGGATCTCGATCACGCCGCCGATGCGCCGCGTCCGCGCGTCGTCGTCGCCGGTACTCGCCGCAGGCTCGGCGCCGCTCGTCCAGCCCAATAGCGAGATCACGGCGCGACTCGCAACCCCGGAGCTCGATCAGCTCC
>JAFAOG010000252.1 GCA_019237945.1 Deltaproteobacteria bacterium | reverse complement strand
CGACGCGACGTTCAACGGTCGCTACGGTCGTGGTGCGCCGGCGACCGGTGGTGGCGGTGGCGATGCGCACAACGGCGGGGGCGGCGGCGGCGCGAACGGCGACAGCGGACAGACGTGGACCGGCGCGGGCGTGATGAGCGCGAGCGTCACCGGAGCCGCGGCGTGGACGATCGATCCGGACTACACGGCGAACGGTAACGCGCTGACGACGTCGTCGGGCGGCGGCCGCGGCGGCTACACGTTCTCCGGCGCCGACCAGGATGCGCTGACGGTGGCGCCCGGCAATGCGGCGTGGGGCGGCGATAGCCGGCGCAACGTCGGCGGGCTCGGTGGGCGGCCGCTGACGAATGATCCGGCGACGCGGCTGTTCCTCGGCGGCGGCGGCGGCGCGGGTGACGCGAACAACAACGCCGGCGGTGCGGGTGGCGTCGGTGGCGGCCTCGTGTTCCTCGTCGCCGATTCGGTGACGGGCACGGCCGCGATCACGAGCAACGGCACGGCCGGCGGCAACTCGAACGGCAACCCCGGCGATGCGCCGGGCGGTGGCGGCGCGGGCGGCACGATCGTTGTCTCGGCGAACAGCCTCGGCGGCGTCGCGCTTCATGCGAACGGCGGCGTCGGCGGCAACCAGACGCTGTCGGCCGCGAACGAGGCCGAGGGGCCGGGCGGCGGCGGCGGCGGTGGCTTCATCGCCGTGCGCGGCGGCACCCCGACGCGGACCGCCGACGGCGCGATCGGCGGCACGACGAACCGGCCGACGCTGACCGAGTTCCCGAGCAACGGCGCGACGAGCGGCGCGAACGGCCAGCCGACGGCGACGATCGCGACGTTGCCGGTCTGCACGACCGATGACCTCGCGGTCACGATCACCGACGGCGTCGCGTCGCGCGCGCCCGGAAGCACGACGACGTACACGATCACCGTCACCAACAACGGCGCCGACATCGTCAACGGCGCGAGCGTCACCGATACGTTCCCCGCGACGCTGAGTGGCATCACGTGGACATGCACCGCGTCGGCGGGAAGCAGCTGCGGCGCGGCGAGCGGCACCGGCAACCTCGCGGAGACCGTGACGCTCGCGAACGGCGGCACCGTCACGTACACGGTCACGGGAACGATCGATCCGGCGGCGACAGGGACGCTCTCCGATACGGCGACCGTCGCGGCGCCGAGCGGCGTGGTCGATACGAACGCGGCGAACAACACGGCGACCGACACCGATACGCTGACGCCGTCGTCGGACCTTTCGGTCACGCTGTCGGACTCGCCGGACCCGGTGAACGTCGGCGGCTCGCTGACCTACACGATCGACGTCACGAACAACGGCCCGAGCAACGCGTCGACGATCACCGTCACCGACACGCTGCCCGCGGGCGTCACGATCGGCTCGGTCTCGGGCACCGGCTGGACCTGCACGACGAGCGGCCAGACCGTCACGTGCACGCGCCCCGTGCTCGCGCCTGGCGCCGCTCCGACGATCACGATCTCGACGACCGCGCCGGGCACGGCGGGCACGATCAGCGACACGGCGACGGTGAGCTCGCCGACGGCGGATCCGAACGCCGCGAACAACTCGTCGACGCAGACGACGCAGGTCAGCCCGGTCGCCGATCTCGCGATCGCGGTCACCGACTCGCCGGATCCGGTCGCAGCGGGCGGCGCGCTGACCTACACGGTCACCGTCACGAACCTCGGTCCGAGCGCGGCGTCGAGCGTCACGGTCGCCGATACGCTGCCAGCGGGCGTCACGTTCTCGAGCGCGACCGGCGCGGGGTGGAGCTGCTCGTTCGCGTCGCCCGTCGTGACGTGTACCGTCGCGTCGCTCGGCGTCGGTGTCGCGCCGTCGATCGCGATCGCGGTCACGGCGCCGGCTTCTGGAGGCACGATCACCGATTCGGCGAGCGTGTCGTCGACGACGACCGACCCGAGCAACGCAAACAACACCGCGACCCAGTCGACGACGGTCAACGCCTCGGCCGACGTGTCGATCGCGATCACCGACTCGCCCGATCCGGTCACGGCCGGCGGGACGGTCACCTACACCGTCGACGTCGCGAACGCGGGCCCGAGCACGGCGACGGGACTGACCGTCGTCGACACGCTGCCGGCGGGCGCGACGTTCGTCAGCGCGAGCGGCACCGGGTGGACGTGCACGCAGAGCGGCCAGACCGTGACGTGCACGCTGCCATCGCTCGCGGTCGCTTCCGCGAGTCCGATCTCGATCGTCGTCACGGCGCCGACCGCGGGCGGCACGATGACCGATAGCGCGACCGTCAGCGCGACGACCGGCGATCCCGCGCCCGCGAACAACAGCGCGTCGCAGACGACGACCATCAATGCATCGGCGGATCTCGCGATCTCGATCACGGACGCGCCCGATCCGGTGACCGCTGGTCAATCGGTGACCTACACGCTGGCCGTTTCGAACGCGGGTCCGAGCACGGCGAGCGCGCTCGTCGTCACCGATACGCTGCCCGCCGGAACGACGCTGACCGCGACGAATGCGCCGGGCTGGAGCTGCTCGCAGAGCGGCCAGACCGTGACGTGCACGCTGGCATCGCTCGCCGTCGGCAACGCGCCCGCGATCGCGCTGACCGTCACGGCACCCGCGAGCGGCGGCACGATCACCGACAGCGCGACGGTGAGCGCGACGACGGCGGATCCGAACGCCGCGAACAACTCGGCGAGCCAGTCGACGACGGTGACGAGCTCCGCGGACCTCTCGGTCGCGATCACCGATTCGCCGGATCCGGCGACCGCCGGCGGCTCGCTGACCTACACGGTCGCGGTCACGAACAACGGCCCGAGCAGCGCGAGCACGGTCACGGTGACCGACACGCTGCCGGCGGGCGCGACGTTCGTCAGCGCGACCGGCACGGGCTGGACGTGCACGGTTTCGGGCCAGGTCGTCACGTGCACCGCGCCGTCGCTGCCGACGGGCGCCGCGCCGCCGATCTCGATCGTCGTCACCGCGCCCTCGAGCGGCGGGACGATCACCGACACGGCGACGGTGTCGTCGACGACGAGCGATCCGGCGGCCGGCAACAACTCGGCGAGCCAGTCGACGACGATCACGGCATCGGCGGACCTCTCGGTCGCGATCAGCGACGCGCCGGATCCGGTCGCGGCGGGCGGCTCGCTCGTCTACACCGTCGACGTCGCGAATGCGGGGCCGAGCGCGGCCGCGTCACTGACGTTGACCGATACGCTGCCGGCCGGCACGACGTTCGTCAGCGCGACCGGCACCGGCTGGGCGTGCTCCGCCGCGGGCCAGGTCGTGACGTGCACGCGCGCCGCGCTCGCCACGGGCGCTGCGCCGTCGGTGACCATCACGGTCACCGCGCCGTCGAGCGGCGGCACGATCACCGACACGGCGACCATCGCCGCGGTGACGAGCGATCCGGACAACACGAACAACTCCGCGAGCCAGTCGACGACGGTCACCGCGAATGCGGACCTCGCGATCACGCTTTCGGACTCGCCCGATCCGGTCGCGGCGGGCGGCACGCTGACGTACACGGCCTCGGTCACGAACAACGGTCCGAGCAGCGCGAGCACGGTGACGGTCACCGACACGCTGCCCGCGGGCGCGACGTTCGTCAGCGCGACCGGCACCGGCTGGACGTGCACCGTGAGCGGCCAGGTCGTGACGTGCACGGCGCCGTCGCTGCCGACGGGCGCTGCGCCTGCGATCTCGATCGTCGTCACCGCGCCGACGAGCGGCGGCACGATCACCGACAGCGCGACGGTTTCCGCGACGACGGCGGACCCGAACGTGGCGAACAATTCGGCGAGCCAGTCGACGACGGTCACCGCGAGCGCAGACCTCGCGATCACGCTCGCGGACTCGCCCGATCCGGTCACGGCCGGCGGCTCGCTGACCTACACGGTCTCGGTCACGAACAACGGCCCGAGCAGCGCGAGCACGGTGACGGTGACCGACACGCTGCCGGCGGGCGCGACGTTTGTCAGCGCGACCGGTACGGGCTGGACGTGCACGGTGAGCGGCCAGGTCGTGACGTGCACCGCGCCGTCGCTGCCGACCGGTGCGGCGCCGTCGATCGCGATCGTCGTCACCGCGCCCACGAGCGGCGGAACGATCACCGACACGGCGACGGTGTCGTCGACGACGAGCGATCCGGCCGCGGGTAACAACTCGGCCTCGCAGTCGACGACGGTCACCGCCAGCGCGGACCTCTCCGTCGCGATCACCGACGCGCCGGATCCGGTCGCGGCGGGCGGCACGCTCGTCTACACCGTCGACGTCGCGAACGCCGGCCCGAGCGCGGCCGCGTCGCTGACGCTGACCGACACGCTGCCCGCTGGCACGACGTTCGTCAGCGCGACGGGCGCCGGCTGGGCATGCTCCGTCGCGGGCCAGGTCGTCACGTGCACGCGCGCCGTGCTCGCCACGGGCGCCGCGCCGTCGGTAACGATCACGGTCACCGCGCCGGCCAGCGGCGGCACGATCACCGACTCCGCGACCATCGCCGCGACCACCGCCGATCCGGACAGCACGAACAACTCGGCGACCCAGTCGACGACGGTCACCGCCAGCGCGGACCTCGCGATCACGCTCACGGATTCGCCCGACCCGGTCGCGGCCGGCGGCACGCTGACCTACACCGCGCGCGTCACGAACCTCGGGCCGAGCACGGCGACCGGCGTCACCGTCACGACGACGCTGCCCGCGGGCACGACGTTCGTCAACGCCGTCGGCACCGGCTGGTCGTGCAGCGCGTCGGGTCAGATCGTGACGTGCACGGCCGCCGCGCTCGTCACGGGCGTTGCCCCCGCGATTTCGATTGCGGTCACCGCGCCGGCGGTCCCGGGCACGATCACGGCGAGCACCGCGGTCTCCGCGACGACGGCCGATCCGGACGCTGCGAACAACACGGCGACGCAATCGACGACCGTCAACGGCTCCGCCGATCTCGCGATCACCGTCTCCGCGAACCCGGATCCGGTCGTCGCGGGAGGCCAGCTCACGTACACGCTCGACGTCGCGAACGGCGGCCCGAGCAGCGCGGGCACCGTCACCGTTACCGACACGCTCCCCGCGGGCGCCACGTTCGTCAGTGCGACCGGCACGGGCTGGACGTGCACGGTGTCGGGCCAGGTCGTGACGTGCACCGCGCCGTCGCTGCCGACCGGTGCGGCGCCGCCGATCACGATCGTCGTCGATGCGCCGTCGACGGGCGGTTCGATCACCGACACCGCGCAGGTCAGCTCGCCGACGACCGACCCCGATCCCACGAACAACACGGCGAGCGTGACGACGAACGTCACCGCATCGGCGGACCTCGGCATCGCGATCACCGACAGCCCCGATCCGGTCGCCGCCGGCGGCACGCTCGTCTACACGCTGACGGCCTCCAACGCCGGCCCGAGCACCGCGACCTCGATCACCGTGACGGATACGTTGCCGGCGGGCGTCGCGTTCGTTGGCGCGGCCGGCACGGGCTGGAGCTGCTCGGCCGCGGGCCAGGTCGTCACGTGCACGCGCGCGGCGCTCGCCTCCGGACCGGCGCCGACGATCGCGATCACGGTGACGGCGCCGGCGCAGCCCGGCGTGATCACCGACACCGCGGCGATCGATAGCGCGACTGCCGATCCGAATTCGTCGAACAACACGGCGAGCGAGGACACGACGGTCGCGGCGCGCGCCGACGTCGCGATCGCGCTCGCCGATGCTCCCGATCCCGTCGTCGCGGGCGGCACGCTGACGTACACGATCGACGTCTCGAACAACGGGCCGAGCACCGCGACCGGGCTCACGGTCACCGACACGCTGCCGGCGGGCACGAGCTTCGTCAGCGCCACCGGCGGCTGGACGTGCAGCGTGGCGGGTCAGACCGTGACGTGCACGCTCGCGTCGCTGCCGGTCGGCGCCGCGCCGACGATCACGATCACCGTCACCGCGCCCGCGCAGAGCGGCACGATCACGGATACGGCGACCGTCACGACGACGACCGTCGATCCGGCGCCCGCGAACAACACGGCGTCGACGACGACGACCGTCACTGCGAGCGCCGACCTCGCGATCGCGCTCGCCGATGCGCCGGATCCCGTCGTCGCGGGCGGGACGCTGACCTACTCGATCGACGTCACGAACCTCGGGCCGAGCGCGGCCGCGGGCGTGACCGTCACCGACACGCTGCCGGCGGGCACGACGTTCACCGGCGCCGCGGGCACCGGCTGGGCCTGCGCCGCCGCCGGCCAGGTCGTCACGTGTACGCGCGCCGCGCTCGCCACGGGTGCCGCCCCGACGATCGCGGTCACCGTCACGGCCCCCGCGCAGGGCGGCACGATCACCGACACCGCCACCGTCTCCGCAACGACGGCCGACCCGGTGCTGACGAACAACACCGCGACTACCGACACGACCGTCACCGAGAGCGCGGACCTCGCGATCACGCTCACCGATGCGCCGGATCCGGTCGTCGCCGGCGCGACGCTGACCTACACGCTCGCGACCACGAACAACGGCCCGAGCACGGCGAGCACGGTCACCGTCACCGACACGCTGCCCGCGGGCGCGACGTTCGTCAGCGCGACCGGCACCGGCTGGACGTGCACGGCTTCGGGCCAGGTCGTGACGTGCACCGCGGCATCGCTGCCCACCGGCGCGGCGCCCTCGATCACGATCACGGTCACGGCGCCCGCGCAGGGCGGCACGATCACCGATACGGCGACGATCAGCGCGACGACGGCGGATCCCGATCTGTCGAACAACTCGGCGTCGACGGACACGTCGGTGACGGCGAGTGCGGACCTCTCGGTCACGCTCGTCGATGCGCCCGATCCGGTCGGCGCCGGTAAGCCGCTCTCGTACACGATCACCGTCGCGAATGCGGGCCCGAGCACTGCGGCGTCGCTCGTCGTCACCGACACGCTGCCCGCGGGCGTCACGTTCGTCAGCGCGACCGGCAGCGGCTGGGCGTGCTCGGCGAGCGGCCCGGTGGTCACGTGCACGACGGCGACGCTCGATCCGGGCACCGCGCCGACGATCACGGTCGCGGTCACCGCGCCGGCGACGGCAGGCACGATCACGGACTCCGTGACGGTGTCGGCCGCGACCGCCGATCCGGTGCTCGCGAACAACAGTGCATCGACGACGACGACCGTGCAAGCGGGCGCCGATCTCGCGATCACGTTGACCGATGCTCCGGATCCGGTCGTCGCGGCCGGCGCGCTGAGCTACACGATCGGAGTCACCAACCTCGGCACGCAGACCGCGACGAACGTCGTCGTGACGGACACGCTGCCCGCGGGCGAGACGTTCGTGTCGGCGAGCGGGACCGGCTGGACGTGCAGCGCCGCGGGGCAGACCGTGACATGCACGCTCGCGTCGCTCGGCGTCACGGCGGCGAGCCCGATCACGATCGCCGTCACCGCCCCCGCGGCCGGCGGCACGATCACCGACACCGCGAGCGTCACGTCCGACACGTTCGATCCGGATCTCGCGAACAACACGGCGAGCACCGACACGACCGTCTCGGAGGACGGCGACCTCGCGATCGAGATCGCGGCGACGCCGAGCCCCGTGAACGTCGCGGACACGCTGACCTACACGCTGCACGTGACGAACCACGGTCCGACCGATGCGTCGTCGGTCTCGGTCAGCGACACGCTCGGCACCGGCGTCAAGTTCGGCTCCGCGACCGGTGATGGCTGGACGTGCACGCAGGCCGACACGGTCACGTGCACGCGCGCCTCGCTCGCCGCCGGTGCGAGCAGCGACATCACGATCGTCGTCACGGCGCCGCCCGCCGTCGGCTCGATCTCCTCGACCGCGTCGGTGACGAGCGCGACCGCGGACCGCGACCTGTCGAACAACAGCGCGACGGCCGCGACGGATGTCGTCGACACCGGCTACGGCGTCGAGGGCGGCGGCTGCTCCGCCGGTGGCTCGTCGAGCGCGTGGCTGCTCGTCGTCGTGCTGCCGCTCGTGCTGCGTCGCCGCCGCGCCGCGATCGTGTTCGCGTCGCTCATCACCGCCGCGACCGCCTCGGCGCAGATCGCGGGCAGCCCGGAGACGTTCCCCGCCGAGCGCATGCGCCTCTCGATCGATCGCGAGGGCATCCTCGGCGTCGAGTGGGCCGCGGTGCCAGGCACGCTCGCGTGGAACCTCGGCACGTGGGTCGGCATCTCCGACGATCCGCTCGTCGTCTATCGCCTCGACAACGGCGAGAAGGTCACGCAGCTCGTGCACGAACGCCTCGGCGGCGGTCTGTTCGGCGGCATCGGCGTCACGCGCTGGCTCGAGGTCGGTCTCGAGATGCCCCTGATCTACGACCAGAACCGCGCCGGCGTCGAGATGTTGCCCGCCCTCTCTTCGCCGAGCCTCGGCGACCTGCGACTCGTGCCGAAGGTGCTCGTTCGCCGCGGCGGCCCGTCTCGCACGAGCGTCGCGATCCTCGCCGGGCTCACGGCACCGACGAGCGCGAGCAAGGGTTACGCGGGCGACGACGGCGCGACGTTCGCACCGGAGCTCGTCGTGTCGCGCCCGATCGAAAAGTTTCGCCTCAGCGCGAACGCCGGCTACCTCGCGCGCCCGATGACGAAGGTCGCGAACCTCGTCGTCGACGACGAGCTGTTCCTGCGCGCCGGCGCCGGCTACCGCCTTCGCACGGGACTCGAGCTCGATCTGATCCTCGCCGGCGCCACCGCCGCCGCCGCGCCGTTCAAGCACCATAACGCGAACGCGCTCGAGGCCGACGCAGGCGCGCAATTCGACGTCTCGCGCGAGGTCAATGCGTTCGCCGTCATCGGAGCCGGCGTCGGCGCGGGCTTCGGCTCGCCCGACTGGCGCGTCGTCGTCGGCGCTCGCTACACGCGCGGCAAGCCGGAGCTCCCGCCGCGCCTCGATCGCGACGGCGACGGCATCTACGACGACGTCGACCGCTGCCCGACGGAGCCCGAGGACAAGGACGGCTTCGAGGACACCGACGGCTGCCCCGATCCCGACAACGATCACGACGGCATCCCCGACACGGCAGACCAGTGCCCGAACGACCCGGAAGACAAGGACGGCTTCCAGGATGACGACGGCTGCCCCGATCCCGACAACGACGCCGACGGCATCCCCGACGCCACCGACAAGTGCCCGAACGATCCGGAGGACAAGGACGGCTTCCAGGACGACGACGGCTGCCCGGATCCCGACAACGACAACGACGGCATCCTCGACACCGTCGACCGCTGCCCCGACCAAGCAGGCCCGGCCGCCAACGACGGCTGCCCGGATCCGGATCGCGACGGCGACGGCGTGGTCGATCGCCTCGACAACTGCCCCGACGAGAAGGGCACGCCCGAGAACGCCGGCTGCCCGGCCAAGCAGCTGGTCAAGATCACCGACACCAAGCTCGAGATCCTCGAGAGCGTCTACTTCAAGCTCGACAAGGCCGTGATCGAGAAGCGCTCGTTCCCGCTGCTCGACAACGTCGCGCAGGTGCTCACCACGCACCCGCAGCTGAACATCCAGGTCGAGGGCCACACCGACAGTCAGGGCAAGCCCGCCTACAACAAGGACCTCTCGCAACGCCGCGCCCAGGCGGTCGTCGACTACCTCGTGAAGAAGGGCGTCGATCGCACCCGCCTCAAGCCGATCGGCTTCGGCCAGGACAAGCCGATCGCCGACAACAAGACGAAGGAAGGCCGCGCCCAGAACCGTCGCGTCGTGTTCTCGATCCTCGGGAGCGATGGCTCGACGATCGAGAACCACCAGCAAGGCGCGGGTGACGACACCAAGGAGAAGTGATACGCCAGGCCATGGCCTACGAAGACCGCTACAACACCCAGCTCGACAACAAGTACGGCCACCTCACGACGATCGACATCCCGGCCGAGGTCGCCGCGCACCAGCCCTGGTTCAACCAGACGCTGACGCAGGTCAACGACTGCGTCGTCCGCCTCGGCATCATCCAGGGCGAGTACCACTGGCACAAGCACGACCACGAGGACGAATGCTTCGTGGTCCTCGACGGCGAGCTGATGATCGACGTGCAAGACAAGGGCACGGTCACGCTCACGCAGCACCAGGGCTACACGATCCCGAAGGGTGTCGTGCATCGCACGCGCGCCGCGGTGAAGACGGTGATCCTGATGGTCGAAGGCGCGAGCGTGACGCCGACCGGCGACGACAAGTAACTACGGCGTTGCGGCGGGCGGCGTGCCCGGCTTCGCGCAGAAGCTCGTCTTGCGCATCGTCGCGGGTGGGACCAGGCGCTGGTGCTGTGCGATCTGCGCGCGCTCGCGGAACAGCTTGGTCGCGGCGTCGTTTCCGGACAGGACCTTCTCGGCCTCGGCGCTATCGGGGAGCAGGGCGAGCAGGCTGATCACATCGTCGCGGGCGGTGGCGTCCTTGCCCTTCATCAGATCCTGGGCGGCGGGGATCAGCACGTGGTCGCGCAGCGGGATCAGGTCGCTGTCATCGACCTGGCACCACAACAGGCGCGAGTGCAGGTTCGAGATCGCGGGGCCCGAGACGGCGCGCGGGCTCTCGATCAGCGCGCGGATCGCCTTGTCGTAGTCGCCCTGGGCTTCCTCGTAGTGGGAGACCATCACGTCGAGCAGGTGGCCCTTGCACGCCGGATCGCAGGCCTTCGACGCGAGGTAGTCGATCAGCCACTTGGTCTGGGCGGCGTGGAACGTCGAGAG
Organism: Deltaproteobacteria bacterium; assembly: GCA_019237945.1. Lineage (GTDB taxonomy): Bacteria > Myxococcota_A > Polyangia > Haliangiales > Haliangiaceae > JABFXX01. The sequence goes on along the minus strand of JAFAOG010000252.1, from coordinate 6,404 downwards.
GAGCTTGGCTTCGTCCTCGGAGACGAACTCGCCCGTGTGGGCGGCGGCGAGCACGAGCGAGGCGACGAGGTGCGCGCCCGGCGAGAACTTCTGGAAACGGTCGAGGTCGTCCCAGGCGCGGCGGTCATAGAGATCGTCGAGCGTCTCCTCGAACAGGCCGGTCATCTGCGCGATGTCGCTCTGGACGCGGCGTTCGTCGCGGAGCAGCACGAGCGGGCCCGGGTCGGTCATGTTGCTCGTCGCGAGCGCGGCGTTCACTTCCTGGGTGACCAGCGCGGAGAGCGCCTGCGAACGCGGCGTGAGCTTATCGTTGCACACGTCGAGTGGCGGCGTCGCGCCGTACTTCTCCTCGCACGACAGCGTGTAGGCGCGGAGCAGGCGCTGGTAGTCCTTGTTCTGCGTGTTCGCGAGCACCGATACCATGTAGTCGGTGTTGTCCTTGCCGAGCTCGAGCGCATAGCTGACGGCGAGCTCGGGGTCGATGATGTCGGCGCGCGTCAGCGAGAGCAGCACGCCGTAGCGCTGGTCGGCGCTCGCCGAGCCGGTCTGCGCGAGCGTCTCGAGGTTCTTCGCGAGGATGTCGGTGCGCTCGATCTTCCACGCGTTCGCGGCCTGCGTCTCGGCGACCTTCTGCGCGGCCGCGGCCTGCTGCTTCTGCGTCTGCTGCGACCGGTACTGCCAGATCGAGGTCGCGATCAGACCGACGATGCCGAGGAGGACGCTCGAGATCAGCTGCGGATTTCGCAGCAGCTTGGCCATCCGGCTCTTCGGCTCTTCTTTGGCAGGTTCGTCGCTCATTTGAGGATCTCGACGCGGACGAGCCCGCGCAGGTCACCGGAGGGCTGCCAGCTGTCGCCCTGCTTCTTGTAGATCTTCACGCGCAACGCGCCCTGGCGGTTGAGCTTGATGTACGGGATCGACGCGGCCGGATCGAGGTCCTGCTTCTCGAGCGTCAGGTTGAGGCCAGCCGCGTCAGTCAGGATGACCTTCTCGTAGTGATCGACGCCCGCCGTCTTCAAGAGCGTCGCGAGCGTCCAGCCCTTCAGGTCCTTGCCGCCCGGCTCGGGCTCGCGCGGCACGGCGAGCAGCTTGGCGCCCTCGAGCGTCGACTCGCCCTTGGACGTCTTGATCGCGACCTTGATCGCCATCGGGTCCGCATCGGCCGCGTTGCCTTGCTCGTTCTGGCCGCGCGTGCCCTCCGACATCTTGATCCGGATCTCCGAGACATCGTCCTGGCGCGCCGCCGCGGGCTTGCCGTGCTTCGCGAGCTCGACCGGATCGAAGAGGCCGAACGCTGGCTTGCCGTCGTCGCCCGGGAACAGCGCCGGCACGAAGTCCGGGTAGCTCGCCGACGGCGCGTGCAGCGGCTGCGGATTCGCGGCCTTGAACGTCAGGTCCTGCCACGAGCCGAGGTGGCGTGCGCTGGTCGGCACGAGCGCGTCGAGGCGCGGCCACAGCTTGATCTGCTCGATCGCGATCGTGCCGACGGGCGCGTCGTTGACGAAGATCTGCACGCTTGCACTCGCCGCCGGCGCCGCCGCGGACCCCGCCGAGCCAACCGGCTCGCTCGCCTTCGGCTGGTCCTTCTTGCCGCTGCAGCCCGCGAGCGCGAGCACGACGATGAGACTGCTGGTGCGCATCGCTGCGAGGTTAGCGTAAGCTGCGCGTCCCTTGGACAAGCTGACCGGCGAAGTCGTCCCGATCTTGATCCTGTGCGTGGTGATCGCGCTCGTGGTCGCGCGCCTGCCGAAGGTCGATGTGGGCCACACCGCGGCATTTCGCCGCCGCCGCGTCCTCAACTGGTTGCCGCTCGGCCTGACGTACGCGTTCCTCTACATGGGCCGCTACAACCTGCAGGCGCTCAAGAATAAGGACTTCCACGTCATCACCGGCAAGGAGTTCGGTGACATCGATGCGATCGGCGCGATCGTCTACGGCCTCGCGTTTCTGTTGAACGGGCCGATGACCGATCGCTTCGGCGGGCGCCGCGCGATCCTCCTCGCCGCCGCCGGTGCCGCCGTCTGCAACATGGGCATGGGCATGATCGTGCACGGCACGGCCCATCCGTCGATCGGCTGGCTGACGATCCTGTTCGCGCTCAACATGTACTTCCAGAGCTTCGGAGCGGTCGCGATCGTCAAGGTCAACGCGTCGTGGTTCCACCTGCGCGAGCGCGGCACGTTCGGCGGCATCTTCGGGATCCTGATCTCGCTCGGCCTCTACCTCGCGTTCGACTGGGCGCCCAAGATCGCCGTGCTCGCGTGCGGCAACGATCCGGCGTGCACGCCGACGCAGACCGCCGACTGGCTGTTCTTCGCGCCTGCGGCGATCCTCGTCGTGTTCCTCGTGCTGTCGTTCGCGTACGTGCGCGACACGCCGGCCGATGCCGGCTTGCCCGACTTCGACGTGGCGGATGCGTCGAGCGGCGACACCAGCACGACGCCCGACAAGGCGCTCGTGATCATCAAGCGGATGCTGACGCACAAGGTGATCCTGACGATCGCCTTCATCTCGCTGTGCTCCGGCTTCGTGCGCCAGGGCATCCTCAAGTGGTTTCTGTCATACGCGGGCGGCGTCAACGTGCACAGCTACGTGCGCGAGCACTGGGGAATGATGTCGTGCGTCGCCGGGATGTGCGGCGGCATGTTCGCGGGAACGATCAGCGATCACCTGTTCCAGTCGCGACGCCCGCCCGTGTCGGTCGTGCTGTTCAGCATCCTGCTCCTCGGCGCCGGCGCGATCGCGATCACGCTGACCGACCCCGCGCTCGTCAGCTGGATCGTCATGGTGATGGCGATGGCCGTCATCGGCGTGCACGGCATGCTCAGCGGCGTCGCGAGCCAGGACTTCGGCGGCCGCAAGAACGCGGGCACCGCGACCGGCCTGATCGACGGCTTCGTCTACTTCGGCACCGCGCTGCAGGGCTTCGTCTACGGCCGCCTGCTGCCCGAGCTGTACATCACCGTCGACGGCAAGAGCGTCCCGAACCCCGAGGCCGCGAAGTTCGACAGCTGGTACGGCTGGCCGCTCGCGATGCTGCCGATGGCGTTCGTGGGCCTCTTGCTGTCGCTGTGGATCATCAAGGCGCGCGTGCATCCGCGCACCGCCGCGGCCGCGCACTGAGCCACTGAGCCGAATTTATTTTTCGGTTCAGTCGCGCCGGTTTTGTAAGCGCGATTTCGGCGAGATGCTTGGAGTACAAACTTTCGAAGTGATCTCGCGGTCGGTATTTTTCCGTCGAGGGAAATGTGCCGACGGGTGGGAGAAATAATAGGTCGCGCGACGCGTCCGTCCTCCTATACACGGAGGCTCATGACACGAACGCGTGGGGGCGCATTCGCGATCTTGTTCGTTGTTGCCGCGTGCGGCACGAACGGTCAAAACGGCAACGGCGGCGACGGGTCCGGCCCGCCCTACTCGGGCAGCGGCGGGACGGGCGGGACGGGCAGCGATGGCGGGGACGACGGAGCGAACGTCGATCCGACGTACCCGACGCAGCACCCGCGGATCTACATCGCCGCGAACCAGGCGCGGCTGCAGGCGGCGTTGACGGCGCACTCGCCGGCCGCGGTCCGCTTCCAGCAGGTCGTCGACAACTACGTCAACGGTGCCGACCTGTGGGGCTTCCGCGCGTGGAACGCCGCGCTGCTCGGTCAGCTGACGGGCGCGCCGAAGTACTGCACGAAGGCGGTCAGCGTTGTCGACCAGCAGGTCTCGGCGGCGGAGTCGGCGATCGCGGCGGGGCAGCAGCCGGTGGTCGCGAACGACAGCTACCTCGATGTCGGCGATGACATCGGCGATGTCGCGCTCGTCTACGACTGGTGCTTCGACTCGCTGACGGCGTCGCAGCGGACGCGCTGGCTCGCGTATGCGAACCAGGCGGTGTGGAACGTGTGGCATCCGACGGCCGCGAAGTGGGGCAGCCACACGATGCCGTGGAGCGGGTGGGCGACCGACGATCCGAGCGACAACTACTACTACTCGTTCCTGCGCGCGACGATGCTGCTCGGCCTTGCCGAGAAGGGCGAGGACCCGGCCGGCGACACGTGGATCGCGCAGTTCCGCCAGACGAAGGTGCTCGGCGAGCTCGTGCCGACGTTCGATGCGGACCTCCAGGGCGGTGGCTCGCGCGAGGGGACGGGGTATGGCGTCGCGATGCGCAATCTGTGGTCGATCTACGACTTCTGGAAGTCGACGACCGGCGAGAAGCTCGCATCGAAGACCGGGCACACGCGCGCGTCGCTTCGCTCGATGATCCACCAGATCGTGCCGACGCTCGATCGGTTCGCGCCGACCGGCGATCAGTCGCGCGACTCGACGGCGTCGATGTTCGACTACCAGCGCAACTACCTGCAGGCGCTCGTCACGCTGTATCCGACCGATGCGGCCGCCGGTCCCGCGCAGACGCTGCTCGCGCAGTGCAGCGTGGCGGCGATGGGCCAGTCGTTCATGGCCGTCGATGACTTCCTGTACGAGAACCGCGACGTCGCGCAGGCGCCGCTGACGTCGCTCGGCACGAGCTACTACGCGCCGGGCATCGGCGAGGTGTACGCGCGCAGCGGCTGGGACGCGCACGCGACGTGGATCAACATGATCGCCGGTGCGTACACGCAGTCGCACGCGCACCAGGACCAGGGCTCGCTGATGATCTACAAGGACGGCTGGCTCGCGTACGACGCGGTCGTCGATTCGCACTCGGGGCTCACGCAGGCGACGACGGCGCACTCGCTCGTGCGCATCGACAACGGCGGCTCGCCGATCCCGCAGGTCGCGTCGACCGAGAGCAAGCTGCTCGGCCTGCACGCCGGCTCGGCGTGGCTATACGCGGCCGCCGACTTGACGCCCGCCTACAATGGCAGCTCGAAGATCCAGAAGGTCAACCGCGAGATCGTGTACCTGCAGCCGAACGCGATCGTCGTCTACGACCGCGTGCAGTCGAGCTCGGGCACCTCGCAGGTGTGGCAGCTCGCGACGCCGCGCCAGCCGTCGATCAGCGGCTCGACCGCGACGATCTCGAACGCCGGCCACGCGCTCGCCGTGCAGCGTTTGCAGGGCGGCGCATACAGCGTGCACAACATGACGTCCGAATCGGACTACGGCGGCGGCTACCGCCTCGACGAGACGAGCGCGGGCGGCAATAACCGGTTGATTCACGTGCTGTCGATCGACGGCGCGGTGACCAGCGCGAGCGCAGCCGGAGACACCGTCGTCGTGCACCTGAGCGGCGGGCAAACTGCCACGATCGCGTTCAATCACGACGCGGCCGGCGCAACGATGGCGTATCTCGGCACGAACGTGGACCTTTCGGCGACCGTCGACACGCTGGCGCCCTGACGCCGCCCCGTGGTAAGCGGGGCCCCTGTATGCCTCGCCGTGCGCTGTTGGTAGTGGTGCTTGCCGCGTGTAGCGGCGGCGACAAGGGTCCGACGTTCCAGGGCGCGCATCCGCGCATCGCGTTCGGCGCGGGCAAGGACCAGCTCGTCGCCGGGCTGCCGCACCCGGCCGGCCAGCGGTTCCAGAAGATGGTCGACGGCTGGGTCGCCGGCAACGACGTCTACGGCTTTCAGCGCTGGAACGCGGCGCTGCTCGGCCAGCTGACCGGCGACGCGAAGTACTGCATGGCCGCCGTCGCCGCGGTCGACAAGGATGTCGCGGCCGAGGAAGCGAAGATCGCGGGCGGCAACGCGCCCGATGTCGCGGGCGATGACTACCTGCGGATCGGCGACACCGTCGGCGATCTCGCGCTCGTCTACGACTGGTGTCACGACCAGGTGCCCGCGGATCGCCGCGGCGCGTGGCTCGCGTACGCGAACCAGGCGGTGACGAATGTCTGGAACCCGGACGCGGCGTCGTGGGGCGGCAAGTCGTTCAAGTGGGCGGGCTGGGCGATCGACGATCCGAGCGACAACTACTACTACTCGTTTCTGCGCGCGACGATGCTGCTCGGCCTTGCCGCGCACGACGAGCTCGCCGATACGAACCAGTGGCTGCCGGAGTTCCACGACACGAAGATCATGAACGAGCTCGCTCCGACGTTCGACATGGACCTCCAGGGCGGCGGCTCGCGCGAGGGCACCGGCTACGGCGTCGCGATGCGCAGCCTGTGGGAGCTCTACGATCTGTGGCACGGCTCGACGGGCGAGGTGATCGCGACCAAGACGGCGCACACGCGTGCATCGATGCTGTCGTTCATCCACCAGACGCTGCCGACGCTCGACCGCGTGGCGCCGACCGGCGATCAGTCGCGCGACTCGACGGCATCGTTCTTCGACTATCACCGCAGCTACCTGCAGGAGCTCGTCGCGCTGTTCCCGACGGATCCGGTCGCGCCGAAGGCGGCCGCGCTGCTGGCGGCGTGCAGCGTGCCGAAGATGACCGAGCAGTTCATGTACGCGTACGACTTC
>JAFAOG010000378.1 GCA_019237945.1 Deltaproteobacteria bacterium | reverse complement strand
CGGTCGCGGCGGGTGCATCGGGGATCGTCGTGTCGAATCACGGCGGCCGCCAGCTCGACGCATCGCCGGCGACGATCGAGGTGCTCGCGCGCATCAGCGATGTGGTCGCGGGCCGCGCCGACATCCTGCTCGACGGCGGCGTGCGCCGCGGCAGCGACGTGATCAAGGCGGTCGCGCTCGGCGCGAAGGCGGTGCTCGTCGGGCGGCCGGTGCTGTGGGGCCTCGCGGCGGCGGGGAGGGCCGGCGTCGCGGCGGCGCTCGGCGTGCTGCGCCGCGAGCTCGATCTCGCGATGGCGCTGTGCGGCTGCCCCGACGTCGCGAGCATCACGCGCGATCTGGTGCAGCCGTGATCGCGGCGATCGCGGGGACGCTCGCGATCGTCGGCGTCACGATCGTCATCGGCCTGTGGGCGACGAAGAAGCGCGGCATCGGGCCAACGAAGCAGGAGCTGCTCGACGCGCAGAAGCCGAAGCCGCCGCGCTACGCCGCCGGCGAGGCGCCGTCGACCGCGATCCGCGCCGGCGCGGACCAGCTCGAGCGGCTGCGCACGAGCCAGCGCTGCAAGAGCTGCCGCGCGCTGATGAGCGTCGCGGGCGAGGACACGGTCCGCTACGACGATCGCGACCTGCTCGTCCTCGATCTGCACTGCGCGTGCGGGGCGCGCCGCGGTCTCTACGTCGTCCCTAGCGCAGGTACGCCCACGACAGCTTGAGCAGCACCGCATCCGCCGACGGCCCGCGCACCAGCGCGCGCGGCTCGAACCCGGCGCCCTCGGCCGGCGTCTGCGCGTGCGAGTAGACGAGGAACGCCGTCGAGCCGGGCCGGTACTCCCAGCGCCCGACGATCGTCGCATCGAGCGCGCCCTCGCGGCCGTCGTAGTGCGAGGCGTCGAAGCCGGCCGGTATCAGCGCGTCGATCGGGATCACGCGCTGCATCGGATCGGACTGCAGCGGATCGCGGTAGTGGATCGACGCGAGCAGCGCCTGCACGTACGCCTGCAGCGTCAGATCGCGCTGCAGCGTCCAGATCACGCGCGTCGTCAGGCCGACCGAGCTCGCGTCCTGGCGCGCGAACCGGTTGTCCTCGCCGAGGTAGCGCGGCTCGCCGCGCGTGAACAGCAGATACGGATCGAGCTCGATCTCGATGTTCGCGCGCGGCCGGATCTTCACGAACGCGTCGGTCTCGTGATCCCACCCCGCGTGGAGCGCGTGGGTCGAGGTCCAGCCGCCGACGACGAGCGACTTGCGCGCATCCGTGTTGATCTCGAGCTCGAGCCCGAGCGCCCCCGAGCGCTGCAGCGCGCGCCCGTCCCCGAGCTCGCGATCGTCGAAGTACGCGGGCCGCCAGTGCAGCTCCATCCACAGGTCCCAGAAGTTCTTCGTCGTCGCGCCGACGTTCCACTGGTAGCCGCTCGGCAGCACGAGCCCGTCCATGTTGCGGCGGAAGAACGCCTCGACGCGCGTCCGCTCCTCGAGGAATGGCCCGGCCGGCTTCGCGCTGAACAGCTCGCCCTCGACCTGCAGGTGGTGGACGTTCGCGCGCGGCTGGTAGCCGAGGTGATCGATGTCGAAGCGCCGCGAGTAGCCCTCGTAGTCGACGAGCCCGCGCAGCCACCCGCCCTCCTTCGCGAGGTGAAACGTGCCGCCGATGCCGGTATCGCCGGAGCGCATCACGGTGCCATCGGGCCGCGTGACCGGCGCGCCGTTGATCACCTGCGTCGCGACGAGCTGCCCGCTCGCGAGGAACGTACCTTCCGGCGAGCGCCACGCACCGTCGATGCCGCCGCTCGTCGCCTCGTCGACCCTCTGCTGCTGCGCGGTCGCGAGCGCCCCGAGCGTCAGGCCGCCGCCGGTGCCGCGCACGCGCACGACGTGATGAGCGGCGTCGGCGGTGACGACGCTGAGCGCGCCGACGTCGACGGGACCCGCCGACGAGATCAGCTTCGCGGCCGCGTCGATGTCGCCGCCGATGCGCCGCGTGTAGAGCTGCTGGATCGGCGTCTGGAACAGATCCATGCCCTGCAGGAAGAACGGCCGCTTCTCGGGATACTCGACCTCGGTCGTCGTCAGGTTGATCACGAGCTGGTCCGCCTCGACCTGCCCGAAGTCGGGCCGGATCGCGCCCTGCAGCGTGATCGACGGCGCGGGCCGCCACGTCAGATCGAGCCCCGCGGATGCATCGGCGTCGTGGGTCGTCCGCGCGAGGTCATCTCGGCGCGTCAGCTTGCCGAGCACGAACGGCACGAGCGCGAGGCTGCCGCGCGGCGCGAGTCCCTCGAATGGCCCGATGTCGCCGTAGCGCGAGACCTCGCCGCCGGCGTCGCGTGGCGAGTACGCCCAGATGTCCTCCTCGCCGATCGCGGCGACCCAGCGGCGGACCTGGAGCCCCCACGTCGTCACGCCATCGTGCAGGCGCAACAGGCGCAGCGGGATCGCGAGCTCGGCGGACCAGCCGTCGGCGGAATGCGAGACCTCGGCGCGCCAGATGTCGTCCCAGTCGGTCGACAGCTCGGTGTCGCCGTAGCGCAGGCCGTCGACGAGCACGCCGGCGGAGCTGATCTCGAAGTGAAACGCGCTGCGGCGGTCGTGCGCGGTATCGAGATCGATCTCGATGCGATCGTCCTCGGTCGTGCGATCGCGGCGCGTCAGCCGGGCGATCGAGCGCGCTTTCTGCGGGCAGTCGATCGCGATGTAGACGTTCGCGTCGTCGTAGGTGACGGCGAGCCGCGTCGTCTCGGTCGGCGCCGCGCCGTCGTGCGGGAACGACTGCGTGAACGCTTCGGTCGAAGCGATCGCGTGCCAGTCGTTCAGCTTGCCGTCGATCGTCGGCGCGTGATGGACGCGCGTCGGGACGAGGACCGCCGCGAGGACAAGGAGGGGCATCAATACGGGTCGGCGTCGACGACGAGCCGCCCGCCGCGAGGATCGCACACGTACGCATGCCCGGCGTCATCCGTGGTCACACAATGGCCACCGCTCGCGCCGGCACCCTTGCCGAGCAGCTTCAACGCGCCGTCCTTGCCGACGCCGACGATCGCGAGGTCCGCGCTCTTGCTCCCCGAAAGGTAGAGGTGCCGCTTCGTCGGGCTCCACGCGATGATGTCCATGCCGTCGACCGGCTTGAGCTGCGCGATCAGCTTGCCCTTCTGCAGCACGGTCACCTTGCCGTCGGCGCAGCCGGCGAACACGTAGCCGCGCGCGTCGTCGACCGCGATCCCGCGCGAGCCGCTGCAACCGTTCTTGTATGTCGCCGTGATCGCGCGCTTCTCGACGTCGATCTCGACGGTCTCGCCGTCCCACAGGTGCGTGTACGCCATGCCTCCCGAGATCGCGAGCGACTCGGGGCCGCCCTTGATCGCGATCTTCGCGAGCGGCTTGAGGTCGGCCGAGAAGATCTCGATCTGATCGGCATCGGGCTCGGTCACCCACAGCTCCTGCGTGATGCCGACGTAGCGGACGTAGTCGGGACCGCCGGCGAGCTTCGCGCGTGCGGTGAGCTTGGTGCCGTCGACGAGCACGATCTCGTCGGTCGATCGATCGGTGACCGCGAGCACGCTGCCGGTATCGGTGACCGACGTGATGCCGAAATCGTGGCCGCCGTCGAACGTCTTCGCCGTCGAGAATCCGGTGACGACCGTCGCGACCTTGCCGGTGCTCGGATCGATCAGATCGAGGTTGCCGCTGCGGCCTGCGGGCACGAGCACGCGGTTGAGCCGCGCGGAGTACTGCAGGTCATCGAAGCCTATGCCGGGCTTGCCGGCCGGCAGGTCGACGGCCTTCACCGGTCCGGCCGATGCCGACGCGCATGCAAGCAGCAGCACGAGAGTCGCTCTCATGACGCGGTGATACCACTGCCGCCTTTTGTCCGCGGTGGCGTTGCCGATTGCAACGAATGACCGTCGCCCTCGTGTGTGCTGCGTCGGTTACACGGGCATGTCGGTTGCAAACATGAACGCGCGATGAAGTGGGCCCTCGCGGTGCTGCTCGTCGCGTGCTCGAGCAGCGGCGACGGCACGTACGACTTCGCGTCGAGCAAGGGCGCCGCGCTCTATCAGGATCAGTGTCAGGTCTGCCATGGCGAGACCGGCGAAGGCGGCCTCGGCCCCGCGCTGCGCGACTCCAAGCGCTCGCAAGGCGACCTCACGACGATCATCGCGATGCGCATGCCGGCGAACAATCCCGGCCAGTGCACCGGCGATTGCGCGAGCGAGCTCGCCGACTTCATCAAGCACGGCCTGACGACGAAGGCGCTGCGCTGCGACGCTGTCCCGCCCGGCCCGCGGCGGCTGCGCCTGCTGACGCGCCGCGAGTACCGCGCGACGATCCACGATCTGTTCGGCATGCCCGCGCTGATGTGCGCGCGCGCGACCGACTGCGGCTTCCGCGACACGTGCACGAGCGGTGCGTGCGAGGCCACGCCGTGCGACGCACAGACGTTCGTCTACGATCCGCACGGCCAGACCCTGCACAGCGTGCACGTCGCGGGCGACTTCAACCACTGGCCGATGACGATCGCGGCCGGCGGCCTCCCGCTGACGTACGACGCCTCGACCGGCCTGTGGTCGGGCACGTTCGCGATCGGTGAGGGCGCGCACCTCTACAAGCTCGTGCTCGACGAGACGACGTGGATCGCGGATCCGCGCGCGCCCGCGCAGCAGTCCGACGGCTACGGCGGCCAGAACAGCGTGCTGACGCTGTCGTGCACCGGCGCGACGACGAATGATGTCGCCGCGAATTTTCCCGTCGAGACGCGCAACGCGAGCTTTCCGTTCGACACCGACAGCGCCGCCGCGCTCGTCACCAGCGCGCACGTCGATGCGTACCTCGATGCGGCGCAGGCGATCGCCGCGAAGGCAACGTGCGGCGACTGCGTCGCGGAGCTCGGCGAGAAGCTGTTCCGCCGCCCACTGACCGACGACGAGAAGCAGCAGTACACCGCGCTTGGAGGCAAGACGGCACTCGCCGCGATGCTGATGTCGCCGAGCTTCCTCTATCGCAGCGAGCTCGGCGCGCCCGATGGCCACGGCCACTACCAGCTGACGCCGTACGAGGTCGCGACCGCGCTGTCATACACGTTCCTCGGCACGACGCCGGGCGACGATCTACTCGCGGCCGCCGCGCACGGCGAGCTCGCCGACGCCAAGGGCATCGAGATGTGGGCGCGCATGCTGATCGCCGATCCACGGGCGCGGGCGCAGGTCGGCGAATTCGCGGCGCAGTGGACGGGCGCGATCAACGTGACGACCGCCGACAAGCGCGCGGATCTGTATCCGGACTTCAACGCCGCGACCCGCCAGTCGCTGCTCGCCGAGACGCGCGCGTTCGCGGCCGATGTCGTGTTCGACGGTGACGGCACGTACGCGTCGCTGCTGACCGCGAACTACACCGTGCTCGATCCGGTTGCCGCGAAGTTCTACGGCCTGCCGCCCGGGCATGCCATGTACGACGGCACGCGCGCCGGGATCCTGTCGCACGCGAGCGTGCTCGCCTCGATGGCGCACAGCGATCAGACATCGCCGGTGAAGCGCGGCCTGCTCGTGCGCCGCAACTTCCTGTGCGAGGACCTGCCGCCGCCACCGCCGCAGGGCGGCAACCTTCCCGCGGTCGATCCGAACGCGACGACGCGCGAGCGGTTCTCGCAGCACTCGAGCGCCCCGCTCTGTCACAGCTGTCACGAGTACATCGACGGCGTCGGGTTCGGCTTCGAGCACTTCGATCCGGTCGGGCGCTGGCGCGACACCGAGAACGGGAAGCCCGTCGACGCGAGCGGCAACATCGAGGACATCGAGCGCCTCGGCACCGACACGCAGGGCAGCTTCCAGTCCGTGCCCGAGCTCGCGAGCGCGATCGCGACGAGCCAGGCGGGCCCCGCGTGCTTCGTGCGCCAGTACCTGCGGTTCTCGCGAGGCCAGCGCGAGACGCTCGCCGATCGCTGCGCGCGCGGCTGGGTGCAAGCCAAGTGGGCCGGCGACGTGCGCGAGCTGATGGTGCAGAGCGTCCTGTCCCCTGACTTTTTGGAGCGCCGATGATCTCGAGACGCCGTCTGCTCCAGCTCGGCGGGGCCGCCGCGATCAGCGCGCCGCTCGCCCGCTACCTGCGCGCGAACCCATCGCCGACGCTCGCGAAGCGCCTCATCATCTTCTACTTCCCCGACGGCATCGCGGGCGTCTCGCAGACCGGTCAGCCCTCGCTGTGGACGCCCGCCGACTCGCTCGCGCCGCTCGCGCCGTATTTGAGCCAGTGCATCCTGTTCAAGGGACTGTCGATGGGGCCGACCGACTCGGGAAGCCATCCCGGCGGCGCGAAGAAGCTGCTGACCGCGACCGACGGCGGCAACGGCATCTCGATCGATCAGAGGCTCGCATCGACGATCGGCCACGCCGATCCGTTCCCGCTGCTGTATCTCGGCGCGCAGGCGAACGCGAACAACGCGTCGGGCGACATGCACATCTCCTACGTGCAGCCCGGGTTCACGACGCCGCCCGAGGACGATCCGGTCGCCGCGTTCAACCGCGTGTTCGGCGGCATGGGGTCGACGACGAGCGGCTCCGGCGGCGATGGCGGCGGCTCGGCGAAGCTGTCGATCCTCGATCGCTCGCGCGAGGAGCTGCAGGCGCTCGAGGCCAAGCTCGGCACGGTCGAGAAAGCGAAGCTCGACTTGCACCTCGAGGCGGTGCGCGAGGTCGAGATGCGGATCCAGGCGCTCGGCGGCGGCGGCGCGCCTGCAACGTGCGGTCAGCCCGCGATCGACGCGACCGGCATCGACGCCGCGACGCTCTACGCGCCGGAGATGTTCCCGAAGATCCTGCGCGCGCAGACCGATCTGATGGTCCAGGCGATGGCGTGCGGGATGACGCGCGTCGGCGTGATCCAGGCGGCGCATCACACGAGTGACCTGATCATGTCGCGCTTCATGGGCACCGACCTCTACGAGCAGGGGTTCGACATGCGCAGCCACCAGGCGTCGCACTACGGCGCCGCGCACGACCTGTCGCACCACGAGTACGCCGACTACGTGAAGCAGGTGCGCTGGTGGGTCGAGCAGTACGCCTATCTGCTGTCCCAGCTCGCGGCGCGCCCCGAGGACGGCGGCACGATGCTCGACCACTCGCTCGTCCTTCTGTGCACGGAGATCTGCGACGGCAACACGCACCTCCACGACGACATGCCGTTCGTGCTCGCGGGCGGCGGCGGCGGGGCGATTCACACCGGCCGCACGATGGATGTCGGCTACCGGCGCCACGGCGACCTGTTCGTCGCGATCGCGAACGCCCTCGGCGACGGGATGACCTCGTTCGGCGACGCCAGCTCCGGACCGCTCGCCCTGTGAATGTCAGACGGCCCCGCTATATGGGAGCCGATGCGCATCTACTTCGTCGGCAGCCACGCGACCGGGAAGACCACGCTGTGCCGCTATGTCAGCCGTCGCTACGGGCTGCCGATGATCAGCGAGGTCGCTCGCGCGGTGCTCGCCGAGATGGAGACCGGGCTCGACGCGCTGCGCACCGACATGGACCTCGTCGCCGAGTACCAGGAGCGCGTGTTCGCGCGCCAGGTCGCGGTCGAGAAGCTGCACGACGGCAAGTTCGTCAGCGATCGCGCGTTCGACAACCTCGCCTACGTCGCCGAGCACACGACCAACGCGGCCGCGATGATGAACGACGCGCGGTTCCTCGAGTACATGAAGTGGGTGCGCGAAGGCATCGTGTTCTTCGTGCGACCGCACCAGTCGCTGCTCAAGGAGGACGGCGTGCGCGCCGGCGTCTCGTGGGACTCCGTGCTGCGCATCGACGGCATGGTCAAGCTGATGCTCGAGCAGCATCGGATCTCGTACCTGCCGCTCGAGAGCGTGTCGATGCAGGAGCGCGTGCGCACGATCGAGTTCGTGCTCGACCGCTGCGGATTGCGCCCGACCGAGCAAAAACCGCGCCCCCGCGCGCAAACGATTCCGCCGGTCCCGCAGATCTCGTCGTGGCCGTACGCGCTCGTCGAGCGCGCTGACAACGAAGCGTAGGCGTCCGCCGACGGTTTACGCTGGCACGCGTTACGCACGGTGCGATGTCATGTCAACGCTGACACCGCACGTCTCGTCGCACGACCACGCGCAGGGCGCCCCGAAGGCGCCGATCACGCTCGTCGAGTTCGGCGACTACGAATGCTCCTACTGCGCGCGCGCCTACCCGATCGTCAAGGCGGTGCAGGAGGAGCTCGGCGCGGAGCTGCGCTTCGTGTTCCGCAACTATCCGCTGACGCAGCTCCACCCGCACGCACTGCATGCGGCCGAGGTCGCGGAGGCGGCGGGGCTTCACGGCAAGTTCTGGGAGATGCACGACCTGCTCTATCAGCGATCGCAGGCGCTCGAGGACAGCGAGCTTCTCGACTACGCGGGCGAGCTCGGGCTCGATCCCGACGCGATCGCGCGCGAGGCGGCGAGCGATCCGGTGATGACGAAGCTCCGCGCCGATCTCGAGAGCGGAGAGGCGAGCGCCGTCGAGGGCACGCCGACGTTCTACATCAACGGCAAGCGGCTCGAGGGCAGCTGGGACCACGCGTCGCTGTTGCGCGCGCTGCGGGCAGCTCGCTAGGGTTTCGCGCGGCGATCGCGCACGAAGCGGCGGATCCAGAAGAACCAGCTGACCGCGGCGCCGAGCACGAACACGATGCCGAGGATGAAGTCGAAGCGGCGGTTGTCGGCGTCGCGCACGAGGTAGACCTCGTAGGTGTGCGCGTCG
>JAFAOG010000364.1 GCA_019237945.1 Deltaproteobacteria bacterium | reverse complement strand
GATGTCGTTGAGCGCCTTGCGGTGCGGCTCCGCGTAGTGCGAGCGGTCGGCCCAGATCCGCAACATGCGACTACGCGTGGGCGCGCAACGCGAGACGGCTGCGGAAGTTCTCGCACGTCAGCGCCATGCCCTTCTCGAGCGGCACCTTCGGCGTGAAGTTGATGGCGGCCTTCGCCTTCGTGATGTCGGGGCAGCGGCGGCGCGGATCGTCGGCCGGCAGCGGACGCCGCACGAGCTCGACGCTGCGCCCGGCGACCTTCATCGCGGTCTCGGCGAGCTGCAGCATCGTGTACTCGCCCGGGTTGCCGAGGTTCATCGGCGAATCGAACGACTCGACGCGCGCGACCGCGACCAGGCCCTCGACGAGATCCGACACGTAGCAGAACGAGCGCGTCTGCTGGCCGTCGCCGTAGATCGTGATCGGCTTGTTCTCGAGCGCCTGGACCAGAAAGTTCGACACGACGCGGCCATCGCCGAACGCCATGCGCGGGCCGTACGTGTTGAAGATGCGGACGATGCGCGCGTCGACGCCGTGCAGCCGGCGTGCATCCATCAGCATCGTCTCCGCGACGCGTTTGCCTTCGTCGTAGCAGGCGCGCTCGCCGATCGGGTTGACGTTGCCGAAGTAGTCTTCCTTCTGCGGGTGGACCAGCGGATCGCCGTACACCTCGGAGGTGCTCGCGTGGATGATGCGGCAGCGGCGCGACCGGGCGTGCTCGACGAGGCGCATCGCACCGAGCACGCTCGACGTCAGCGTCGCGTGCGGGTCCGACTGGTAGTGGACCGGCGAGGCGGGGCAGGCGAGGTTGAAGATGATCTCGGCGTAGGCGTGGAGCGTCTCGCGGACGTCGCCGATCTCGAGGTGGAACCGCGAGTCGCGCTTGGCATCCTCGAGGTTGCCGAGGTCGCCGGTCATCAGGTTGTCGAGCCCGACGACCTCGAAGCCTTCGGCGAGCAGCCGATCGACGAGATGCGAGCCGATGAAGCCTGCCGCACCGGTGACGAGAACGGTGCGCCGTGTCGAACCTAGTCCCATGGGCGTGGCCTTCTGCGGTTAGTGGGCGAACCCACCCGGAGCGTTCATGCTCAGGACCCAATGGCTACCACGAACGCGTAGCGATAGTGCGCCGGTGCAGCGGTGTAGAAAACCGCTCGCCCGGGTACCGAGGGACCGCGTGGCGCCGTCGCCGTCGCGGTCGCGGAGCCCTCGGAAAATCCGCATGTATTTCCGGCCGACGTGACCGAGCCGACGATGTCGACCTGGCTGCCGGGGGCAACGCTCCCCGCAAACGGCACCGGCATCGACATCTGTGGGCCTCCCTGGAACCGGCTGACGGCGCGCGCCCCGGTCGACGGGTTGTCGTACACCGTGCAGCAGTATGTCTGCAGACCAGGTGCGTACCCGCTGCAGAACCCGATCTCGTAGCTCGCCGGGTTGACGACCTCGACGCTCGTCGCGAACGCGAGGTCCCCGACGAGGTCCGGCGACTCGAGCAGCGCGTTCGCGGCCGTCGATTGCACGAGCTTGCCCCCGGTGACCGCCCACGTACCCGACGTCGCGTTCCACGTCCCGATCTGCGCCGCATCGGTGAAATCGAGCCAGTACAGCCGCATGTCGCCGGCCTGCGCGGGACGCGGATCGCAGGCGTCGCCGACACCGTCGCCATCGCCATCCGGGTCCGTCGCCGACGCGAAGTGCGGACAGTGATCGCAAACGTCGCCGTGGCCATCGCCGTCGAAGTCGCGCTGATCGGCATTGGCGATCGTCGGGCAGTTGTCGGACACGTCGAACACGCCGTCGCCGTCGGTGTCGGTCGTCGGCGATACGTCGGGCATCGGCGCGTCGATCGCATCCGCGGGCGGCAGCGCGTGCGCTCGAAACGAGCACGCTCCGAGGCAAGCCACCGCAAGCCACCGCACGTGCCAAGTATAGTCAGCTGCGCTTCCTGAGTGCCAGATAGTTCGTCGACATGAAGACTTCGAGTGTCTCGTGGTACTCCGCGATGCGCACCAGCGCGGTCGGCAGCACGCGGTAGATCTCGAAGCGCTCGGAGAGCAGCGCGAACAGGTCGGCGAAGTAGGTCCGCGCGCCGATGCTCGGCTGACCGAACTCGAACTGGATCATGTCGATCGCGTCGCTTTCGAGCAGCCGCGACGCACCACGCAACGCATCGACCTCGCCGCCCTCGACGTCGAGCTTCAAGAGATGGATCCTCGAGATCCCGCGTTTGGCGCAGAAGTCGTCGAGTGTGATCAGCTCGATCGGCTCGCCCGCAGACGCGGCATCGATCGGCTTGGCATACGTCGTCGCCAGCACGGAACCCGGAACCGCGGACCAGAGCGTGGCCGCCCCCGGAGCGGCCGCGGCTCCCGCGCAGACGAGATGCACGTTGGCGCGCCCACCGAACGCCTTCTCGAGCTGCTCGAATGCGGCACGCGACGGCTCGAATGCGTAAACGTTCGTGTCTTGACCGACGATCTGGAGCACCTTGCTGACGTAGCTGCCGATGTTCGCACCGACATCGAGCACGACGAGCGGCTCCGAACCCTGCCGCATCCGGCGCAGTCGCTCGAGTGCCTGCTCGTCCCCCGAGGACACCGTGCTGCCGGCGCCACCATAATTCATCCCGACGAGGGCGAATCGATACAGCAGCCGGAATGCCTCCTGAAGCGGCCCTCGCGCGAGGATGCTTCGCATTCGCTTTCGCAACGTCAGCGATGGCTTGCTCCGCGCGCTTCCCACGGTGGACACCAGCGCGCAGTCTACATGGATCAGGCCGCGTCGGCGTGCTGGAGCACGTGCTCGGTCGCGCGCTGGATCGACCAGCCCTGCTCGAACAGCCGGCCGTGGAGGTCGACGGCGGCGAGCCGCGCGACGTGCATCGGGTTCGCGCGCCGGGTGATGTAGTCCGCCGTGTCGCACGACAGGCTCAGGGCGTCCTCGACGTAGCCGCCGCGGAAGAAGGATGGCTTGACCTTGACGACGCGATAGCCGGGCATCGGGAACCCGTTCTTGCGCTTGTGCACGAGCTCGCGTGGCAGCAGGTCGCGGGCGGCGGCGCGCGTCACCCACTTGTCCTCGAGGAATGGGTGCTTGAAGTTGTGGAAGCGCGTCGAGCGATGGATCTTGAACTTTGCGGGCAGCGAGATGCCAAAGCGCAGGAGTTCCTCGTCGAGGAACGGGAAGCGCGCCTCGATCGAGTGCGCCATCCCCATGCGGTCGTTGCGATGAAGCAGCGAGTGCAGCGACTCCTGGAGCATCTCGAGCGTCAGGTACTGCTCGCGTGCGCCCTCCTCGCCGAGGAATGCGAGCTTCTGCAGCGACGGCTCGCGGATCCGCTGGCGCTGGAAGTCCTGCGCGAGCAGGCTGAGGAAATCCGTCGGCTGCGGCGAGAGCTGCGGCCACAGGAACTCGCGCAGGCCCGGCAGCTTGCCGTACAGGTTCATCATCGTGTCGACGGGGCCGCGCGCGATCCGCTCGAACCGACGCGCGAGCAGCTTCGGATAGCCGAGGAACAGCTCGTCCGCGCCTTCGCCCGTCAGCACGACCTTGGTGCCCGAGCTGCGTGCGAGCCGTGCGACCGTCATGAACGGAATCGCGTTGACGTGCCGCACGATCGGATACTCGTAGTGCCACGTCGCGCGCGCCCACTCCTGCAGGAGCTGCCCGGGCTCGAAGCGCACCTCGTGGAGCTCGCACGACAGGTGCGACGCGAGGCGCCGCGCATCGTCGATCTCGCTCATCTCGCCGGCGATGTCCGCGGAGAACAGCGGGATGTCCTCGCGCGTCTTGCGCGCGATCGCGACGACGAGGCTCGAGTCGATGCCGCCGCTGACGAATGCACCGAGCCGGACATCCGACATCAGCGTGCGCTCGACGGCGTGCGTGAACAGCTTCAGGAACGTCTCGACGATGTGCGCTTCGGGCGCGCTGTCGAGCTCGCGGTAGTAGGCCTCGTCGAAGTCGTCGATCGGCGAGTAGTAACGGCGAACCTCCGGCTCGTGGCCACGCCGGCACACGAGCGCCGCGCCCGGCGGCACCTGCTTGACGCCGCGGAAGCACGTCCGATCGAGCGAATCGTCGGCGACGCTCGCGATCGAGAACAGCGCGCGCACCGGGTCGATCGCGAGAGGCAACACCGCGGCGATGCCCTTGACCTCGGAGCTGAAGTACAGGACGTCGCCCCGGCTCACGTAGTGCAGCGGCTTGATGCCGAGCCGATCGCGGCACAGCCACAGCGTCTGGGTCGACGGCTCGTAGTACGCGAACGCGAACATGCCGCGAATGCGGCGCAGCGTCTCCTCGACGCCGAGCAGGCGCAGCG
>JAFAOG010000316.1 GCA_019237945.1 Deltaproteobacteria bacterium | reverse complement strand
TGCTGCGCGATCCGCAGGCGGCGCACGATGCGTTCGAGCGGGCGGTGAAGCTGCGGGGGAGTGACCCGGCGGCGCTGGTCGGGCTTGGGTTGGCGCAGGTCGCGCTCGGGCAGTACGAGGCGGCGATCGGCGTGCTCGGGCGGGCGGTTGGCGAGGCGGCCGGCGATCGCGGGATCCTGGCGGATGCGTATCGGGGCTTGGGCCTCGCGTGGCGGCGGCGCGGCGACCTCGACAAGGCGATCCGCGAGCTGCGCAAGGCGGTCGTCGAGGATCCGGATGATGTCGAGGCGCGGGCGGCGCTCGGCGAGAGCTTGATGGCGGATGGCGGCCCGTACGACGAGGCACTGCGGCACCTCGAGCGCGCGGGCGATCACGCACTCGCGATGTATGCGAACGGGCGGCTGGCGCTGATCGATGGGTCGCCGGCGGTTGCGGCGGAGAAGCTCGAGAAGGCGCATGCGCTCGCGGAGGCGGACTCGACGCCGCTCGGCGTGCAGCTGCGCGCCGATATCCTGATCGGGCTCGGCGATGCGGCGCTCGCGCAGGGCGATGCGATGCGCGCGCACGGGTTCTATCTCGAGGCGTTGCAGATCGACGGCAAGCGCGGCGAGCTGCACGCCAAGATCGCGGCGGCGCACCGGGCGATCGGAAATCTCGACGCGGCGCTCGCGAGCTACGACCGGGTGGTGACGCTCGGGGCGTCGATCGAGACGCTACGCGCGGCGGTCGATACGGCGATCGCAGCGGGCGATCGAATGCGCGCGCTGCAGTGGGGCAATGACCTGCTCGGCAAGGATCCGACGGACGTGCGGGCGCTCGTCGCGCGCGGGGCGGCGATGCTCGACCAGCCGGAGGCGGCGCGAGCGCTGCTCGAGGTCGCCGCGGCTCGCGATGACGTCGATGCGCACGTGCTGCTCGCGAAGCTCGTGCTCGACAGCGATCCGGCGAAGGCGGCGAGCCATGCGCTGGCCGCGCTGCGCGTCAGTCCGCATCACGGCAAGGCGCGCGAGCTGCTGACCGAGGCGCGGTCGCGGGATCTCGGGCTCGACCGGGCACCGGCGGAAGGGATCGCGGAGCTCGCGGCGTTCCTCGAGAAGACGGTGGCGGCGCGGCGCGAGCTCGGTCACTTCGTCGGCGATGTCGCGCGCGCCGCGGCGAACCTCGATCAGCCGCTGCTCGTGACGGTGATGGGCGAGTTCTCGAGTGGCAAGTCGTCGTTCGTCAATGCGTTCATCGGAGCGGATGTCGCGCCGACCGGAATCACGCCGACGACGGCGACGATCAACGTCGTGCGCTACGGGCGCGAGCGCGGCGGACGGATCGTCGCGGCGGATGGCACGGCGACCGAGCTCGGCTGGGACGCGCTGATGGCGCGGCTCAAGGCGCTGACGCCGGCGGAGGCGAAGGCGATCGATCGCGTCGAGATCCTCGTGCCGCTGCCGCAGCTCGAGAAGATCAACATCGTCGACACGCCCGGCCTCAACTCGATCCAGCCCGAGCACGAGGCGACGGCGCGGGCGTTCATCGCGCGGGCCGATGCGGTCGTGTGGGTGTTCACGGCGAACCAGGGCGGCAAGGCGAGCGAGAAGAAGGCACTGCAGTCGATCCGCGACGAGGGCAAGCGCGTGCTCGGCGTGCTCAACAAGGCGGACCAGCTGTCGCAGGCCGAGATCGACGAGGTGACGCAGTTCATCGGCGGCACGCTCGGCGAGCTGGTCGAGGTCATCGTGCCGTTCTCGGCGCGCGCGGCGCTCGATCACAAGCGCGGTGGAGGTACGGAGGACGGAAACTGGGGCGCGCTCGCCCAGGCGCTCGAGGAGCGGTTCTTCCAGCAGGCGCGCCAGCTCAAGCGCGATGCGTGTGCGCGGTCGCTGCGCGGCGTCGTGGCGGAGGCGGAGGCGGTGATCGCGCGGATGCAGGCGACGGGCAATGCGGCGGCCGAGGCGGCGCGCAAGGGTCGCGACGAGCTCGCGGCCTCCGCGCGGTCGTTCGCCGAGCAGACGGTGCTCAGCGAGCGCAAGCAGCTGTCGGAGCAGGTCGCGACGCTGTATCGGCGTGCCGCACGCGAGGTGATGGATCTCGTGAGGCCGCGGCGGCTGCCGTTCTCGTCGCACACGGCGACGGCGGCGGATCGCGATTATCTGATCGCGCTGCTGTCGTCGGGCTTCGATACCGCGATCGACGGCGGCCGACGCCGCGTCGCCAACGAGCTCGCCACGCGCAGTCGCTCGGCGGAGACAGCGGCCCGGGCGCTCGCGAACGCGCTTGGCGTCGATGTCGTCGGTGATCTCGAGCGGGTAGCCGCGGACCGCATCGGCCTCGCGCTGTCTCGCGTCTTCGATCGCGCGCGCGCGTATCTGCGCGGCTATCTCGAAGGCGGTTACGTCGAGGCGTTCTTCCGGAACGACGTGCCGCGCCTCGAGCTCGCGGAGGACGCGATCTATCACGCGCTCTATCGTTCCGCGCCCGATCTCGACCGCGAGGTCGGAGATCCTCTCGCTCGCGCCGCCGCCGATGCGCTCGACGCCCTCGCCCGCCGGCTCGACCACTGGGCCGCTGTCGTCGACGTGCAAGTCTTCGACCGCGAGGTCGGTGTCGGTCGAGCGCTGGAGCTGGTCAGAGCTCGGTTATAGTGTCGGCGGCATGGCGAAGAAGCCTCTCTGTCCCAACCGGCTGACGCTGGGGATCGACGAGGCAGGTCGCGGGCCGGCGATCGGGCCGATGGTGATCGCGGCAGTCGCGCTCGACTCGAAGGCGGCGGCGGCTCTCTCGCGCAAGGGCCTGCGCGACTCGAAGGCATACGGCGCCGGCGACGATGCGCACGCGGTGCGCAAGGACCTCGCGGCCGAGGTGCGGATGCGCGCGACCTTCATCGCCCACATCGAGGTCGAGCACACCGAGATCGATCAGCGCGTGTGCCGCGGCGAACTGAACGTCCTCGAGCGCGAGCTCGCGACGAAGCTGATCGAGCAGGCGCCCGCGTGCGACAAGATCATCGCCGACGGCAAGCGCATGTTCGCCGCGCTCGGCATGCGGTTCCCGCAGTTCCTGTCGGTCGACCGCGCCGAGGAGCATCACGCGTCGGTCGCGGCCGCGTCGGTCGTTGCCAAGGTGATCCGCGACGATCGGTTCAACGCGATCCGCGCCCGCTACGAGCCCGAATTCGGTCCGATCGCAGGCGGCGGCTACGCGAATGCGCACACACGCAAGTGGCTGCGCGCGTATGTCGAGCGGCACGGCAAGCTGCCCGACGAGGCGCGCCTGTCGTGGCCGTATCCGCACCTGGTCGACTTGCTCGGCACCGCGCGCCTGCTGACGGCGCAGGTCGAGCTTTTCACAAACATGACTTGAGCGTCGCGTCGTTGGCGACGTCGACCTTGCCCAGGTCTTTCATGCACGCCTTCGCCGCCGCGCAGTCGCGACGAGCCGCCGCCTGACGACACCGCGCGAGCGGATCGAGCGGCGCCTTCTTGCCCTGGATCGCGCCCGCCTTGAGCGTCTCGCCGCGATCGTCTGCGCTGTCCGTGGCCTCTTCGGTCTCGACCTGAGGTGCGGCCTGCTTCGTGTCATCGAGCGCGGCGCCGCCGACGTGCGGCGACTCGTCGAGCTGCTTCTCGGTCCGCACCTCGTGCGGAGGTGGAGGAGGAGCCGGCGGCGGGGCTTCGGGCGCCGTGCTGCGCGCGCGCGTGTCGAGCGGACCGGCCGGCACGTCGAGCGATGGCGCAGGAGACGAGGCGGTGTCGTGATGCCCACCGACGACGATCACGCCGCCGATCAGGATCATCACGGTCGCGAGCGCGAGCACGGGCGGGCGGCGCAGCACCGCGAACATCCGCTTCCACCACGGCGGCGAGGCCATCACCTCGGCCTTGACGCGTGCGGCGGCGAGCAGCTCCGCGAGGCCGCGCTCCGGCGGATCCTCGTCGGGCAGCGACAGCCACGGCTTGTGCTCGGTCATCCCGGGGCGGCCTTCGCCAGGTCCTTGTACTCGTCGAGCTCGAGACGCAGCTTCTCGAGTGCGTAGCGCATGCGGCTCTTCACCGTGTTCTCGGGAACGCCGACGACATCCGCGATCTGCTTGAACGGCATGTCGAGGAACTCGCGCATCAGGAACACTTCACGCTGATCTTCGGAGAGCGCGGCGATCGCCCGCTGCATCTGCTCGTGGAGCTGCTTGTTGACGCTCTTGCGATCGCTGGCCATCTCGGAACCGGGGATCACATCCATCAACGTGCCGCTCTCTTCGCCGGCGTCCATCGGGGCGTCGAGCGATGCGTGCTTGCGATGTTTGCGTCTCCTAGTCTGGTCAACGCACAAGTTCCTCGCGATGGTGTAAAGCCACGTCGTGAACTTGGCCTGCCGCTTGTAAGCCTCCGCGCCCTTGATGACGCGCATGAACGCTTCCTGCAGCAGATCCTCGGCGGTTTCCTTGTCGCCGACGAACCGAAGGATGAAGTTGTAGACCGGTTTGCGATGCCGCGTCAGCAACACCTCGAAGGCGCGAACCTCGCCCTTCTGGTACATGACCATCAGGTCTTCGTCGGCGGTGTCGTTGAACATTGCGGTGTTACGGCCCGGGCCACACTAACACGAAGGCAAACGCCCAAAGGCGCAGACCCTTACGGGGTCTGACACGTTGGACAGTAATACGTTGCCCGTCCTTGGTGGACCGCGCGACGGATCGTCGATTTGCACCGCAGACACGCCTCACCGGCCCTCCCGTACACCCACAAATACTCCGCATTCTCGCCCTCGACTCCGTCGGCATTGACGAAGTCGCTGAGGGTCGTGCCGCCGTTGTCGAGCGCGTTGTGGAGCACCTCGAGGATCGCTTCGGCGAGGCGGCGAGCGGTGTCGTGCGTCAGCTTGTGCGCGCGCCTCGTCGGCCGCAGCTGCGCCTTCCACAGCGCCTCGCTCGCGTAGATGTTGCCGACACCGGCGAGCACGCCCTGATCGAGCACGAACGCCTTGAGCGTCGACTTGCGACCGCGCGACCGCGTGTAGAGCAGATCGCCATCGAGCCCGTGCTCGATCGGATCGGGACCGAGGATCGACAGCGCCGCGTGCTGCTTCTCCTTGTCCCGCGCGACAACATCCAGCTGGCCGAAGCGGCGCGCATCGACGAACCGCAGCTCGCGACCATCATCGAGCCACAGCACGAGGTGCGTGTGGTTGGCGCGCGGAGTCGCCTCGCCGACGATCAGGAAGCGCCCCGTCATCCCGAGGTGAACGAGCAGCGAGTCGGGCGTGTCGGTGTCGACGAGCAGGTACTTGCCGTGGCGGCGGATCTTCGTGATTCGCGCGCCGATCAGCGACCGCAGCTTCTTGCGCGGCGGCTTGCGCTGCATGTGGAGCGGCTTGCCGCTGTCCCACACCGCGACGATCTTCGCGCCGACCGCCGGCTGCAGCGTGCGTCGAACCGTCTCGACTTCGGGCAGCTCAGGCATTCGGCTTCAGCTCTCGCGCGAGGGCCGCGAACTCGGGGATGTCGAGCGTCTCGCCGCGGCGGCCGCCGTCGATGCTGGTGGCAGCGAGCGCCTGATCGATCGCGGCGTCGTCGAACTGCGCGCGCAGCGCATTGCGCAGCGTCTTGCGGCGCTGACCGAACGCGGCGTGCACGACCTTGCTGTAGTGAGCCTCGTCGTTGATCGGCGCACGCGGCTCGGCGAGCGGCACGATCTTGATCACGGTCGAATCGATCTTCGGCGGCGGCAGGAACGAGCCTGCACCCACCTTGATCACCGTCGTCACATCCGCGTACGTCCGGATCATCACGCCGAGCGCGCCGTAGTCCTTGCCGCCCGGCTTCGCGACGATCCGGTCCGCCATCTCCTTCTGGATCATGAACACGGCGTGCTGCACGCGATCGCGCACGTCGAGCACGCGGAACATCAGCTGCGACGCGAGGTGATACGGCAGGTTGCCGCACACGATGATCTTCTTGAGCGACGCCTCGGCGCGCAGGTCGAAGCGCATCGCGTCGGTGTGATGGATCTCGAGGTTGTCGACGGTGCCGAGCTCCGCGCGCAGGACGCGCACCATGTCGGGATCCGCTTCGAGCGCGATGACCTTGCCGGCCGTGACGCGCTCGACGATCTGCGCGGTCAGCGTACCGAGCCCGGAGCCGATCTCGACGATCCAGTCCTCGTCGCTCGATACCGTCGCATCCGCGATCGCGCGCAACGCCCGCTCGGAGATCAGGAAGTTCTGGCCGAACTGCTTCTTCGCGCGCAGGCCGTACTTGTCGAGCAGGATGCGCGCGTCGGGGAACGGGCCGAGCGCCGCGGCCGCGCTGACATGACCGTTGCCGTTCCCGTTCCCGTTGCCATTCCCACCGCTCATAGCGGCGCACTCGGCACGGCATCGAGGTCGAGCCCATCGCGCTCCCCGCGAGCGAGCCGGTGATAGCCCGCGGCCGCGATCATCGCGGCGTTGTCGGTGCAGCGCGCCGGCGGCGGAATGTAGACGCGAAAGCCATCCTCCTCGCCCGCCTTGCGCAGCGCCGCGCGCAGGCCCTGGTTCGCCGCCACGCCGCCGCACACCTGCACGTGCTCGAGGCCGTGCTTGCGCGCCGCGCGCCGCGTCTTGCGGACGAGCACCTCGACGATCGCCGCCTGGTAGCTCGCACACAGATCCGCGAGCGCCTGGCCATCGGGCACGCCGTGCGCGCGCACGTGGTGAAGCAGCGCGGTCTTGAGCCCGGAGAACGAGAAGTCCGCGCCGTGCTCGCCCGCCGTCATCGATCGAGGAAACGCGACCGCCTCGGGGTTGCCCGTCGCGGCGAGCTTGTCGATCACCGCGCCGCCCGGATAGCCGAGGCCGAGCAGCTTCGCGCCCTTGTCGAACGCCTCCCCGGCGGCGTCATCGCGGGTCGCGCCGAGCTCCTGCAGATCGCCGTGACCGTTCACGCGCACCAGCGACGTGTGACCGCCCGACACGATCAGCGCGAGGTGCGGCATCGGCGGCGGATCCGGCTCGAGATAGATCGCGGTCAGATGGCCCGCGAGGTGATGCACGCCGACCAGCGGCTTGCCGGTCACCCACGCGAGCGACTTCGCCGTCTGCAATCCGACGAGCAAGGCGCCGACGAGCCCGGGCGCGTTCGTCACGGCGATGCCGTCGATCTGATCGAGCGTCGTGCCGGCGCGGTCGAGGGCGGCCTGGACGACCGGCACCACGTTGAGGATGTGTGCGCGCGACGCGAGCTCCGGCACGACGCCGCCGTACCGCGCATGCACCTCGTGCTGCGACGCGACGACATCCGACAGCGCGACGCGCCCATCCTCGACGACGGCCGCCGCGGTCTCGTCGCAGGAGCTCTCGATGCCGAGGACGCGCATTACCGCGGTTCTTCTAGCAGCTTCTTGACCGTCTCGGCATCGCGGCCTTCCGGATCGAGCTCGAGGTACTTCAGCAGCGCCTGCTTGCCTTCATCGTAGCGGCGCGCCGACCACAGGATCATGCCGCGCTGGTAGTACGCCGGTGCGTAGTTCGACACGATGCCGAGCGCCTTGTCGATCGAGCCAAGTGCATCGTCGATCTTGCCGAGCCGCTGCAGCGCCTTTGCACGTTCGAGATAGGCGCGCGCCGTCGAGCGCAGCGCGATCGATTTGTCGGCCAGCTCGAGCGCCTGGTCGGGGTCGCCGTCCTCGAGCGCCGCGTGCGCCTTCTCGAGCAGGTCGCGCGCCTGCTTCACGCGATCGGTCGCGTCGCTGGCCGCCGAGCCGCCGCCGGAGCCGGTCGCGACGACCGCGGCATCGATCGGCTTGGGGGCCGCCGCATCGATCATGGCGACCTGCGCTGCATCGGGCCGCGCGACCGTCGCCGCGTCGACCACTGCGACCACCGGCGCGTCGACGCCAAAGCCGACCGCCTCCGCCGCATCGATCGGCGGCGTCGTGACCATCTTCACCGTCGCGCCGGATCCCGAACCGGCCGCGACGACCGCATGCTGCGTGCGCTTCTTGTGGCAGTACGAGAACACGGTCGCGCCGACGAGCACGGCCGATGCGACGATCAGGATCTTCGCGATCGTCCCCGGACCGCCACCTTGCGACTGCGCGACTACCGCACCGGCGACCGGCGCGCGCGGCGGAGGAGGAGGAGGCGTCGTGCGCGGCGACTCGACCGCCGGCTTGGTCGGTGCTTCGTTGCTGGCGTCGAGCGCGGCCGCCTCGGCCTCGGCTTCCGGCGGCGGCACGACGGCGGGCAGCTCGCGCGTGTTGCGGCGCGGATGGATCGTCACGAGCTCGCGCTCGGGGCCCGGCGTCGGCTCTTCCTTACGCGGCCGCGGACGCAGCTCGCCGCTCGCCTCGAACGAATCGCGGCCGTGCGATCCGATCATCCGCAGGCCGCTGTCTTCGCGACGGATCGTGTTCGCGAGCCGCGGGCGCGACGGACGCGACGGATCGGTCGGCGGCTCGTCACCGAGCACATCGCCGTCGTCGCCGTCGATCGCGGTCGGCACCGAGTCGCTCGCCTCGATCGGCTCGGGCGCCTCGATCGGCGGTGGCGGGGACGGCGCACGCTTCTGCGCCCCGTTCGATTCCCTCGGCGCAGTCTCCGCCCGGTTGAGCGGCGTGCCGTTCGGCTTCGGCGTGTCCTCTTCGAACAGCGACGGCTCGATCAGCTGCGCCGCCGCGACGGCCTCGTCGATCAGGCGCAGGCTCGACGGCCGATAGCCACCCATGAGCGGACCCGGCGCAGCCTCTTCCTCCGACAGCACGTCGACATCTTCGGTCGGGATCGACGGCTGGCTCGCGCGAAGCTGCTGGGCAGTGGCCGGCTCCGCCGGCGTGGCTCCCGACGAGCGCGCGCTGATCTCGGCGAGGTTGATCGGCCCCGACGCCGCGACGTGCATCGGCGACGGCGGCTCCTCGAGCACGGCGAGGGGCACGGGCTTGCCGGTATCGCGCCGCGCCGGGCGGCCCGGGTCGAGATCGATCAGCATGCCCTCGAAGTAGAGGCGCGAGATCGCCTGCAGACACTCGAGGTCGCCGACGTCGCTCGCGTCGATCACCTCGAGCAGCGAGCGCTTGCCGTCGATCAGGCGAAGGATCCGGTTGTTGTCGTCGGGGACCTCGCCCAGGCGCGCCGCGAGCTCGATCGTGTCGATCTCGAAGCGATGCGACAGCGGCGGCAGCTGCTCGAGCAGGCGCTGCCACTCGTCGAGGCGGCGCATGCCTTCCATCAGCAGGCCCTGCGACGTCGTGTTGATCGCCTCGCGGCGACGCACGGTCCGGAAGATCACCTCGAAGTCGCCTTCCGACCACGTCAGCAGGCGATAGACCGCGTCCTCGCCCTGCAGCGTGCCGGCCTCGGCGTCGATCACCTTGCCGTCGCGGAAGTAGATCGCGGCCTGGCGATCGTGCGGGCCCGTGAACTGGATGATGCCCGACTTGCGGCTGACCTCGATCGTCTGGATCACGTCGACGACGGGCATGTCGGTCACGCGCCCCGCGAAGCGCGTCCCGTCGCGGCGATCTTCGAACGCGAGCCGCTGCTTCTTTGCGAGCAGGATGTTGATCCGCGTGACGATCTCTTTGATGTAGATCGGCTTCGTCAGGTAGTCCTCGACGCCGAGCTCGAGGCCGCGGATCTTGTTCTCGATCGTCGTCTCGGCGGTCAGGAACACGAACGGGATCTGTCCCCAGTCCGCGCTCGCGCGCACGCGTCGCCGCAGCTCGAAGCCATCGGGCTCTGTCGGGAACTTCGTCTCCGAGATGATCAGGTCGGGGACGTGCAGCTCGAGCTTGTCGAGCGCGTCCTGCACCGACTCCGCAGGCGTGACGGTGAAGCCCGCTTTGCGTAGCGACACCTCGAGCACTCGCAGGCTGCGAGTGTCCCCGTCGACAAGGAGCAAGCTTTGCTTCGACACAAACGCGCCGTGCGGCGACTGATCGTATCCAACTACACGAACCGTCGCCACCCGCGTAACCTCACGTCGTGAGGGTCGCCCTTCCATATGGACGCCGCCCCTACCCGATTGACCTGCGAGGTGCTCGCATCCTCGAGGCACCGGTGCAGCCCGCGCCGCGACCGCTCGACGAGCTCCTCGACGCCGCCCTCGCCGCCCCGATCGGCGCCGCGCTCCCGCGAATCGCGCCCTCGGACCGCGTCACCGTCATCGTCAGCGACCCGACGCGTAAGGAGCCGCGAGCCGCGA
This sequence comes from Deltaproteobacteria bacterium, assembly GCA_019237945.1. Taxonomy (GTDB): domain Bacteria; phylum Myxococcota_A; class Polyangia; order Haliangiales; family Haliangiaceae; genus JABFXX01. The sequence continues at coordinate 2,378 of JAFAOG010000316.1, read as the reverse complement.
TGCTGGCCGCCCTGCGCCGGCACCTACCCGGCGGCCGACCGACCATTGCCGTCGCGACCGGGACGCACGGCCCCTGCGATGTCGGCGCGCTCGGCATCGCCGAGCCCGTCATCAACCACGACGGCGCGAGCGACATCGTCGAGCTCGGCACCACCCGCCGCGGCACGCCGGTGCGCGTCCACCGCTGCCTCGTCGAGACCGATCACGTGCTCGCAACCGGCTGCATCCGCCCGCACTACTTCGCGGGATTCGGCGCCGGCGCGAAGGCGCTGTTCCCCGGTCTCGGCGAGCGCACGGCGATCCGGATCAATCATCGGCTGAAGACGGAAGCCGGGGCGCGTGCCGGAATCGTCGACGGAAATCCGTGCCGCGAGGACCTCGAAGAAGCCGCGCGCATGGTGACCGCGCCCGCGTTTCTGCTGAATGCCGTCGCCGGGCCCGATGACCAGATTCATGCCGCGGTCGCAGGCGATCTGCTCGCCGCGTTTCGCGCCGGGGCTGCGCTCGCGAAGCCGTGGTTCACGGTGCGAGCACCGCGTTCGCCGCTCGTCGTGGCCTCGGATACCTTGCCGGTGACCGCGACGCTGTATCAGGCGGCGAAGATCGCGGCAGCGGTCGCGCCGCTCGTCGCGGAGGGCGGCCGGCTCGTGCTCGTCGCCGAATGCGCCGAAGGAACGGGGCCGCTCGACGTCGTCAACGATGCGATCTTGCGGATCGGCGTGCTGCCGCGACTCCCTCCCGGCGCGACGATCGGGCTCGTCAGCGCGTTGCCTCCCGAGGTCGTCTCGCGCACGCTGCTGTCCGCCGTGACCGAGCTGCCCGCCCTGACGTCCGACGCGCTGGTGATCCCCCGCGCGAGCCAGTTGATCTGTGAGCCGTCTTCATGACGATCGAGCAGGCGCTCGCGAAGCTGGGCATCGACGCATCGTGCGCGACAAAACTAAACAATTTCATCGGCTTGTTCGAGAAGTGGAACAAGTCGATCAACCTGTCGGCGGCCTCGTCCCGCGGGGATCTGCTCGGCCACGTCAACGACTCGCTCCACGTCGTCCCTCGCCTGCATGCCGCGAAGCGCGTGCTCGACGTCGGATCGGGCGGCGGGTTTCCGGTCGTCATCGCGGCGATCTGTCTGCCGGACGTCCAGTTCGTCTCGCTCGAGCCGGTTCACAAGAAGCACGCGTTCCTCCGGACGGCCGCGCGCGAGCTCGGGCTGCCGAACCTCGATGCGCGCGCGGAGCGGCTCGACGATCACGCCGACGCCGACTACGACGCGGCGATGTCACGCGCGACGTTCGACCTGCGCGAGTGGCTCGAGGCGGGCGCGAAGCGGGTCGTGCCCGGCGGCGTGGTCCTCGGTTTCGAGGCGGTGCGCCGCGACGATCTCCCGCCGACAATCTCGCGCGACGCGTACAACATCGACGGCAAGCCGCGGTCGATTGTCGTGCTGCCGGTCAGCGCCGCCGCAGCTGCGCCGTGAGCAGCGAGAGCGCCAGCCGGTCTGGACGGCGGAACTGCGCCTTCGCCTCGATTATCTGCTTCCACGTCTCGAACGTCTCGCGCTTGCGGGACCGCAGCGGGTACTGGTCGAAGTGCGCCACGATCCGCGGCAGCTCCTCGCGGCGGTTCACGCGGTAGTACGCGCTCGCGCCGGACGCATAGATCCGGCCGACCCCGAAGAACGCCTGGAGGGCTTCCAGCAGCTCCCGGTCGGCGAGCTTCACCGCGAAGTAAACCGACAGCTGCTTCGAGGTCCGGCTGAACGTGAACGATCCCGCGGCTTCGATCAGCCCGGTGACATAGGCCGGATCGAGCGTTGTTCCACGGGAAAATGTTTCCACGGGAACATGTTCCACATGAAACGCTCCTAGAACAAGCCGCGGAACACGGATTCGTCGTTTTCGACGATGACGATCGGGGCCTTCGACCACCGGCGGCGGATCTGCTCCGCGTTGTTCCGCGTGAAGTCGTGGCTCTCTTCCGGGCGCTTCGACAGCACAACCGCGCCGACCCGGCAGCCGTCCCGCTCGACCGCCTCGATCGTAAGCAACGAGTGGTTGATCGTCCCGAGCGTCCCGCGGCAGACGATCACGACCGGCAGCCCGAGGTCGCGGGCGAGGTCAGCGATGTCCTGCGACCCGGTTAGCGGGACCCGCCAGCCGCCGGCGCCTTCGACCAGGGTGACCTCCGCCTGCGCGGCACCGTCCTCGACCGTCCGTTTGATCTTGGCGAAGTCGATCTCGATCCCGTCCTCGACCGCCGCGACGTACGGGGCGACGGGAGAGCGGAGCCGGTAAATGCCGCGGAGATCGCCTTGCTGCCAGTCCCCGGCGGCCTTGGCCAGGGCCTCCATGTCGGCCCCGAACAGATGGCCATCGATC
>JAFAOG010000519.1 GCA_019237945.1 Deltaproteobacteria bacterium | reverse complement strand
GTCGCATCCGGCAACGCGGTCGCGGCCGTCGCGGGCTCGGGGCTGATCGTCAAGCCGATCACGCGCGCGCTCGTGAAGTACATGAAGCCCGAGCACGCCGCCGACAAGCTGATGCTGCTGCGCGACGGCCCGCATGGCGGAGTCGTCATCGCGATCGTCGGCAGCGCACCGCCGTCGACGCTGTCGATGCTGCACTTCCGTGCGCCGCGCGCCGACGAGATCGCGAAGCTGCAGCCGCGCCGCTTCGATCCGCACGAGCCGCGCGATCTGCGACCCGACTAGGCTAGGGCGTCACGAAGATCGGGTTCGTCACGCCGAACGGCTTCTCGCCGGGATGCACCGGCTCGAGCGGCTGCGTGCCGCTGGCCGCGATCACGACGAAGCCACCGCTCGCGCGCACCATCACCGGGACCTGGCCGTGCCAGCGGATCGCGGGGTTCTGCGGATCCGCGTCGCCTGGCATCACGGGGATCGTGTCGACCGTCGTGCCGTCGACGACAACGTCGATGCTCGAGACGTCGATCCACGTCGGCGCCTGCACCGTGACGTCGACCATCTGCGGCGAGCCGGCGCCCGTCGTCGTGTCGCCGGGCCCCGCGGTGCCGAGCTTCGCCGTCACGTAGATGCCGCCGGAGACAGTCGCGTGGCCCGCGGCGAGCTGATCGCGCACGAGGCTCGCGGTGAGCTGGCGCGGATCGTCGGTGCCGAGCTGCACGCACGTGCGCGGATAGCCGACCGGCGAGCCGACGATGCCGTGCGAGTCCGACGAGCCGACCGCGAACACCTTGCGGCCCGCCTTGAGCATGCCGAACCAGTCGTCGACGGTGCCCGTGCGGTTGTCGCTCCACGACGAGTTGTTGAACACCTCGACGAGCGTGAACTTGGTGTCCCAGTCCTCGGTGCCGGTTGCGGTACCGGTCGCCGGGTCGTAGCCGACGTACGGGAAGTAGTTCACGCCGCTGTGCGGGTGGTTGATGATCACGATCGGCTGCTCGGGTCGCGCGCGCACCGCGTCGAAGACCTTCGGCGGCGACAGCGTCTCGAACTTCGTATCGGGCGCGGCCGCGGTCGGGAACGTCTGCCACTTCGGCGCGCCGTTGTTGACGGCCGTTGGATCGCCTTGCAACGGGAACACGCCCATGTGGCCCCACACCTCGAACGACGTCAGCTCGATCGAGCCGATCGGGAACGCGAACGCCTGCACACCGAGCTGCGCGATCTCCTGCGCGAAGTCGCCGACCCACTCGTGATCGCTGCGCACCGGCAGCTCGAGCCCGTCCGCGACGGCCTGCGCGACCTTCTGCAGCGCGCGATCGCCGGAGTCGTTGCTGCGCCACGTGTGGACGTGGAAGTCGCCGCACTGGATCCCGGTCGTGTCGACGGCGTGATCGAGCGGCGCCGCCACCTGAACGGTCTCGTTCGCGACGACCGTCACCGTCTTCTTCACGAGCTCGTACTCGTAGCCGCGCGACACGATCACGTCCCACGAGCCGGGCGGCGCGGGCAGCGTGACGTCGCCGGTGACCGCGTACTCGACGTGGAGGCGGCCCGCGGCGATCGAGTCCTCACCGAGCTTGCCGGGAACGCTCGGGACCTGCTGGCCACCGGCGGGCATCACCTGCACGCGCACCGGGACCGCGGCGCCGTTCTCGGTCGCCACGACGTGGATCGATCCGGTCGCGGGAAGATCGATCGTCGCCGACGTGCCGGCGCCGACCTCCGCCGTACCGACGGCATCGCCGCGCTTGTAGGCGTCGAGGTGGATGTTCGCGGCCGCGGGGACGTGCAGCGTGAACGTGCCGTCGGCGGCAGTCGTGGTGCGCGTCAGGTACGACGTGCCGTCGCTCGCATGCACGCGCACGCCGCCGGCCGGCTGACCGCCGCGCGTGACGGTGCCGGTGATCGCGCGCTGCACCGTGTTGTTCGTGCGCGCGACGGCCGCTTCGATCCCGTCGAGACCGGGGCCGCCGATCACGATCGATGCGTGAATGCGATCGGTCGTACCGCAGGCGGGGAGGTTGTAGCCGGTCGTGAACGCGCCGAGGAACCCGGAGACCGACAGCGAGCTGCCGAACGTGCCGTCGCCGGGGCTGTACGACCAGCTCGTCGCCTGATCGTCGACGAAATCGACGTGCGGCGCGCCGTTGATCTGCTTGTCGAAGCCGGCGCCGGGCTGAAACACCGGCATGCGGTCGGTGTACATGAACGCGTGCAGCGTCGACGGCACCATCTTGTCCTCGGTGCGCGGCGATGCGTAGCGCATGCGGATGTCGACCTTCTCGCTGCCGGGCGCGAGCTCGTAGTCGATCGCGGCGTCGATGTCGGTGAACTGATCGCTGTAGACCGCGCTGATCACCGACTCGAAGAACGGGATCGGGTGCAGCTTGCCGCGCGCGCGAATGATCGCGGGCATGCCGTTGCTGCCGTCGTTGATCACGCTGACCGAGTCGGTGACGATCGACGACCGCCCGGTCAGCAGGAAGAATTCGCCGAAGTTCGCCGGCTCGACGAGCTGACCGCCGACGACGCGCGCGAGCCCGACCGGACGCCCGCCCCACGGATCGTAGAGGTCGCTATCGCCGACGTCCTCGATCACCAGTGCGACGCGATCGTTCGCGAGGACGAAGTCGCCGTCCTTCCACGTGACGAGCCCGCTCGGCACGAGCGGCAAGTCGGCGCCGTGGATGCGGCCGGCGCGCGCTTCGCTGGGGCCCGCGTGCAACGGATCGGCGTGACCGGTCGTGTCGCCCTCGGGAAACGCACCGGGAGGATGCGCGCACGTCATCTTGTTGCCGTCGTCGCCACACGCCGCGAGCGCGACCGTCACGAGAAACCACCTCATGACTCGACAGAGTAGCTAAGGAACAGGCGTCACAACCACCGACCATGCGTTGTCGCGCGCGGGCAGGGGGCCCTTCGCCCCGCGGTCGCTGCGCTCGAGTGTGATCAACTCGCCTTTCGCGAGGTGGAGCGGCACGGCGCCGGGCGTGCGTAATTTCCCGTCGGCGGTGTGCCAGACCAGCGGAATTCCATCGGCGCGCACGATGATGTTGTAGGTGCCGTCGGTACCTTGCCAGCGGAGCAGGTCGACGTCGTCGCGCGTGTCGAGGTAACCGCGCATCTCGATCGTCGGCTCGAGCGCGTTCGCGTCGGGTTCGCGGCCGTTCGGCTCGGTCTCGCCGGCGAGCGGCTCCTCGGTGACGGTCAGCGTGTACGGATCGCTGACGTTCTCGATCGGGCGCTCGTTCTTCGCGAGCGTCTCGCCGACGCTGATCACGAGTGGACCATCGACCGCGCGGCGGTGCAGCACCTCGCCTTCGCCGAGCTGGGCCTCGTCGGCGTTCGCACCGTGCAGGCCGTCCTCGTCGGTGATCGCGAGGTTGATATCGATGTTCGGCAGCCCGGTGACGCGCACCGTGACGACGCGCTTGCTCGCGCTCGAGTACGGCACGAGGAAGTAGTCGACGTCGCCATCGGTCGTCGAGCGGCGCTTGCCGATCGTGCCGGTGACCTGCGTGCCCGCCGCGATCTTGTTCGCGTGCGGCGCGTCGTTGTTCGGCTCGCGCTCCTCGGTGAGCGGCGGCGGCTCGCGCATCATGTAGTACGCCGCGGCGCCGACGCCCGCGAGCACGATGCCGCCGACGATGCCGAGCGAGACGTAGCGCGCACGCTTGAGGCCGCGCTCGTATGCATCGATGTCGGAGCGGCGCAGCCGGAGGTTGCTCTCGCTGTCGTCGGGGGTGACGACGAGGCGGCCGGCGCCGATGCGATTGCTCGAGCGCGCGCCCGGTCCCGTCGAGTAACCGACCGTCTCGGTGTAGACCTCCTCGATCGCCTCGGCGAGCTCTTCCGCGCTCTGCCAGCGCGCGCTCGGATCCTTCGCGAGACACTTCAGGCACACCTGATCGACGCGCGGATCGATGCCGAGCTTCGTCGCGCGGTTGCTCGGCGCATCGGGATCCGCGGTGAGGTGCTTCGTCAGCACGCCGACCGCCGTCGAGCCGGTAAACAGGTGCTGCCCGGTGAGCAGCTCGAACATCAGCGCGCCGAAGCTGTAGATGTCGCTGCGCGCATCGACGTTGTCGCCGCGGATCTGCTCGGGCGACATGAAGTACGGCGTGCCGACGATCGCCTGGCGATCGGTCTCCGTCGTCGGTTCCTTGCGCTGCTCGAGCTTCGCGAGGCCGAAGTCGAGGACCTTCGCGTAGTCGCGGCCGCCCGCGGTGCGCGTGATCAGCACGTTCTCGGGCTTGAGATCGCGATGCACAATCCCGAGCTCGTGCGCTTCCTGGAGCCCGCCGCAGATCTGTGCGAGCAGCGGCGCGGCGCGCGACCATGGCATCGGCCCGTCGCGCTGGATGATATGCGCCATGTCGAGGCCGCGCACGTACTCCATGATCAGGTAGAGCGCGCCGTTCGCGGTGCCGAAGTCGAAGACCTGCACGGTGTGCGGGTGATGCAGCTTGCTGACCGCGGCCGCTTCGCGCTCGAAGCGCGAGATCACCTCGGGGTCGCTCGCGAGATCGCGATGCAACACCTTCATCGCCGCGATCTTGCCCATGCGCAGGTGCTCGACGCGATACACGACGCCCATGCCGCCGCGCCCGATCACCTCGATCACGCGATAGCGGCCATCGACGATCTTGCCGAGCCACGCCGCGTTCGAATCGGTGAGTCGGCGATCCGCGATCGGCATCTCGTCGGAGCCTTCCGGCTTCTGCGCGGCCGCTTCGAGCGGCGAGGCGCGCGTCATGTCGGCTCCGCACTCGCGGCAGAACCGTGCCGGGTCGGAGTACGAGCTCCGGCAGCGCGGGCACACGAATTTTTGCGCCGGCGTCGACGACACGACGGCATTCAGCGTAGCTCATCCGCGACTGGCTCGCATTCGCTCGCCCGCGGATGCAAGCCCACCCACCCCCAACCCCCCGCACCTTCGGTGCTCACCTCATTTCTCGTCGACGAGTGGCTTCCAGCTCCAGGTCGTGCCGTGAATCACCAGCAACCCCGCACTCGGTGCGTGTGTCTCGGGGAGGCGAGGCAGCGCGTCGACGGTGCCGGGCGACAGCGACTGGTACTTGCCGTCGCGGGTGCCCTGGCGCGCGGGCGACAGCGGCGCGGCGCCGTGCACGACGACATCGACCGGCGTCGCCGGGACGAGCGCGAGCTCACCACTCTGGCCCTCGCGCGGTGCCTCGGCGAGCAGGGCGATGCGCACCCCCGGTCGATCGGCGAGCTGCTTGTAGACCGTCGCGACGTCGCTCGCCCGCCACGCGCAGCCATCGGCGCCCGCGACGAGGCGTTCTGACGCGCCGGTGCCAGGAATCGTCGCGAGCGTCGCGTCGCCGGCGGTGATCCAGCGCGCGAGCCGGCCGTCGAACACGGCGTTGCCCTTGCTCGCGAGCGTCGCGACGGCGGCGCGCTGCGCGTGCTCGTCCTCGAGATCGCCGGGGAGCACGACGAGCGGGCGCGTCTTGTCGGCGAGCGTGCCGAGCGTTGCCTCGAGCTCCGGCTCCGTCGTGCCCATGCCGCCGAGCGTGACGACGAGATCCGCAGCGGCGAGCTTGCTGCGCAGGCGGGCGAGGGCCGCGAGCGTGGCAGGCGCGTTGCCGCCGGCATCCGCAACGACGCCGATCGTGACATCGCGCTTCGGATCGCCGAGCGACAGCGTGCGCTCCGCGGTCGCCCAGCGGCCAACGGTCACCGGCGCGAGCGCGGGTGTATCGGCGGCGGCGCATCGCCACGGAACGCGCGCGTGATCCGCGGCCGCGAGCGCGGCGGCGAGCGCCTTGCCGAGTGGCGGCGGCCCCGGCGCATGGTGCCCGTGACACGCGACGAGCAGCGCGCTCGCTACTGCCCTTGCGAGACGGCCTTTTGCCACGCCTCGAGCACCTTCGGCGAATCGTAGTACGGCGACAGCTCGTAGCGCGGCTTGCGCGCGAGCACGCGAGAGAACGCGGCGACCGCGAGCGCCGTGTCGTCGAACGCGACGTGCGCGCGTCCGAGGAGCAGATCGACTTCGACGGCGGTGTCGGTGTCGAGGTAGTCGGTCTTGTCGGCGAGCGGCGCGAGCGCGTCCTTGACGTGCGCGTACTCGCCTTGCAGCCACGCCGCGTGCGCCGCCGGCAGCGCGGTCTGAGCGAGCGCCACCGCGTCGCGACGCTGCTTGTCGCGCGCTTGCGAATCGGTATCGAGCGCGGGCAGGCGCGCGTCGCGCACGTGCACGGTCAACACCGGCACTTCGATCGACTCGCCCTTGTCGATCGACGTCTTGTCGAGACCGTTCCACTTCGCGATCTCGTCGGCGTGCTTCGCGTTGCCGAAGTAGGTCGTCGAGATGCTCGCGAGCGTCTCGGTCTTCTCCGTCGCGGTGTGCGTGATGCGGAACGGGATCGTCAGCTCGGTGCCGGTCGCGAGGCTGTCCTCGATCGAGCGATGGTTGTACTCGGCGAGGTAGCTCGCGCGCTTCTCGTCGCCGAGATACTTCTTCGCGAGCGACTCGAAGCTGTCGCCCTTCTCGGTGCGGATGTCGTGCGTGATCGGGATGCGCAGCCGCTCGCCCGGATTGAGCTTGCGCGGCTTCTGCATCTTGTTCTCCGCCATGATGAACACGGCGTCGTCGCGATTGGAGTAGAGCTCGGCCGCGAGCAGATCGAGCGAGTCGCCCTTCTGCACGCGATAGCTCATGACGTTCGCATCGGGCTGCGCCGAGGCAACGCGCGCGAGCACGACGAGGGCGAGCAGCGCTTTCACGGCTTCTTCTTCCCGGGCAGCAGCGGCACGTGCTGCTTCTCGAAGTCGACGGCGATCGTGGGCGCGGTCTCCGCGGTCGTGGGCGTGACGTCGAGCTTCTTCTCGACGGGCTGATACCAGTCGTGCGTGAACGTGATCGTGTGCGGGCCCTCGCTCAGCTCGAGCGGGCGGCCGAGCGGCGTGATGCCGGCGGGCTTGCCGTCGATCGTGATGCGCGCCCATGGCTTGGCATCGATGCGCACGAAGCCGCGCTGCTCCTTGATAAGCGATGAGCGCGGCGTCGCGCCGAGCGGTGCGACATGGATCAGGCCGAGGAAGAGCAGCAGCACGCCGAGCGTGATCGCGTGCGCGACCATCCCGGCTCGCACGACGTTGCGCGCCTGCATGTTCGGCTGCTGCAGCGCGCCCGCACCCGCGCCGAGCGCGGCCGGGTTCAAGTACTCCTCAGCCTCGAGCTCGGTGATGATTCCCTGCGCCTTCAAGAACAACACGAGGCGCGCGTGGTGGTTCATCTCGACGTGCTTCGCGAGGAAGCGCTCGAGCGCCATCACCATGTGCTGCGCGCTGCGCCAGCGATCGCGCGGCTGCTTCTCGAGGCACTTGTCGATGATGTTGTTGAGCTCGCGCGGAATCTCCGGGTTCAAGCTGCGCGCACTCTCGTGCTTCTCGAGCCGGATCTTGTGCATCGCGGACTTCTTCTCGTCCTCGACGAATGGCTTCTTGCCCGTGAGCATTTGATACAGCACGACACCGAGCGAGAAGATGTCACTGCGTGCGTCGAGCTTGTCGCCGAGCACCTGCTCCGGGGACATGTAGGCCGGCGTACCGATGCCCGTGCCCGCCTCCGTGAGGTCGCCGAGGTTGGTGTCGCGGGCGATGCCGAAGTCCATGACCTTCACGCCGCCGGTCCGGGCCAGCATGATGTTCGCGGGCTTGATGTCGCGGTGCACGATGCCGCGGTAGTGCACGTAGTCGAGCGCGCGGGCGACCTGCATGGCGACGATCGCCGCGATGTCGTACGGCAGGCGGCCGCACTTTTCGAGGAGGTCGTACAGGTCGATGCCCTGCACGTACTCCATCACGATGAACATCGCGCCGCGTTCCTGGTGGTAGTCGTAAACGTGGATGATGTTTTCGTGCTGCAGGTTCGCGAGACTCTTCGCTTCTCGCTCGAACCGGGTCACCACGTTCTCTTCGGCGGCGGCGCTGGTTTTCAGGGCCTTGATCGCGACCGTGCGACCCAGCGGGTCCTGCACCGCGCGATAGACGACCGCCATACCGCCCGAGGCGATCTCTTCGACGATCCGGCAGTTCCCGATGCGTTCGAGCATGTCCGGCCGCGTCGAGGATAGACCAGAAGGTCGACAAAATCAGGCGGTTGCGCCGGGATCCACGCGGGCGACTTGCCACGTCCGCGTGCGGTGGTAACTAACGGCTCGGTGGCGTTGTTGGACCTGATGGTGGATCCAGCGTAGAATTTTTCGCTCGGAAATCCTCAGGTAGAACGAAGGGTTGGCGGCGTGTGACGGGACGGTGGAAAATTTTTTCGATCACCGTTGACGAACGAAAAGTCATCCCGTATAAGCAGCATCCCTCGACGGCACTCACCGTCGGGACCGACGAAGAGAAGGCTCCGAGTCGGCGATCGGTCTCTGAAAACTGGATAGCAAGCCAAGTCTGAATGTTTGGGTTTTTTGTTTGAGACGAAAAACCGATCCACGTCAGAGGCTCAGGTTCCCCCCGGACCCTGAGCTAACAACCTGACGTTGAGACCAGTTTTCAAATTTTCTATGGAGAGTTTGATCCTGGCTCAGAGCGAACGTTAGCGGCGGGCCTAACACATGCAAGTCGAGCGAGAAAGTGGCTTCGGCCATCAGTAAAGCGGCGGACGGGTGAGTAACACGTAGGTAATCTTCCCTTGAGCGGGGGACA
>JAFAOG010000502.1 GCA_019237945.1 Deltaproteobacteria bacterium | reverse complement strand
GAGGCTCGCGCTCGTCGTCGCGCTGGCGGGCTGTGGGCGGTTCGGGTTCGACGCGCGCGCCGGCTCGGATGCCCCACTCGACGGTGCGCACGATGCGGCGAGCGACGGTGCGATCGGCAGCGCGCAGTGCGGCGGCATCGACCTGCTCGCGGACACGTTCACGGCGAACGTGCCCTCGCCGCAGTGGTACTCGTACAAGAACGGCGGCATCACCACGGTTCAGATGGGCGGGCAGCTCGTGATCACGCTGCCCGCGACGACGATCGCCTCGGCCGCCTACGGTGGGTTCGGCTCGGTCTTTCGCTACGACGTGCGCGGCCAGCGCATTGCCGTCGAGGTGCCGCAGACGGCGTCGACGGCGACCACCGCGCAGACGGACATCCAGCTCGTGTCGGTGAAGGGCGACATCCTGTCGATCATCGAGGAGAGCGGGCAGCTCACGGCCTCGCAGTACATCAACGGCACCGGGACGAACCTGACGATGATCCCCTACAACGTCGGTGCCGATCGCTGGTGGGCGTTTCGGGAGGACGCCGGCACGCTGGCGTTCGAGACCTCGCCGGACGGCGTCACGTTCACGCTGTTCTCGTCGATCCCGACGCCGGCGTTCGCGTCGCTCGTCTCGTTCGCCCTCGAGACCGGCACATTCGAGACGGTGATGAACGGCGGCGCGGGACACTTCGACAACGTCAACGGCGGTACGCCGAGCGGCAAGTTCTGCCCGGCGAGCACGCTGCGCGACGACTTCAACTCCGGCGTCATCGACGATCGGTGGGCGGGCCAGTTCACCTCGGGCACGTGCACGTACGGCGAATCGAACGGGCACGTCACGATCGCGCTCGACACGGCGGGCGGCGAGGAGTGCGCGCTGCGCTCCGCTACGGGCTTCGATCTGACGAACGACGCCGTGTTCACCGAGGTCGTCAGCGCCCCCGGCCTCGCGCAGACGTACACCGTCCTGCGCGCGTCGCAGCAGAACGGCGACAACGTCGAGCTCTCGATCGCGGGCACGACCCTCGACTGCGCGCAGATCATCAACAGCAGCTACTCGACGAGCTGCTCGATCCCGTACGACGCCGTCGCCCACCGCTTCCTGCGCCTGCGCGGCAGCGCCGGCATGATCGCGTGGGAGACCTCGCCCGACGGCATGACGTGGACGACGCGCGCGCAGGTCGCATCGCCGATCGCGCTCGATGCGGTGTTCCTGACGATCGCAGCCGGCACGAACGGCGCGCCCGCGATGGCGAGCCAGGCGGTGTTCGGCACGTTCGACGTGCTGCCGCCCTGACGAAGCCGTCGCCTCAGCGAAGCGGGCGCACGACGAGCGCCCCACCGGCGGCCGGATCAGCGGGCGCGGGCAGCGTCGCGCCGTCGAACGTCAGCGCCGCGGTGTGCGCGAGCGCGGCCGCGAATCCACCGGGCACGCTCGCGAGCGCCGGAACCTCTTCGCGGCCGGGGCCGGTCGCCTGCCACTCGGCGATCTGCTCGTCGGACGCGAGCTCGGCGATGAAGCCCGCGTTTCCCGCGTAGCCGCCGACGAGCACGTGATCGCCGGCCGCGACGATCGCGCTCGCGCCATCGAGATCCGCGCCTCCGATCAGGCGCGCCGTGCCGGTTCGTCCCGCGCTCCCCGACGGTGCGAACCACACGACGATCGCGTCCGTGCCCTTCGCCGTCAGCTCCTGCGCGCCGACGTGCACGACATCGCGCGCAGTCCCCGCGACGACGACGCGGTCGCTGTCATCGATCGCGACGCCGGCGACCACATCATCGAGCTTGCCGCCGTAGGTCGCGCTCCACGTGCGCTTGCCGCTGCCGTCGAGCGTCGCGGCGAACGCGTCCGAGAACGGCAGCTCGTCGTCGACCGATGCGAGCGGCTCGCCGAGGATGTCGGCGGCCGGCGAGAAGTTGCCGGCGATCGCGATCGTGCTGCCGCGCACCGCGACGCCCTGCACGCTGTCGGCGCCCGGGCCGCCGAGGCGCACGAGCCACGCGAGCGAGCCGTCCTTGCTGACGCGCGCGACGAAGCCATCGGTCTGGCCCGCGCTCGTCACGACGGTGTTGACCGCGCGCAGCGTGCCCGCAAACGCGCCGCCGACGATCACGCCGCCGCCGGTCATCGGCACGACGCCGGTGATCAGGCTCCAGCCGGTCGCATCGATTGGCAGTCGCCACCGCTCGGCGCCCGTCGCCGCATCGAGCGCGATGACGAGCGCGCCCGGATCGCCGCGCAGCTTCGCGGAGGCCGCCGTGTAGACGAGCCCGTCACCGATCGCGAGCGCGCCGGGGGTCGGGTTCGCGGGCGGTTGGTTCGCGGGCGGTTGGTTCGCGGCACTCGCGAGCTCGACGCTCCACACGTGCGCGCCGCGCGACGTGACGCGCGTGCCGACCGACGCGACAAGCGACTCGCCGTCGCCCGCGAGGCCGCGCAACGGCCCGCCGACCTCGACGGTCAGTGGCGTCGCGGCCGGTGCGACCGGATGCGCCGCGCGACAGCCCGCAAGCACGCCGAGCAGGCTCGCAAGCGTCGCCCGAACCGGCCACCGAAGGGGCGACCGCATGGCGTGTGAGTGCGCGGCCATTCGAGCCACGCGTGCGCGATCATGCGACCGCGCAAGTTTGCTCAGACCTTCTCGCCGCGGGCGCGCATCTGCGTGAGCACCGCGGGGAGGCCGAGCTTGTCGATCAGACGCATGCCGCGCGCGGAGACGCGAAGCGTGATCCAGCGCTTCTCGTCCTCGAGCCAGAAGCGCTTGTTCATGAGATTGATCTCGAAGCGCCGCTTGGTGTGGCGGTTCGAGTGGCTGACGTTATGGCCGACGAGCGGCGCTTTCCCGGTGACCTGGCAAACGCGAGACATGGCACGTGCTCCTAGATCTTCGACTCTTTGAACTCGACGTGCTTGCGAGCGACCGGGTCGTACTTCTTCAGCACGAGCTTGTCCGGCGTGCGCTTGCGGTTCTTCGAGGTCGTATAGAAAAAGCCGGTGTCCGCCGTCGAGACGAGGCGGATCAATTCACGGCCACTCTTACCTTTTTTCGCCATGGCAGACTCTCCGGGGCTGCGTCTTATGGCATGGCAAACCGGGAGTTGGCAAGGGGCTAGTCGTCGTCGTCGTCGCCCGGCTCGTCCGGGGTTCCGCCCTCGGTCTGCAGGCGCTGGGAGCCACCGAGCTCGGCCGGCGTAACCCCGGGCAAGGTCGTGGTTTTTCGCTTGGCGCGGCGCTGGTCGATCGTCATCGCGACGATCGTCATGTCGTCGGCCTGCGTCTGGTTCTGAGCGTGGCCATCGATGTCGGAAAGGATCGCTTTCACGACGTCCTCGGCGTTGCCGCGCGCGCTCCGGATCCGGCGCGAGAGACGGGACAGGCCGTACTCGTTGCCGCGGGCGTCGCGGGCCTCGAGGATGCCGTCCGACACCATGATCAGCATGTCGCCGGAGTGCAGCTGGACGCGCGCTTCGCCAGCCTCGAGCTCCGGCGTGACGCCGAGCGGCGGCGTGTGGGCGCGCTCGGCCTGCAGCGGGAACACGCGGTCGCCGCGGCGGAGCAGCGGCACGCAGTGGCCGGCGTTCGTGAACACGAGGCTCCGCGTCTCGAGATCGTAGATGCAGTAGACGAGCGTCGCGAACATGCCGTCGTCACCGAGCTGCGCGATCTCCTGGTTGACGCGGCGGAGCAGGCGCGCGGGCGTGCGGGCGATCGCGGCGCGCGAGCGGAGCTCGCTGGTCAACCGCGCCATGTAGAGCGCCGCCGAGATCGCCTTGCCCGCGACGTCGCCGACCGCGAGGCCGAGGTGCGCCGGGTCGTGCCAGATGAAGTCGTAGAAGTCGCCGCCGATCTGATACGCGGGCTCGTAGTGGACCGCGAAGTCGAGGCCGACGACCTGCGGCAGCGTCGCGGGCAGCAGCGAGCGCTGGATCTGGCGAGCGACGCGGAGGTCGCGCTCGAGCTTCTCGCGGCGGGCGAGCTGCGCGGCGACGCGCGTGGCGTGGATCGCCATGCCGGCCTGGTTCGCGATCGCCTGCAACAGATCGACGTCTTCCTGGCGGAACGATTGCCGCCCGCTCTCGACGTAGACGACGCCGTAGTGCGCACCGTGATAGATCAGCGGCGCGCCCATGCGCGTGCCGACGGTCTCGTTGTCGGCGGAGCCCTCGCCGAGCAGCACGCCGCGCCCGTCGCTGACGACGTGCTGGATGATCGTGCCGGGCACGCGCAGCTCGCCGCCGTAGGGTCTGGGCAGGTCGTCCTGCGTCGTCGTGCGCGGGACGGGAGCGGTCTCGCCGGTGACCACCGGGCGCTTGCGATGGCGCTGGACCTGGACCTTGAGCTCCTGCGTGCGCTCGTCCTGCACGAGCACGCCGACGTCCTCGGCCTGCGGGAACAGATCGAGCAGCGCGTCGACGAGCTTCTCGAGCAGCGCCTCGGCCGTATCCGAGGACGCGGTCGCGTGTAACACCTGCGTCAGCGCGTCGAGCTTGCGCTCGATCAGGCGCACGGCCTTCTGATCGGTGACGCTGATCAGGCCGCTCGAGATCACGGGCAGGCGGGCGCTGGCGGAATCCTCGCGCGAGCGGATCAGCGAGCTGCCGCTGACGTCGACGATCGTCACCGCGTTGCCCCCCTCGGGGAACTTCTCGACCGAGGGGAAGTCCTGCGCCTCGACGCGGATCTTGTTGTTCGCGATCATGATCTCGTCGTCATGACGGATCGCCGTCGCGTTCTGCAGGCGCACGCCGTTGATGTACGTGCCGTTGTTGCTGCCGAGGTCCTCGAGCGTCCAGCCCTCGCCGTTGCGGACCAGGCGCGCGTGCTGCCGCGAGACCCGCATGTCGGGCACGAAGATCTGGCAGTCCGAGCGCCGCCCGATGACGTACTCGCCGTCGCCCAGCTTGTAACGGCGACCTGCGATCGGACCGGCCAGGAAGACCAGCGAAGGCATCCAGGGCCGCTTGATAGCACAGTTTTTTCGGTGACCGGCGCGCCCTTAAGAACTCGTCACAAGTGTGGTCTATTTAGCGCCGTGCAGTCGCTCGGTAATTTCATCGGTGGACAGTTCGTGGCGCCCACCGGCAAGGCCCTCGTGTCGCGTAACCCCGCGGCCGACGGTGCGGTCGTGTTCGAGACCGGGTTCACGGTGGGGGCGGTGGCGGACGCGGCGGGAGCTGCCGCGGCGGCCCAGGTGGCGTGGGGATCTCTCTCGGCGGCCGAGCGCTGGACGCACCTCGAACGGTTCAAGGCCGAGCTCGCCAAGCGCGCCGATCAGCTCGCCGACGCGATCGTGCTCGAGACCGGCAAGATCCGGAGCGAGGCGAAGCAGGAAGTCACGACCGTCTTGAATCGCTTCGATCTCGTGCGCGGCACGATGGCGGCGGACCTCAAGGCCGGGCCGGTCGCGGCGGGCGAGATCCTTCGCTACCAGCCGCTCGGCGTCGTCGGCGTGATCGGCCCGTTCAACTTTCCGCTTCATCTGTGTCACGCGCACGTCGTGCCGGCGCTGCTCGCGGGCAACACCGTCGTCGTCAAGCCGAGCGACATCACGCCGCTGTGCGGCCAGCGCTACGCCGAGGCGGCACAGGCGGCCGGCTTGCCGGCGGGAGTCTTGAACGTCGTCGCGGGCACGGGCGAGGTCGGCGCCGCGCTCGTCGCGCAGAAAGAAATCCGCGGCCTGTGCTTCACGGGGAGCTGGACGGTCGGGCGGCGCATCCTCGAGGCCGCGCTCGATCGTCCGGAGCTGCTCGTCGCGCTCGAGATGGGCGGCAAGAACGCGTGTGTCGTGCTCGAGGACTGCCAGCTGCGGCAGGCCGTGCATGAAGTGATCGTCGGCGGCTATCTGTCGGCGGGGCAGCGGTGCACCGGCACCGAGCGCGTGCTCGTCCATCGCTCGATCGCAGATCGGTTCACCGAGCTGCTCGCGACGGTCGCGCGCGAGTTGAAGTTCGGCTCGCCCGAGGATCCGAGCGTGTTCGCGGGGCCGGTCGCGACGCACGGCGCGCTGGTCAAGGTCGACGGCGCGCTCGAGGCGGCGAAGAAGGGCGGGGCGGAGGCGGTCCTCGCGGGGCAGAAGCTGCCTGGCGGCTATTACCGCACGGCGTCGCTGCACCGGTTGCCCGACGGCGTGCACCACATCGCGGGCTACACCGACCTCGAGGTGTTCGGGCCCGATCTCGCGGTCGAGGTGATCGACAGCGACGACGAGGCGATCGCGGTGTTGAACGCGTCGCCGTACGGCTTCGTCAACGCGGTGTTCACCGCATCGCAGGCGCGGTTCGACGAGTATGCGCGCCGCACGAAGACCGGCATGCTCAACCGCAACCGCTCGACGAACCTCGCGAGCGCGAAGCTGCCGTTCGGCGGCGTCGGGCGCAGCGGCAACTACCGGCCGGCGGGCGCGTGGGCGCATCGCAACGTCACGGCGCCGCTGTCGATCCTCGAGAACGTGCTCGGCGCGATCACGCCGCACGCGATGGTCGCCAAGCATCTGCCGGGCACCGATCTCGACCGGCTCGAGCAGCTGCACGCGAGCGAGGAAGCCCGCGAGGCAGAAGCCCGGCTCGTCGATCATCCGCGGCCGATGTCGATCATGCGGCCGGCGGGCGGCGTGCTGCCCGAGTCGGCGGCGCTGCTCGCGCGCTTGTACGCGGGCGATCGCGTGCCGAAGGAGAAGAAGCCGCCGGTGTTCGATCACCTGCGCAGCGCGGGACCGTGGATGGTGTCGATCGATCCCGAGCCGCTCGCCGTGCTCGACGGTATGAGCCAGACCGCGACCGTCGTGGGCGGCTTTGCCGAGGATCCGGTCGTCCGCGCGTTCACGGAAGGCGAGTTCGCCGACACGCTGCTCGCGAACGACGACTCGTCGATCAGCGAGACGTGGGCCGCCGCCGAGTACGCGAACACGCTGCGCCAGCTCGTCCCCGGCCTGCCGCACGTGACGTTCGTCGCGAGCGGCGCCGAGGCCAACGAGAAGGCGATCGCGCTGTGCCGCATCAACTGCGCGCGCCGCGATGCGACGAAGGTGCTCGCGTTCGACGGCAGCTTCCATGGCCGCACGCTGCTCGCGGTGCACGCGACGCACTCGCCGAGCAAGCGCACGCCGTTCGAATTGAATGGCTACCAGTGCCAGTTCGCGCCGTTCCCGGTGTGGAACACGCCGAACGAAGACGACGAGCCGACCGCGCCGAGCGGCTTCTACGCGGCGGCTGCGAACGGCGACATCGATGATCTCAAGGAGCGCTTCGGCGACACGAAGGACGATCCGCTGCTCGCGGCGGAGGTCGCATCGCTCGCGGCCGTCGATGCCGCGCTGAAGACCGGCGAGTACTTCTGCTGCATCGTCGAGCCGATGCAGAGCGAGGGCGGCGATCGCTACGCGACGGAGCGGTTCTTCCGCGCGCTGCGCCTCTTGACCCGCAAGCACCAGACGTTCCTCGTGTTCGACGAGGTGCAGGTCGGCTTCGGCCTCGGCGGCCCGTTCGCGTGGCACTCGAAGTTCCGCCTGCTCTCGGCGCGCGGCCAGCAGGACTACCCCGATGCCGTCACGTTCGCGAAGCGCGCGCAGGTCGGCGTCGTGATGTCGCGGTTCGCGGATCCCGAGCCGGCGACGGCGCATGGCGCATCGCTCGTGCGCGGCCGCATCCACGCCGACATGGTGTCGATGTCGCACAACGCCGAGCGCATCGAGAAGCTCGTCGCGCCGCGCCTCGAGCAGCTCGCGAAGGCGTATCCGCAGTTCGTGCAGTTCCCGCGCGCGGCCGGCTACGCGTTCGCATTCGATCTGCCGACGCCGGCATTGCTCGACGCGTTCATCGGCCAGCGGTTCTGGCGTGGCGCTGTCGTGTTCGCCGCCGGCACGCGCACGGCGCGGTATCGCCTGAGCGACACGTTCCATGCGCGCGAGATCGACATGCTGTTCGAGACGATCCGCAAGTCGCTGTCGTGGCTCGACGCGCACGACGGCCGCAAACCGCCCGAGTGGGAGGACCAGCCCGCGCCGCCGCCGCACAAGGCGCCGCAGGTCGAGCTGCGCTACCGCAAGGTCCCGCACGGCGAAGCGATGGATCATCTGCCCGCGATCCTCGACATCGAGTACCAGGTCTACGAGCCCGCGCGCCGCACGCCGCCTGCCGAGATCCGCGCCGCGATCGAGGATCCAGAGGGGTCGCTGATCGTCGCCGAGGCTCCGTCGCCCGGGGGCGGCGCATCGCAGCTCGTCGGGTTCGCGATCGGCGGCCCGCTCGAGCAGAACAAGGACGTCGAGGGCTGCGACGACGATCCGATGCTCGGCAAGCACAACACGATGTACTCGGTGTCGATCACGGTCGCGCCCGGGCATCAGTCGAGCGGCATCGGCCGCAAGCTCAAGGAGATGCAGCTGCGCGACGCGGCCGCGCGCACCAAGCCGGACGGGTCGGTTCGGTATCGCTACGTGACTGGCCGCAATCGCGTCGGGCGCACCGCGCAGATGACGCATTTGAACCGCGTGTTCGGCGCGCACGTCGTCACCGTGATGACCGGCCAGTACGAGGACCCCGAGGGGCAGGCGATCTACTACCGGATCCCGCTCGGTGCGTTCGCGCCCGATCCGGTCGTCAAGCAGGAGGTCTCGCGCCGGCGCGCCGAGCATCGCGTGCACGAGCACGAGATCACGGTCGACCTCGCGAGCGGTCTCGCGCGTCCGTTCGCGAAGGCGCCGGAGTCGCTGCGTCGCGCCGAGGAACAGGGCCTCCTGTACGGGCCGGCGGTCAACAAGCTGACGCTGATGAACTACGTCACGCCGGGCACGGTGCGCGCGCTCGAGTGGATCGGCGCGCTGCTGCCCGAGCTGCCGCACATCTACCTGACGTCGTCGCGCGACGAGGGCATCGACAAGTCGCTGCGCCTGATCCGCGTCACGCGCAAGACCGCGCAGGTCGCGATCGGCCTCGCGGGCGGCTACTACGGCCACACGATCGGCTCGACGCGCTCGCTCTCGGATCCCGAGACGCACAACGGCGGTCCGGGCCACTTCGCGTGGCCGCGCGTCCCGCATCCCGCGATCGCGGGCACCGCCGAGACGATCAGCGCCTTGCGCGCCGCCGTCGCCGCCGCGGGCGGCCCGGCGAACGTGTTCGGCTTCGTCTACGAGCTCGTGCAGGAGCGCACCGGTTGGGTGCTGCCGCCCGACTTCCTCGAGGCGCTCGGCAAGCTGCGCAGCGAGCTCGACTTGCCGCTGATCGCGGTCGAGACCACCACGCACACGTATCGCTCGGGGCGCGGCGCGTTCCTGTCGCCGTCGACGGGCCTCATCCCCGACGTGCTGACGTGGTGGGGCGGCGGCCAGACCGGATACGTCCACACGAGCGCGAAGTGGTTCATCGCCACGCCGCTGACGCTCGTGTCGACGTGGGACGGCGACGAGCTGTCCCTGGTGCGCCAGCATCACCAGCTGCGCGCGGCGCGGCACGTCGATGTCGGTGCGCTGTCAGGTGCGCTCGATCGCTCGCTCGCGCCGTACACGTCGCACGGTCTCGGTGCCTATCGCGTGATCCACGCGGGTGACAATTCGCGCACGCTGTCCGCCCAGCTGGCCGAGCGCGGCATCCTCGTGCGCCAGTTCCCGAAGGGCCGCCTGGGCGTCATCCCGCCGCTGGACGCGCAGGAGCTGCTCTAGGGACGCTTTCTCACTTATCAACCCACGCAAATGAATCCTTTCGCACAGTTGATCGGGGACGCTTTCTCACTTCGCAACCTTCCGATGGTTGATAAGTGAGAAAGCGTCCCCAATCTCAGGACGTCCCATGAGGAAGCTCGAGCTACCGGTCGGCAAGTCTCCGCGCGAGTGGGGCCACATCCACGGCGAGTCATTTCGCGGCGAGGTGCGCGCGCTGTCCGAAATTCGGGCGTATCTCTGCACCAAGGTCGGCGGCTTCAAGGACCGCGCGCAGGTGCTCGAAGCGGCGCGCGCCCACTTGCCGGTGCTGCAGCGCTATCACCAGGGCCTGTACGACGAGCTCCTCGGCATCGCCGAGGGCGCGGCCGTGCCACCGGAGCTGATCGTCGTCGCGAACCACTACACCGATCTGCGGGACCTCGATCCGGATCCCGCGAAGTGGAAGCCCGCGCCGACGCAGGATGCACCGGGCGCGGAAGGGCATGGCACAGGGGCGAGCGCGCTCGGCGGCGATGGCTGCAGCGCGTTCTTCGCGGAGACGCGCAGCGGCGGCATCGTCGCGCAGACGTGGGACATGCACGCGACGGCAATCCCGTACGTGATGATGCTGCACGTCCCGCAGAGTCACGACGGCCCGGCCGCGTGGCTGCTCACGGTGACCGGCTGCCTCGGCATGGCGGGCATGAACAGCGCGCGCGTCGCGATCGCGATCAATAACCTGTACTCGACCGACGCGACGCTCGGTGTCGTGTGGCCCGCGATGGTGCGCCGGGCCCTGCACCAGACGAGCGCGGAGGTCGCGTACGACGTGATCCGCACCAGCCCGATCGGCTCGGGGCATCACTATCTTGTCGTCGATCCGGGCGCGGTAGGGGTCGCCGATGCGTACGCGGTCGAGGCGAGCGGCACGCGGCGAAAGCTCGTGTATCGCCGCGACAAGAACAAGGACTACGAGCGTCCGGGCTACTACGCGCACACGAATCACTGCCTCGACGGCGATGTCGCGGCGCGCAGCAAGGTCCCGCCGACGAGCACGACCTACGATCGCTACAAGCTGCTCGAGGCGCGGCCCAAGCTCGACAACCTCGACGACGCGTGGCGCGTCCTCGGCGATGAGGAAGGCTGGCCGAAGAGCATCTGCACGAACATGGCGACGCCCGAGCAGCCGCACGGCGCGGCGACCTGCGGTGCGATTGCGATGAACCTCGACACCGGCGAGGTGTGGGCGCAGCAGGGCTTCGTTCACAACGTCGCGCCGGAGAAGTTTCATGTCTGACGAGCACCCGTTCTTCTTCACGTGGACCGCGCAGTCGGGCGCGAAGCCGTTCGAGCTGACGGGCGGGCAGGGCGCGTGGTTCACGACCGCCGACGGCGGCCGCTGGCTCGACCTCGGCGCGCTGAGCTACCAGGTCAACGTCGGGCACGGCAACCAGCGCATCGTCGACGCGATCAAGCGCCAGGCCGATCAGCTGTGCATCTCGGCGCCGAATGCGGTGTTCCCCGCGAAGGTCGAGCTCGCAAAACGCCTGCTCGCGATGGCGGGCCCGCAGTTCAGCAAAGTGTTCTTCACGCTCGGTGGCGCGGAGGCGAACGAGAACGCGCTCAAGATCGCGCGCCTCTACACGAAGCGCGAGAAGAACATCGCGCGCTATCGCAGCTATCACGGCGCGTCGATGGGCGCGGTCGCGCTGACCGGCGACTGGCGGCGGCCGGCGATCGAGCCGGCGCTCGCGGGCGTCGTGCACGTGCAGGACTGCTACTGCGATCGGTGTCCGTTCGGGCAGCGCGTCGAGACGTGTCGGCGCGAGTGCGCGACGAACATCGGCGACGTGATGCAGCTCGAGCAGGGCGTCGCGGCGGTGTTCCTCGAGCCGGTGCCGGGCGCGAACGGGGTGCTCGTGCCGCCGCCCGAGTACTGGCCGATCGTGCGCAAGGCGTGCGACGACGCGGGCGCGCTGCTCGTCGCCGACGAGGTGCTGTGCGGCTTCGGGCGCACGGGCAAGCCGTTCGGTCACCAGCACTGGGGCGTGACGCCGGACCTCATCACGGTCGCAAAGGGCCTCGCATCGGGCTACGCGACGATCGGCGCCGTGATCGTGCACGAACGCGTCGCGAAGTACTTCGACGATCACGTGCTCGCCGCGGGCCTGACGTACTACGCGCATCCGACCGCGTGCGCGGCGGCCGTCGAGACGATGAAGGTCTACGAGGACGATCGCCTCTACGAGAACGCGGAGCGCCTCGGCCCCGTGCTCCGGCGCGAGCTGGATGCCGTGCGCGCCAAGGTCGGCCGTGGGTTCGTGCGCAGCCTCGGTCTGCTCGGCGTGATCGAGCTCGAGGCGCCGCTCGCCCAGTGGGGCACGCTCAACAAGGAGCTCGCCGCGCGCAAGCTGTCGCTCCACGTCGATGGCAAGCGCGGTACGGCGATCTTCGCACCGCCGCTCTGCATCACGGAGCAAGAGCTGGTGACCGGCATGCGTTCCTTCGCGGACGCCGCCGTGGCAGCATTCGGCGCGCAATGACCGGGAAACACGGCAACAAGGTCGTCCCCAGCGTGCAGGAGGCACTCGCCCCGCTGCGCGACGGCATGACGATCCTCGTCGGAGGCTTCGGGCTCTCCGGCAATGCAGAGGCGTTGATCCGCGGCGTCGTCGAGCGCGGCGTGGGCGACCTGACGCTCGTCTCGAACAACGCGGGCAACCTCGGCAAGGGCCTCGCGACGTGGCTCAAGGCCGGCATCATCCGCAAGGTGATCTGCAGCTACATCGGCGCGAACGAGGACCTCCACACGCGGATGGCATCGGGCGAGGTCGAGGTCGAGATCACGCCGCAGGGCACGCTCTCCGAGCGCATGCGCGCCGCGGGCGCCGGCATCCCCGCGTTCTACACGCCGACCGGCGTCGGCACCGTCGTCGAGCAGGGCAAGGAAGTGAAGGAGATCGACGGCCGCCGCTACCTGCTCGAGCGCGCGCTTCACGGCGATGTCGCGCTCGTGCGCGCCGCGGTCTCCGATCGCTTCGGCAACCTGCGCTTCTGGCGCACCGCGCGCAACTTCAACCCGGTGATGGCCTCCGCTGCGAAGCTGACGATCGCGGAGTGCGACAAGCTCGTCGACAACGGCGGCATCGACCCCGACGACGTCCACTGCGCGGGCATCTTCGTCCACCGCGTCGTGCACGTGCCCGAGCACGAGAACGCGTTCGAGTACAAGACCACCAGGAAGCGGCCATGACGTTCTCGACCGAAGACATGGCGCGCCGCGCTGCGCGCGAAATCCCCGCCGGCTCGATCGTCAACCTCGGCATCGGCCTGCCGACGCAGGTCGCCGACTACCTCCCCGAGGGCCACGCCTGGCTCCACAGCGAGAACGGCCTGCTCGGCATGGGCCCGTTCCCGTACGAAGGCGACGAGGACCCGAACCTGATCAACGCGGGCAAGCAGACGGTCACCGTCCTCCCCGGCGGCTCGACGTTCGACTCCGCCACCTCGTTCGCGATGATCCGCGGCGGCCACGTCGACATGGCGATCCTCGGCGCGATGCAGGTCTCGTGCGGTGGCGACCTCGCGAACTGGGCCGTCCCGAACGGCAAGGTCATGGGCATCGGCGGCGCGATGGACCTCGCGTCGGGCGCGCGTCGCGTGATCGCGATGATGCAGCACACGACAAAGAAGGGCGAATTCAAGCTCGTGCAACGCTGCGACTACCCGCTGACCGCGACGCGCGTCGTCTCGCTCGTGATCACGGAGCTCGGCGTGTTCGAGCCGACGGGCCACGGCTTCCGCGTGATCGAGCTCGCGCCGGGCATCACGCGCGAGAAGGCCGAAGCCGCGACCGGCGCCCCGCTGACCTAGGGACGCTTTCTCACTTCGCAACCAGCGCTTCAGAGTAATTTCAAGAGCTTCGGTGGGGACGCTTTCTCACTTCGCAACCAGCGAGAGCTCCGAGGTCACGCGATCGATAACGACGTCGAGCAAGCGCGCATTCGTCGGATCGAGCACGCGATCGCCGAGTTTCGCTGCCCCCTGAGCGCTCAGCGCGAGGACGGCTCCCATCGACGCCTTCGATATGCCGAGCTTGCAGCCGGCCTTGACGACGACGGCGCGGATCCCCACACCGACGCGCGACTTCGAGAGCAGCACCTCATCGCGAACGCCGGAAACGTCTCGCACCACCTCGACGACATGTTCGGGCGTCGGCCGTAGACGCGCGAACGGGCGCGCAAGGAGCGGCGCCGATAGAGGCTTGCTTATCGGAGTGCCCAGCGAGACCTGGCCGAGCCGCTTCGCTTCGCGATCGAGTGCGTGCAGCGACTGGTAGGCGCGCCGCGGCTCGCGCTGCTGGCAAACCCAATCGTCGAACTCATCGCTGTGCAAGCCACTGAGCGCGAGCCCCGACGTGCGATCAAGCCAGCGCGGCGTTGGTGCCCGGCCGGTATACGCGCGGTGGCTCGTCCAGTTGCTGTCGACGGCACGAGGAACCACACCGGCGCGAACGGGATTGTTGTGGATGTACGCGATGAGTCGCGCGACGCGCTCGGTGGATTCGATCCACATGTCCGCGCGCCCGGCGAACACGGGGCCGATGCGGTCATGCGCGTCGTTGTAGAAATTCGCGTACGCAGGATTCACGCGGCGCGACCACCCCGACGACGGTTGATCGCCCGCGATCATCGCGAGATGGATGTGGCTGCTCATCACCGCATACGCGAGACACGTCCAATCGCTCTTGGCTAAGGCGTTCCCGAGCAGTCGGAGGTAATACGAGCGCTCCTCGTCGCTCGTGATGAACCAGCGTTTCTCGACGAATCGAGAAATGACGTGATGGACCTCGCCCGGAGGGGTGTATCTGGCAATGCGCATGGCCCCCGTATCGGTCGCCGTCGCGAAAGGTTGCGAAGTGCGAAAGCGTCCCCACCCAAGTCCGCGCAGCGACTCGGGATCACCGGTTGCGAAGTGAGAAAGCGTCCCTAGTGCAGCAGCAGGCGCGCGGCGGCGTCGAGCGCGGACTCGAGGGCGGCGCGCTCCTCGTCGAGGGCGGACAGCTCGGCCGCGGCGGCTTCGCTGCCGACCTTGCGCAGCGACTGCATCTGCGTCGTCAGCTCGGCGAGCCGGCGGCCGCAGAGCTCGCGGTACTCGGGGAGCAGTGCTGCGAAGTCCGACGGCGCGTCGAGCGATATCAGGCGATCGCGGATGATCAGGATCCATGGATCCGACGGCTCGCGCAGCGTCGCGCGGATCAGCGTCGCGAGCGGGAGCTGCTCGAACGCGTGCGCGTTGCGGCGGGCGAGGGCGCGGACGAGCGCTGGGTCGTCGGCGACCGCCGGCGCGAGGTCGTCGTAGGCGGCGACGCGCACGGACTCGATCAGCATGCGGCGCAGCCGGCGCGATGCCCGAGACAGCGCCTCCGCGCACGCGCGAGTGCGGCCGCGGGCGGACCATCGCATCAGCGTCAGCCGCGCTTCGGGCTCCGGAATCTCCTCGAGCCACAGCAGAGAGACGTCGAGCCGGTTCGCACGCACGAGCGCCTCGAACGCCTCGTAGCGGACGTCGGGGTCGCGATCGTCGAGCAGCCGCTCCGCGAGATCGGCGAGCCAGCCGGGCGCGGTCGCGAAGATCGTGCCGAGCACCGCGATGCGAACCTCGGGCGCATCGGTGGTCACGCGGTCCTCGATCAGCGCGGGTGGAAGCTTGCCGTCGATCGCGAGCCGCGCGACGAGCGCCATCGCCGCGCCGCGAACCTCGGGCGCCGGATCCTTGTGCGCGAGCGCGACGAGCAGCTCGAGGTGCCCGTGCCCGGCGAGCACGACGGCGAGGTTTCGGCGCACGCCCGCATCCGGCTCCGCGCGCGCCGCGAGCTCGCCGACATCGCCGCCACCCGAGCGCAGCGCGAGCGCCCAGATCGCCCACACGCGTTCTTCCGGACGGCCGCCGTCGAGGAGGGCGCGCAGCTCCGGCTCGCCGAGCTCGCGAACGTCCTCGAAGCACCCCGCCATCGCCCCCAGTGTAGCGCGCACCCGATGCCGCGCGACCTCCGAAAAAATCGCCGGCGGCGCGCGGATCTCCGCAAGGGATCGTCGGCGGCGCTAGGCGAGCCGTCCCCACAAGAACCGCACGAGTGCCTCGCACTTGGGGACGAACGTATCGAGCTCGACGTACTCGGTCGTCGTGTGGAACCCGGCGCCGCGCGGGCCGAGGCCGTCGATCGCGGGCACGCCGAGCGGCGCGACCGTGTTCGCATCCGAGCCGCCGCCGAGCAGCGCGGCTTCGCCGTGGCCGAGCCCCGCGGCCTTCGCACACGCCGCGTACTCGTCGCGCAGCGCGGCGCTCGCGTCGGTGCGCTCGAGCGGCAACCGGTTCGCGCCGCCCGAGACCTCCATTCGCACGCCGGGAATCGCGGCCGCCTCGGCCGCCGCGCGCAGCCCCGCGACCAGCGCCTCCGCATCGGCGACCGTCTCGTAGCGCAGGTCGAGCTTGCACTCGGCGCGCTCGGGCACCGTGTTCTTCGACGTGCCGCCGTGGAACTCGCCGACGTTGACGGTGACGCCGCGCGCGTAATCGGTCATCGCCTGCGCGGCGGTGACGAACTTCGAGAGCGCCCAGATCGCGTTCGCGCCGTCCTTGTGGTTGTTGCCGGCGTGCGCCGCCTTGCCGTGCGCGACGACCGTCATCGCGCCGACGCCCTTGCGCCGCGTGATGATCGCATCCGCCGCGCGCCCCGACTCGAACACGAGCGCGCACGAGGCGCCGTTCGCCGTCTCGCGCAGGTGCGGCGCCGACGTCGGCGAGCCGACCTCTTCATCCGAGACGCACACGACGCGCAGCGGCAGCTTCTCGAGCGCGCCGGCATCGGCGAGCGCCGCCAGCGCCGTGCGGATGATCGCGAGGCCGCCCTTCATGTCGAGCGCGCCAGGTCCCGTCGCCTTGTTGTTGCCGTCTTCGCGCCAGCCCTCGAAGTGGCCGGGCGGGAACACGGTGTCGTGGTGACCGACGAGCAGGATCGGCGCGCCCGCGGCGGCCGTGCGCCAGATCATGTGATCACCGAAGCCCTCGGCGGGAATGACGCTGCACGTCAGGCCGGGCAGCGCGAACGCCTCGCGGAGCAGCGCCCCGACGCGGTTCACGCCGTCGATGTTCTGCGTGAAGCTGTTGATCTCGACCCAGCTGCGGGTCAGCGCGAGCATTTCGGCACCGCGGTTGCGAACAGCGGCTAGCGCGGCATCCAGTGACTTCATGGCCTCGGGCATGGCATACCCTCACCCACGATGGCAAAGCGATTCAAGGCAGCAATCATCGGTGGCAGCGGGTACGGCGGCGCGGAGATGGCGCGCCGGCTCCTCATGCACCCGGATGTCGAGCTGGTCCGCGTGGCGTCGATCGACCACGTTGGCGAGCCGCTCGGCGCCGTTCACCCGAACCTCGACGGCGTCACCGACCTCAAGTTCGAGGATCTGACGCCCGCCGAGGCTGCGAAGGGTTGCGATGTCGCGCTGCTCGCGCTGCCCCACAAGGTCACGGCCGCGAAGGTGCCCGAGCTGATCGCCGCCGGCGTCAAGATCGTCGACATGTCGGGCGACTTCCGCCTGCGCGACGCCGCGACTTACGAGAAGTATTACGGCGCCAAGCACCCGCACCCGGATCTGCTCGGCAGCTTCGTCTACGGCCTGCCCGAGCTCAACCGCGACAAGATCCGCGCTGCGAAGTACGTCGCGTCGCCCGGCTGTTTCGCGACGACGATCGAGCTCGCGCTGCTGCCGCTCGCGCGCGCGGGCCTGCTCGATGGCACGCACATCCACGTCACCGGCATCACCGGCTCGTCGGGCTCCGGCATCGCGCCGTCCGCAGGCACGCACCACCCGAGCCGTGCCGGCAACCTCAAGACGTACAAGCCGCTCGATCACCAGCACGTCCCCGAGATCGTGCAGCTGCTCGGCGATGCGGGCGCGAAGAACGTCGGCATCCAGTTCGTGCCGGTGTCGGCGCCGCTGACGCGCGGCATCTTCGCGAACT
>JAFAOG010000305.1 GCA_019237945.1 Deltaproteobacteria bacterium | reverse complement strand
ACAGCGAGTGGACGCTCGATCTGACGACGCCGCCCGGCTCGCTGACGCAGGGCCTCGGCAAGGTCGCGTGCACGCTCGAGATGAGCGATGCCGATCTGCTCGCGATGTCGCGCGGCGAAGCCGATCCGATGAAGCTGTTCTCCTCGGGCAAGCTGAAGATCACGGGCGACGTGATGGCGTCGCAGAAGCTCGGGTTCCTCAAGAAGATCACGCCCGAGATGGTCAAGCCATCCGCCGTCGTCGGTGAGCAGGCCGCCACGGCGAGCGTGCCCGCCGACTACACCCCGACGACCGAGGACGCGTTCGACGTCATTCAAGAATTCCTGACGCAGAACCCGTCGGTGACCGAGAAGGTCGGCGTCGTCTACGGCTGGAAGGTCGGCAACAAGAGCTACCTGCTCGACCTCAAGAGCGTGCCCGGCAAGGTGACGCCCGGTGAGGGCGCCGCCGAGTGCACGCTCGAGCTCAGCGAGGAAGACTTCCTCGCGATGACGCAGGGCAAGGCCGACCCGATGAAGCTGTTCACGAGCGGCAAGCTCAAGATCAGCGGCAACATCATGGCGTCGCAGAAGCTCAACTTCCTGTCGAAGATGGACCCGAGCAAGGCGATCGAGGTCATCGCGAAGAAGAAAGGTCTCGGTGGCGGCGCGCCGGCGGCGGCTCCCGCGAAGGCCGCGGCTCCGGCGGCGGCGAAGTCCGATCCGAATGCGCCGAAGTTCTTCGCCGCGCTCGACAAGCGACTTGCCGAGAACAAGCAGCTCGCCGCCGAGGTGCGCGCGAACCTGACGTTCCAGGTGCGCGAGCCCGATGCGTCGAAGACCTACAATCTCGGCGGCGACGCCGCGACCACGCTGATCATCGCGGACGCGGATCTACCCGCGCTCGCTTCCGGCAACATCAAGTCTCTCTACCAGCACGGCAAGGTGCGCATCGACGGCGATATCTCCGTCGCGCACCGCCTCGGCTTCCTGAAAGGAGTCATCTAATGGCGCGCAAGGTCAACGTCATCGGCGTCGGAATGGTCCCGTTCCAGAAGCCGGGCAAGAGCGAGGAGTATCACGTGATGGCGAAGAAGGCCGGAGAGGCCGCACTCGCCGACGCGAAGGTCCCCTACAACGAGATCCAGCAGGCGTTCGCCGGCTACGTCTACGGTGACTCGACGTGCGGTCAGCGCGCGGTCTACCAGCTCGGCCTGACCGGCATCCCCGTCTTCAACGTCAACAACAACTGCTCGACCGGCTCGACCGCACTGATGCTCGGCACGCAGGCGGTCGCGGGCGGGATGGCCGAGTGCGTGCTCGTCGTCGGCTTCGAGCAGATGGAAGCGGGCGCGCTCCAGGCGAAGTGGACGGATCGCGCGAACCCGCTCGACAAGTTCGTCAACGTGATGAACGAGGAGCAGGGCTTCAACTCCGCCCCGCCCGCCGCGCAGATGTTCGGCGGCGCCGGCCGCGAGTACCGCTGGAAGCACGGCACGAAGCGCGAGACGTTCGGCAAGATCGCCGAGAAGGCGCGCCTCCACGCGTCGAAGAACCCGTACGCCCTGTTCAAGGAGACGTACTCGCTCGAGCAGATCATGCAGTCGCCCGAGGTCTTCGATCCGCTGACCCGCTACCAGTGCTGCCCGCCGACCTGCGGCTCGGCAGCCGCAGTCCTCTGCTCGGATGACTTCGCGAAGAAGCACAACATCTCGAACCCCGTCTACATCGCAGGCCAGGTCATGACCACCGACTACGCCTCGACGTTCGAGGAGCACTCGATGATCAAGATGGTCGGCTTCGACATGGCGAAGACCGCCGCGAAGAAGCTGTACGAGCAGACGGGCATCGGCCCCGATGACGTCGACGTCGTCGAGCTCCACGACTGCTTCACGGCGAACGAGCTCCTCACGTACGAAGCGATCGGCCTGTGCAAGGAAGGCGAGGCCGAGGACTTCATCTGGAAGGGCGACAACACCTACGGCGGCAAGTTCGTCACGAACCCGTCGGGCGGCCTGCTCTCCAAGGGCCACCCGCTCGGCGCCACCGGCCTCGCCCAGTGCACCGAGCTCGTCTGGCACCTCCGCGGCCAGGCGGAAGCGCGCCAGGTCGAAGGCGCCAAGATCGCGCTCCAGCACAACCTGGGCCTCGGCGGCGCGTGCGTGATGACGATGTACCGCCGCGACTGAGCGGTCGCCATGCTACGACCGGCCCATGAAGCGCTGGCTGGTCGTGGTGTGCACGGTCGCCCTCTCCCGTGCGGCAGTCGCCGATGACGACGACGCGCTCTACAAGTGTCATCCGACGACCGGCAAGGTCCGCGCGTACTTCAAGCCGAACACCGAGCTCAAAGATCTCGTCACGTGGATCATGGGCTTCTCGTGCAAGAACATCGTGCTCGGCGCGAACGTCGATCCGTCGACGAAGATCACGCTGCTCGTGCCCGGCGAGCTGACGCAGAAGCAAGCGCTCAAGCTGTTCGCCGATGCGGTCGATGCCGCTGGCTACTCGGTTCTCGACAAGGGCGACAACCTCGTGATCAAGGCACCGCCCGGCGCCGCGAAGCCGTGCCCGTCGGGCGCGCCCACGACGCCCGCAACCGCGAGCGCGTCGCCAGCGGATGCAGACGATCTCACCGCCCTGCTGGACGCCGGCATCAAGAAGATCGACGACACGCACGTCGAGGTCTCCGCCAAGGTCATCGACGCGGTCCTCGCCAACCCGATGGGAATCGCGAAGGGCGCGCGAATCATCCCCGCGATGCACGACGGCAAGCCGGAGGGCTTCAAGATCTACGCAGTCCGCCCGAGCTCGCTCTACGCGCGCATCGGCCTGGTCAACGGCGACACGATCGCGTCAGTCAACGGCTACGACATGACGTCGGCGGACAAGGCGCTCGAGGTCTACACCAAGCTGCGCGACGCGAAGAAGGTCGAGCTCGCAATCGTGAGGCGAGCCAAGCCGCTGACCCTGACGATCACGATCAAGCCGTAGCCCGACACGGCCCACGGCGGACGCCCGAACCGACGACGACGACGGCCGGAGGGGACGCTTCTAGAGCCGGCCCGGCACGTCGAACGCGCTGATCGGACCGTGACGCTCCCAGCCGACGCGAAGCAGCCAGGTCTCGGGCGCCGCCGCCGGTAACGGTTCGTAACCCGCCAGTCGTTCGCAGCCCGCTGGGATCGCAAACACGCCCTCGCGCCAGCCGCGGAACGACAGCGCCGTCGAGTACGGATCGAGCGCGGCGCGGTGCGCGGCCTCGCAGCTCTCGTCCTCGTCGTGGCGACGCCAGTTGTTCAGCACGTACGACAGCGCGTTCCGCATCTGGCGCGGGCTCGATATGGCCGTCGCGTGGTAGCGATACGCGAAGACGCGCCCGTTGCGGCCGAGGATCTTGTTGATCGCACGCGCCGCCATGATCGCGAGCGAGCGCATGCCGTGGCTGAGCGCGGCCGCATCGTTCGCCTCGATCAGGAAGTGCAGATGGTTGCGCTGGATCGACGTGTGGCAGATGCGGAACGTGGGGTCGCTGGGCGTGCGTCGCAGTGCGCGCGCGATCGCCTGATACGTCTTGCCGCGGCGCAGGCGTGGGACGTCTTTGCACGTGCGCAGTACGACGTGCTGGACGTCGTACTTGCGGACGCGAGGGCGCGCTCGATGGGGCGCATCGCTCGTGCTGCTCTTCTTGCGACCGGCGCCGGCGCGCTTGCCGCCCCAGGTGCGCGGCCACAGGTCGAGCGATAGCTGCTCGGGCTGCTCGCTGCGCGGTCGCATCTTCATCTTGATTGAGGCTATATTCTTAGCGCCGATGGAGCAAGGCAAATCTGCCGCTCCCTGGCTCGAAGCACGCGTGCGCAACGCTCTGCCCTCCCCCCCGGGATCTCGAGCGGACGTTCTGCAGAGCAACTATGTAGTGGCAGTCGTGTCAAGCGCGGATCCCTCCCGTCCGGCGTTGTCGCCGGCTGCTGGTCTCCTCGAAGTCCGTCGGTGCAGCGCTGTCGCGTAATGGTGTCGGGCTGTCTCAGTCGACTATCCGCGCTCGTTGTCGGCGCATGAATGGGGTCCGTGGGCAGCACCGCATTCGCGTGGACAGGGTCGTCATCGACGGTGTCGATGCGCCCGACGCTCTGCATCGCGGTTGCTGCCCTTGGACAGCCGTCACCTGGGAGCGACGAGAAGTGATGTCGTTGGCTGGCTAGGCCGGCGTCGTACCTCGAGAGGGCTGATACGTCGTTGCGTCGCGCCAGATCGCGTACAGGATCCCCGCCATCTTTCGCGCCAAGGCGACGACGGCAATGAATCGTCCACGTCGCTGCTCGATCTGATGCGACCACTGCACCATCGGATCGTTTGGTCGGATTCGTCTGGCGACCAGCGCAGCCTGGATCAGCGTCCAGCGCACTGCCTTGGGGCCTGCTTTGGTGATCCCGGTAAGCTGCTTGCGCTCCGAGCTCGAGCGCTCCCCGGGGGTCAGGCCCAGGTACGACTGGACCGCGTGCGCCGTCGGAAAGCGCGACACCTGGTCGATCGCCGCGAAGAAGCGGACCGCTGTGACTGCACCAACTCCAGGCACCGTCATCAGCCTGCGGCACACTTCGTTGTTCCCCGCGAGTTCCCGTAGTTGATGATCCGCGGCTTTGATCTGAGCGTTGATCGTCTCGATCACGATTAGGTCGCGTTCGATGTGCGTCGGAAGCTCGAATCCGTGCGTCGCCGCATGCTCGCGCAGTCGTGCAGCGAAGGTCTCCGACCGTCCCGAGCGAGGACGCATGAGCTGTGTCCGGAGCCATCCGCGCGCATTGTTGATGAGCAACGTCCTGGTATGCACCAGCGCCTCCCGGCTGCCGCAGATCGACTTTAGCTGCCGCGAGCTCTCCGACGGGATGTGCACCGATCCGAGCTCCATCCGGCACGACGCGAGGCTCAAGGCTTGCGCATCTCGTCGATCCGTCTTGACGCCGCGCGCACCAACACCGAGCTGCTTGACGAGCGTCGCCGGCACGACCGAAACGCGGTGCCCAGCTTGCTTCGCCGCATCGGCTACTCGAAACGCCTCCGCCGACGTCTCGACGATCACCGTCGACGCTTCCAGCGCCGCCAACAGCTTCGGCAACGACTTCGTGAATACCCGCTTCTCGTCGAGAATCGTGCCGTCCTGCCCACGCACACACATCTGAGATTCCCGACCGCCGAGATCGATGGCAACATGCTTCATGGCTGTCCTCCTCACTGTCTTGCGCCTCGAGCGCGTTACACGTTGAGGCACGGTAAACCGCGACCTCGTTAGCGAGGAGGCCAGCCGCTTTTTCGGAATCCGCGTTCTCGCCCGCCACTACATCCATTCTCG
>JAFAOG010000272.1 GCA_019237945.1 Deltaproteobacteria bacterium | reverse complement strand
CCCTACATGTATTCCACCTACGAAACCGGCGTATTCGGTCAGACGCCCGAGTGCGAGGCCAAGCCTTCCGACCGGAAGAAGGCCATTATCCTCGGTGGCGGTCCGAATCGCATCGGCCAGGGCATCGAGTTCGACTACTGCTGCTGTCACGCTGCGATGGCGCTGCGCGAAGAGGGCATCGAGTCGATCATGGTGAACTGCAACCCGGAGACCGTGTCGACGGACTACGACACGAGCGATCGGCTGTACTTCGAGCCGCTGACGTTCGAGGACGTGCTCGAGATCTGCGAGGCGGAGAAGCCGTGGGGGGTGATCGTGCAGTTCGGCGGTCAGACGCCGCTCAAGCTCGCGGTGCCGCTGACGAAGGCCGGAGTGCCGCTGCTCGGCACGCCCGCCGACGCGATCGATCGCGCCGAGGATCGCGAGCGGTTCGGCGAGGTCATGAAGAAGCTCGGCCTGCGCGCGCCGCGCTGGGGCATCGCGCGATCGCTCGACGAGGCGCGCCAGGTCGCGACCGATATCGGCTTCCCCGTGATGGTGCGCCCGAGCTACGTGCTCGGCGGGCGCGCGATGGAGCGCGTGTACGACGCGCGCGGCCTCGAGGACTACTTCCAGCGCGTCGTCGGCGGCGCCGGCAACGACGAGAACAGCACCGTCGGGTTCCCGCTGCTCGTCGACGAGTTCCTCGACGAGGCGGTCGAGCTCGACGTCGACGTGCTCGCCGACAAGACCGGCGCGACCGTCGTCGGCGGCGTGATGGAGCACATCGAGGAGGCCGGCATCCACAGCGGTGACTCGGCGTGCTCGCTGCCGCCGTACTCGCTGCCCGCGGATATCGTCGACGAGGTCAAGCGCCAGGCGCGCCTGCTCGCGAACGAGCTCGGCGTGATCGGGCTGATGAACGTGCAGTTCGCGGTGCTCGGCGGCGAGGTCTACGTCATCGAGGTCAACCCGCGCGCGTCGCGCACGGTGCCGTTTGTCTCGAAGGCGATCGGCAAGCCACTCGCGAAGCTCGCCGCGAAGATCATGGCCGGGAAGACGCTCGCCGAGCTCGGGATGACCGAGATCGAGCCGCGGCACGTGTCGGTCAAAGAGGTCGTGTTCCCGTTCGTCAAGTTCGAGGGCGTCGACACGATCCTCGGGCCGGAGATGCGTTCGACCGGCGAGGTCATGGGCATCGATTCGGACTTCGCGCGCGCGTTCGCGAAGAGCCAGCTCGCAGCGGGCATGAAGCTGCCGACGAAGGGCACCGCGTTCCTGTCGGTCCGGGAAGCGGACAAGCCGCACCTGGTCGAGCTCGGCCGCCGGCTGCATCACCTCGGGTTCACGCTCGTCGCGACGCACGGCACCGCCGCGTTCCTCAAGAAGCACGGGCTCGACGTGCGCGGCATCAACAAGGTGCTCGAGGGCCGCCCACACTGTGTCGACGCGATGGACAACGGCGAGATCCACTTCGTCATCAATACGACCGAAGGTGCGCAGGCGATTCACGACAGCCAGTCGCTGCGCCGCGCGGCGCTGATGAACGGCATCGCGTACTACACGACGCTGCGCGCCGCTCGCGCCGCCCTCGAGGCGATCGCGGTCGAGAAGCGCAACGACATGCGCGTCGCGCCGCTCCAGCGTTACGCGTTGACCTGAACGTCCTCGATCGTCGCGCCCGCGATCGTCTGCACGAGCTCGCGGTACCACGCGGTCGCCTGGGCCGTGCGGCCCGGCAGGGCACGCGTTCCCCACACGATCGAGATCGCGCGCAGGGTGCCGTCGTGGGTCTTGGTCCGCTGGGCGTCCTTGACCGGCGTGCCGGTCGGGCCTTCGGCGTCGCACAGGGCGACCAGGCCGCCGGCGTCGATCACCTGGCCCGACGGGTTGAACACGTAACTCGTTCCCATCGGCAAGACTCGAACGGTCAGCGGCTGTTGCAGCTTGTCAGCGTCGACGAGGCTGATCGGCAGCCCCGACCACAGCGACACGACGTTGCACGCGTCGACCGCCGCGTTGATCCGCGGGAACCTGCCCTCTTGATGCGCGGCGTGCAGGTACTCGGCCGCGGGTTTGCTGCGGCCCGACGGGCGAAACCCGCCGTGGCGCAGGAGCTGCCGCACCTCGGTCCGGACCGTATCCGAGGACACCAGCGGTGCAGCCGCCGCAGGCTCGATCAGCTGTACGATCTGGTTCGGTGTCGCGAGCTGCGCAAGCGGCTGCGCAAATCGCGTGATGAACGCGCCGACCTCGAGCAGCGGATGCGCTGCGACGGTGAGTTCCATACCTACACATTAGCCGCGCTATCCCCTGGCAATTCCCCAGTGAGCTACAATGTTTTCGTGTCCGCCTTGGGGGAGGCTGCGGGTCGACCAACACGACTCGGCCGCTACGAGCTGATCACGCGGATCGGCCAGGGCGGAATGGCCGAGGTGCAGCTCGCGCTGCAGCGCGGACCGGCCGGCTTCGAGAAGCTCGTCGTCGTCAAGCTCGTGCACGATGCGCTCGCGACGCAGAAGGCGTTCGTCGACATGTTGCTCGACGAGGCACGCGTCGCCGCGCTCGTGAAGCATCCGAACGTCGTCGACATCTATGACCTCGGTCAGGCGCAGGGCCGCTACTTCATCGCGATGGAGTATCTCGAGGGCGAGCCGCTGCTCGCCGTGCTGCGCGCCGGCCGCGAGGGCAAGCGTCTCGATCCGCTGTCGACCGGCCGCTTGATCGCCGACACCGCGGAGGGCCTCGACGCTGCTCACGAGCTGCGCTCGATGTCGGGCGAGCGGCTCGAGCTCGTGCACCACGACATCTCGCTCGGCAACATCGTCGTGCTCTACAACGGGCAGGTGAAGCTCGTCGATTTCGGC
Source organism: Deltaproteobacteria bacterium (assembly GCA_019237945.1). GTDB lineage: Bacteria > Myxococcota_A > Polyangia > Haliangiales > Haliangiaceae > JABFXX01. The sequence goes on along the minus strand of JAFAOG010000272.1, from coordinate 11,233 downwards.
GTCGCGAAGGCGACCCAATCGGCGAGCACGTCGGCGAAGGTGCAGGGCAAGTTCAGTTACATGGCGCCCGAGAAGCTCCGCGGCGCGCAGGGCGATCGCCGCAGCGACATCTTCTCGCTCGGCTGCGTGATGTGGGAAGCGCTGACGCTCAAGCGGCTGTTCCGCGGCGGCAACGACGCCGACACGATGCGCCAGGTGCTCGAGTCGACGATCGCGCCACCGTCGAAGGCCAACGCCGAAGTGCCCGTCGAATACGACGCGATCGTGATGCGCGCGCTCGATCGCGATCCCGCACGGCGCCACCTGACGGCGAAGGAGCTGGCCGTCGAGATCGAAGAGCTGCTGCGCAAGCGCGGCTACGGCGCGAAGAACGATCGCGTCGCGCGCTACATGCAGGACACGTTCAGGGACCACATCGAGGCCCGCAAGAAGCTCGTGCAGGAGGTCGTGTCGAAGGGCAGCGCGAGCGCCGAGATCCTCGACGCCGCGTTCTCGGATGCGGAGCTCGCGCAGGGCACGCCCGGTCGTCCATCGACGGACTTCTCGTCGCCGATCCCCAAGCAAGGCACGCCGCCCAACGGCGTCCCCGCGGTGACGTCGTCCTCGGATGCGAGCGCGAAGACCGAGATCGGCAAGCCCCCGTGGGACGTGTTCACGGAGACCGCGGGCCGCGCGCTCCCCGACGATGATCAGGGCGCGACGATCATCGCTCCGCCGCAGGTCGGCGTCGGCTGGCGTGCGCGCCTCGATGCCGCGAAGGCGTTCGCGCTCGACCCCGCCAATCGCCGCCAGGTGATCGCGATCGGCGCCGGCGCGCTGCTGTTCCTCGTGGTCCTGTCGATCGCGATGTGCGGCGGCGGCAAGAAGCACGAGACGACACGCGTCGCCCAGGGGAGCGCGGAGGCCGTCGCACCGGTGATTGCCGATGCGGCCCAGCTCGCAGCGCCGATCGTCCCCGATGCGGCGGTCGCGCAGGCGGTGCCCGTCGACGCCGACGAGGCGGGCAGCGCCGCGATCGTCATCGATACACCGCCCGCGCATCCCGACCATCCGAACACCCACCCGGTCGAGCATCCGCATCGCCCGCCGCCGCCGGCGAACAACGCGGGCAACACGAGCGACGCGCAGGCGCTGTACAAGCAGGGCGTGCAGCAGCTGGTCAAGGGCGACGCGAAGGCCGCGCTGTCGTCGCTGCAGAAGGCGAAGGCGGCGAACCCCGGCTACGCCCCGACGTGGCGCGTGCTCGGGCAGGTCTACCGGAAGCTGGGCGACAAGGGGTCCGCCAAGAATGCGTTCCTGCGCTACTTGACGCTCGCACCGAACGCGTCCGACGCTGCAACGGTACGAGAACAGCTCGGCCAGCTATGACTCCACGTCGCCTCGTCCTCGTGATCGCGCTCGCTCTGGTGGCCGCGTCGGTCGCCGCGGGGCCGCGCAAGGTGCTCGTGCTCCCGGTCGACGGCAGCGCCGATGCGGGACTGCGCACGAAGCTGACGGTCGTCGTGCAGGGCGTCGCGAAAGGCATCCCCGGCGAGGTGACCAACGGCGACACGACGTTCGCCGAGACGGCCTCGGCGGTCGGCTGCGATTCGAACCGTCCCGCGTGCGTCGACACGGTGCTCGGCACGCTCGGCGTCGACGAGGTCGTGTGGGGAACCGCGACGCCGAACGCCGACGGCTCGACGACGCTCGTCGTCAAGCGCGCGACGAAGGGCGCGCCGCCGCACGAGCAGACCGCGATCATCACGCGAGCCGAGTCGCCCGACGTCGCGACGTCGCGCATCGCGCCGCTGTTCCCCGAGACGAGCGCCACCGCGGGCAGCGGCTCCGCGGCGATCGCCGCGATCGACACGCCGGCCGGCGGCTCCGCCGAAGCGCCCGCCCCCGCTGCACCGTGGAGCGATCAGAAGAAGCTCGGCATCGGCCTCGCGGTCGGTGGCGGCGTGCTGATCGTCGCGGGCCTCGCGCTGTGGTCGAGCGAGAGCGGCGTGCAGACCGATATCAACAACGCGCCGGATCGAACGGCAAGCGACATCCAGGCGCTCAAGGATCTCGAGAGCAAGGCGCAGGGCTACGCGTGGGGCGGCAACATCGCGATGGTGCTCGGCCTCGGCGCGGGCGGCTACGGTGCGTACCTGTTGTGGAAGGATCACAAGGAGCACACGATCGTGACCCCGCAACCCGCGCCGGGCGGCGGCATCACGTTCATGCTGCGAGGCCGCTGGTGATCCGAGCGGTCGCGGCGCTCGCGGCCGTGGCGCTCGCGGTGTGGGCCTGCAGCGTCGATCGGAAGACGCCGGCGCTCGCGTGCAAGACGACCGCGGACTGCACCGGCCGCCGCACGTGTCAGAGTGGCTACTGCGTCACCGACGGCCCCGTCGACGCGAAGCAGAGCGACGCCAAGCAGATCGACGCCGCGGTGTGCCCGCCCGCGTGCGCATCGTGCGATTTCCCGACGGGCACGTGCAACCTCACCGGCGCCGGCAGCGGCTCGGCGATCGCGTGCCCCGCGACGTGGAGCTGCGTGATCACGTGCAACAATACCGCGCCGTGCGGCAACATCGCGTGCGGCGGCGCGAGTGCGTGCAAGGTGACGTGCAGCGGGAGCGGCGCGTGCGGCACGCTGACGTGCGGCACCGGCAAGTGCACGCAGGACTGCGAAGGTTCGGGGGCTTGCGGCGCGACGATGTGCGCGAGCTCGTGTAGGTGTGACGTTACCTGCAATCCGCTCGTCGGCGCCTGTGGCACGATGACGTGTCCCATGCAGGGCAACAGGAAGTGCACCCAGAACATGGTTCCGGGGTTCCCGTGCGACTCGACCGTCGCCCCGCAGTGCCATAGCTGTCCATGAGACCGACTGTCCTCGCCCTGATCCTGTCGACCGCGGTTGCGGCGAGCTGCTTCGTCAGCACGCGCTCGGGCGATCTCGCGTGTAGCCAGACGAGCGACTGCCAGTCGCCGCGCGTATGCGAGAACGGCTACTGCGTGATCGATGGCAATGCGTGTCCCGGCGTGTGCAACGACGGCTGCAGCAGCGACGGCACATGCAATGTCAAAGGCCACGGCGGCGACAACATCACGTGTCCGTCGGGCAAGACCTGCAACATCACGTGCACCGCCGATGACTGCGGCTCGATCACGTGCACCAACGCCGACAAGTGCACGATCATGTGCGTCGGCGACAACTCCTGCGGCAACATCACGTGTGGCGCCGCCGACTGCATCATCACGTGCGACGGCACGAATGCCTGCGGCGACGTCACGTGCGGCACGCAGCAGAGCGGCAACAAGATGGGCCGCTGCCGCGTCGACTGCAACGGCACGAACGGCTGCGGGAACGTGTCGTGCGGCAACAGCTGCGACTGCGTCGTCGGTGGCTGCGCGGGCACGGGCCAGTGCGGCACCCTGACGTGCCCACGGTCGATGGGCAACTACTGCACGCCCACGGGCGCGAACGGACCGCCCTGTATCGATACCACCAGCGGCTGCAGCTGCTAGTATCCGCGCCTGCTGCCATGTCCGAGAAATTCCCCATGACGCCGTCGGGGTACGCCGCGATGAAGGCGCAACTCCTGAAGCTCAAGAATGTCGACCGGCCTGCGAACAGCCGCGCCATCGAGATCGCGCGCGGTCACGGGGACCTCTCCGAGAACGCCGATTACAGCGCCGCCAAGGAAGAGCAAGGCCTGATCGAGGCCAAGATCCGCGAGCTCGAGGCGAAAACCGCCATGGCCGAGGTTATCGATCCAACCAAACTGTCGGGGTCGAGAGTCAAATTCGGCGCCACCGTGACCATCGAAGACAGCGAGAGCGGCGAGAAGCAGCGGTACACGATCGTCGGCGAGCACGAAGCCGACATCAAGAAGGGCCGGATCTCGATCGGAGCGCCCGTCGCGCGCGCCCTGATCGGCAAGGAGGTCGGCGATAGCGTCACCGTGCAGAGTCCGAAGGGGAAGCGCGAGTTCGAGGTCACCGATGTCGAGTGGCTCGACGTTCCCCCGCTCGAGGAGGTTGAATCGTGAAGCGTCTGCTATTCATCACGCTCGCCGTCGTTGCCGCATGCAAGCAAGGCAAGGGTGAGCGCTGCCAGGTCATGGACGACTGCGCGAGCGGCCTCGTCTGCAACACCGCGACGAACACGTGTCAGGACACGACCGGCACCGGCATCGATGCGACGGTCCCCGACGCGCCCAAGACGATCGACGCGGCCGGCTCCGGCTCGGGTTCTGGCTCCGGCTCGGGCAGCGGCTCCGGCTCGGGCAGCGGTCACTGACGCTGATCACTTCACGCTGCGCGCGCAGCGGAAGCCGATGTGCGAGAAGCGCCGCTCCGGCGTGTAGAGCATGTTGAACGGGTCGCGCACGTTCGCGCGCGCGAGGAACGGCGGCTGCCGCCACGACCCGCCGCGCACGACGTAGGCGCGCGTGTCCGTGCTCGACGGATTCGGATCGCGGCGCGGGTTGATCACGGGGAGCTTATTGTAGCCGAGCGTGTCGGCGTGCTCGCCGCGCACATCCGCGGTCCACTCGGCGACGTTGCCCGCCTGGTCGCGCGTGCCGTACGGCCCCTCGCCCCACGGGTAGCTGCCCGGCTTGGCGAGCAGCACGGCGCCATCGGTATAGTCGGGGTCGCCCATCAGGTGCAGCGGGACGACGCCCGTGATCCGATCGATCTCGCGCATCGCGAGCGCGCGCGCCTGCCCGTGGTTGAAGTCGGCGGGCCGCTCGACGCAGCCCTTGTCCCCCTCGCTGCACCACGGCCACACGCCGTCGGAGTCGCCGCGCGCCGCGCGCTCCCACTCGGCCTCGGTCGGCAACCGGCCGCCGCGCCACCGGCAGTACTCCTGCGACTCGTTCCAGGTGACGTTCACGAGCGGCCACTCGTCGCGGATGTAGCGCTCGTCGCCGGCGACCAGTGGATCGAGCGCGCAGGCGCCTGCGAACACGCACGCGCGGTACTCGGCGACCGTGACCTCATCGCGATCGATCGCGTACGCCGACAGGTAGACCTCGTGCACCGCCATCGCGAGCAGCTCGTCGCGATAGAGCTCGCAGAACGAGGTCGGCATGTTGTTCGGACCGGCGAACTGCGCGATCTCGTGCGGCTCGAAGTACTCGGTGCAGCGCTGGAATGCGCTGTCGGCGTCGTCCTCGGTGATCCCCATCCAGAACTCGCCCGCCGGCACGACCACCTCGCGCGAGGGCTTCTGCTCGACGCGCACGACGCGCCCCGACCCGGCGGCGAGACCGCTGAGGCCGGCGACAATCACGAGCGAGCGCACGCCGCAATCGTGGCGCGGAATCACCGGGCCAGCAACCACGCCAGCGCGATCCGCACCCGCTCGCCGCTCGCCAGTGGAGCCGCGGCTAGCCGCCCCAGGAAATCGCGCTGCACGGCCGCCCTGCCCCGCCGCCCCGCGAGCTGGACGATCGCGGCCGTGCGCACGTCGGGCGAGTCGTCGCTGGCGGCGAGCTGCGCGAGCGCGTCGTCGTCGTCGACCGCGGCGAGCGCGGCAAGCCGGACCTGCGGTGCGGCATCGCGGATCGCGTGCAGCGCGAGCTGGGCTCGATCGCCGGGCGCCGCCGCGAGTCGCACGAGTGAGCTCCATGCCGCGGCGCGGACGTCGGGGTCGCGGTCGTCGATCAGCACGCGCAGGTCGTCGTGCGCCTCGCCGGGCAACGCGGTCGCGAGCGCGCCGGCGAATGCCGCCCGCACCTCGGCCGCCGGATCGGCGACCGCACCGACGACGTGCCCCGGGTCGACGGCGCCGATCGCCGCGAGCGCGTGCGCGCGCACGGTGCGGTCGTGATCATGGACGAGCGCCCGCAGCCGCGGCGCCTCGCGCACCGCTTTCGGATCGCCGGCGCGGGCGCGCGTCGCGTCGATGCATGCGGTGCGGACCGTCGCGTCGGGATCGCGAAGGCCCTGCTCGACGAGCGACCACGCGCCGCTGCCCTCGAGGGCCGCGCAGACGCCGGCGCGCGTGCGGGCATCGCCCTTGCTCATGTAGGTGGCGAGCGACACGCCGGGCGCCGGGGCGACCGCGAGCGCGGCGAGCGCGATCGGATGCACGGGGCCGGTCGCGAGATCGTGCTCGAGGATCGCGGTGACATCGCGGCCGCGCCCGAGCGCGACGAGCGCGCGTGCTTCCGCGATCGCGAGCCGCGGATGATCCGGAAGATCGCCGGGCAGCGCGGCGAGCAGCGCACCCTCGGCGTCGTGATCCTCGAGCGCCGCGGCCGTCGCGATCGAGACGAGGCGCAGCTCGGCGTCGGTTGTCGTCGCGAGCAGCCGGCGCGTTTCATCCTTCGCCGGCAGCCGCACGCGGCCGATCGCGGCGACCGCGGCGCGGCGGGTCGCGCCATCCGCGCTGCCGAGCGCCTCGATGATCGCCGCCTGCATCACCGGCGTGACCAGCGTTGCTGCCTCCTCCTCGCCAACGCGCTGGAGTCGCCGCGCGGCGCGCGCGAGATCGCCCGCCGCGGTCCAGCGCGCGACGACCTCCGTCACCGGCAGCTCGACATCGACGACCGCGGCCGTCGCGGGCCCCGCCTGGCGCCGGTCGCGCGCGAACAGCCAGCGCAGGTGCACGCGATCGTCGTCGGACCACAGCTCCGGTGGCGGCACGGGCAGCGGCGTCGCATCGGAGATCGCGTCACGCACGGCGCGATCGAAGTCGGCGTTGCCCGACCCGGTCAGCTCGACGTTCTCGACCTTGCCGTGCGCATCGACCGTCAGCTGCGCGGTCGCGGCGAGCGCCATATCGTTGAGCGCGTGATCGCGCGGCAGGCGCAGCCGGCAGTCGTCGAGGAACTGGCCCCAGCCGGGCTGCAGCTGCAGCGCGACCTGGTTGAGGTACGCCGCGCCGCGCGCCGCCGGATCGACGGGCAGCGGCGGCAGCAGGCGCGGCAACGCAGGCCCGACGGGTGCACTCGGCGGACGCGCGGCCGGATGACCGCACGCGGCAATCATCATCGGCACGAGGAGCGCGACGCGTCGCACCCTTCGATGGTACCGCGCGAATCCGTCGCTAGCAGCCCGAGCCGCTGCCCGAGCCCGAGCCCGACCCCGAACCGCAGTTCACGGAGGGCACGTCGTACGTCAGCGTCGGGTTCGACATGCCGGCACCGATGAACGTATCGAACGTCTTGTGGAACGCCGCCGAGCCGCTGGCGTCGAAGCCGGTCACGTCGAACGTCGCGGGGCCAAACGGGACGTTCTTCGCGTCGTCGGGGAAGTTCGAGCTGACCGGATAGCACGCGGCATTGGCCGTGCCGTCGAGCGCTGCGCTGCCCTGCTCGGTCGTCCCCGTGACCTGCTGGCCGTTCACCTTGAGGTTGATCTTCGTGTGCGTGACGGGCGGATTCGCCGAGCCGCAGTCGGCGCCGCCCCACGAGATGCGGAACAGGAACGTGCCGGTGTGCGTGCCCATCCACGCGTCCCACGGCACGTTGATCGACGTCATCGAGGTCGTGCCCGGGCCCATCGCCGTCGCGCTGCCCATGATCGGCGCGTTGACCAGCGATGCGCCGCCGGCGGCCTGCGGCGTGAGCGCGATCGTGTACGCGCCTTCGTCGAGACCGGTGAACGTCGCCTGGGCGGTGCCGCAGTCGACGAGCTGCGAGCTGCCCGACCCCGCGCCCGTCGCATCGACCTGGACCTTGAGCGCGCCGAAGTCGGTGCACGAGTCCATCGGGAACGGCGGCTTGAGATCCGGGTACGCGTCGAACGTGAACTTGACGACGAGGTTGCCCGGCAGCGTGCAGTTGCCGGTCGGGCACGGAGTGCTGTCGCCACCGCCACACGCAAACGCGAGCAGGCCGAACAGCCCTGCGACGACCGGCAGCCGCCTCACGCCGACACCTCCGTGCGGACGTGGAGGCCGAGGTGACGGCGGACCTGGAAGTACGGCTCGGAGACCGCGTACGCGAGGAGGTCGCGCAAGCGTTCCTTGACGGACATCGAGGACAGCGAGGCACCCTCGGTCGCGATCGCCTTCGCCGCGATCTCGAGGTCGTTCGACACGATGAAGCCGACGCGGTTCGCGGTGAGGTCGGTCGCCGCGCGCCACGTCGAGATCAGGCCGTTGCCGACGCGACCCGAGAGCTTGCTCGACAGATCGCCGACCTGCTCGAGCAGCGGACCCGGGACCTGCTTCTGCAGCGCGGCCGCGAGCTTCTGCGCCTCCTCGGACTGGACGTCGAACACCTTGCCGTCGTGCGCGTTGATGCGAACGCCGGAGGCGAGCACCGCCGCCTGGAACGCGGACTCGAGCTTGGGCAGCGTGCCGACCGCGAGCGTGACGAACCGCTCGGGTCGCAGGTACGCCATCCGCTTGCCGACCTCGAACGCGAGCTCGCGCTCGTCGGCCTTGCCGAGCAGCGGAGCCCCGACGAGCAGCGACGGGACGAGGCGCTGGCGATCGGCGCCGAGGCCGACCGTGTTCGCGACGCGCAGGCCGTCGCCCTGCTCCTGCATCCACACCATCGGCGCCGGATCGATCGCGAGCACGCCGGAGACGTACTTGACGATGCGCGACACCGGCCGCGGATCGCGGTCGAGGTCCGTGCGCGACTCGGGCGCGAGGCCGAACGCGGTCACGGGCTGCGCCGTGGTCGCCGCGATCGCACCGAGCGTCGAGCTGAAGATCGCGCCGACGTGGCGGTCCTCACGCGGATGGATGATCGACTTCTGCCACAGCTCCTCGGTCAGCCGGCGCGGAGCCGGCGTGAACTGACGCGGGCGGAACTTCTCGAACAGGATCCGCTCGTCGTCGCCGGCAGCGCCGAGGAACACGAGCGCCTGCGCGACGCACCACGCCTTGTCGATCTCGTGCTCCGCCCGATAGAGCAGGCCGAGCGCCTTGTAGAGCTCGACGCGATCGGGCGCGTGGCCGAGCAGGAACTGCAGCTCGCGGATCGCTTCGCTGCGGCGCGCTTCACCGGCCTCGAGGTAGAGATCGGCGAGCTGCTCGTGACGATGCACGTCGTCGGGCGCGAGCTCGCACGCGACCTGGTACGCCTCGGTCGCGGCCTCGGGGTCACCGAGGTGCTCGGCGTAGACGTCACCGAGCTTCGTCCACAGCTGCAGCAGCTGCTCCGGCTCGGCGCCGTCGCCCATGCGCTTGAGCTGGCGGCGGTACGCGCGGGACAGGTTCTTCCAGTCCTTGCGTTCGCTTAGCAGCTTCTCGACACCTTCGAACGCCTTCGGCGTCGCCGGGGCGTCGTCGAGTGCGGCGTGGAACTTGTCGACGGCGAGCTCGCTGTCATGCAGCTCGTCACGCGCGATCACGGCGGCCGTGTAGTGGAAGCGAGCGCGGCGATCGGGCGACGTCTCGAGCGCGGACAGCTGATCGAGCGTCTCGATCGCCCGCCGCCACTGGCGCTGCTCCGTGAACGCCTCGAGCAGCTTGTGGAGGAGCACGCGGCTCGCGCCCTGGAGCTTGAGGCCCTCGAGGTACGCACCCGTGGCCGAGTTGACGTCCTTCAGGCGCTCGCGCCAGATGTCACCGATCTCCTCGAACAGCTTGGCGCGGTTCGCCTCGCTGCCCGGGTCCTTCGCGAGCGCGTCGATCTGCAGGCGCTTCGCGTCGGCGACCATCTTCCACTCGCCGCGGGCGCCGCCGAGCTCGACCATCGCTTCGAGCGTCGGCTCGTGCAGCGGCTCGCGCTCGAGCGCCCGGCGGAAGCTCGCCTCCGCCTTCTTGTCCTCGCCCATCGCGCGCGACGCGACGCCGAGGCGGTACCAGATCTCGGCGACCTGGCCGTCGGAGATGCCGCTGCGGTGGCGCGCGAGGATCTCGCGGTACCGCCGATCGACTTCCTTCCACATCTCGGCAGCCTGCTCGCTGCCCTCGTGGACCTTCGCCTCGGCCATCAGCACGGTCGCGAGACCGATCGCGGCGTCGACGCTATCCGGATCTGCCTCGACGGCGAGCCGGAAGTGCCGCGCCGCCTTCTCGGTGCGGTGCAGCGATTCGTACGCCTTGCCGAGCTGCGCCTGACGGCGGCTGCGCTCGATGCGATCGAGGCCCTCGCTCGTGCGAGCGAGCATCTCGAGCACCGGCAGGGCATCGTCCCAGCGCTTCGCGCCGACCAGGCGATCCGCGACGCGCGTGCCGGCGTCGATGTGATCGGGGTCGAGCTTGAGGATGCGCTCGAACAGATCCAGCGCGCGCGCCGGATCTTCGAGACGCTGATCGACGAGCTGACCGGCCTGCCAGAGCAGCTGGATGCGCTCGCTACGGCTGCCGCTCGCGGCCTCCGCGCGGAGCAGCATCTCGGCCGCCTGCTGCCAGTTGCCGCGCTTCTCGTGGAGCGACCCGAGCGTCTTGAGCGCCTCGAGGTTGTCCTTGTCGAGCTGGAGAGCCTTGTCGAGGTGGCGCTGCGCCGCCTCGGGATCCATCAGGTTCTCGAACGCGATCTTGCCGGCTTCGGCGTACGCCGCAGCTCCCTTGTCGCCTTCGCTCGCGGCGTGGCGGACGAGCGTGTCGACCGCCTTGTCGAACTGCTCGGTGCGCTGGTAGAGGCGCGGCAGGACACTCAGGGCGGTCTTGTTGCCGTCCTCGATCGCGAGCACGTTCATCAGCGAGTCGATCGCCTTGTGCGGATCGTCGAGCTCGCGCTCGTAGATCTTGGCGGACTCGAGATACAGCTCGACGCGAGCCGCCGGCGCCTTCGCAGCCGCGATGTGGCGGCGGTGCACGGCGACGAGCTCGTACCAGTTCGCTTCCGCGGCGAGCACGCGCTCGAGACCTCGGTAGGCGTCGTCGGCGTTCGGATCGGCGGCGAGCAGCTTCTCGTACGCGTCGCGCGCGCGGGCCGGCTCGCGGTCCTCGAGCTCCATCGCGAGCTTGCGCAGCGTCGCGAGCTTCTCGCCCTCGGGCGCGACAGCGCCGAGACGCTCCATCGTGCGGAGGTAGTCCTCGGTGCGGCCGGTCTTGTCGTACAGATCGACGAGCGACTTCAGCGCCTCGGTGTCGCTGCCGTTCGCGGCGACCGCGGCCTCGTAGCGCTGGATCGCGCCCTCGAGGTCGCCGAGCTTCTCGGCGCGGAGCGTTGCAAGCTCGCGGCGAATCGCGGCGGCGCGGCCGGAATCGCCCGACTCCTGGCTCACCTCGGCGCGACGGTCGAGGACCTTCGCGAGGTTCGCCCACTTCTCGTCACGGCGATACAGACGCTCGAGTGCGGCGAGCGCATCGTCGCTCGACTCGTCGAGGTCGGCCGCCTGCTGG
>JAFAOG010000477.1 GCA_019237945.1 Deltaproteobacteria bacterium | reverse complement strand
CTCGTGGCGCGCGAGGTCCGTGTTGATCTCGTCGATGCGCTGCGCGACGAGCCGGTCGCGCTCGTCGTGCGGGACCTCGGGGCGCACCCACACGGCCGCGACGAGGTAGGGCCGCGCATCGCCGTAGACGACGAGGCGCTCGATCACCGGATCGTCGACGAACTTCGCCTCGATGTTCGCGGGCGGGATGTTCTTGCCGCCGCTGTTGACGAGGATGTCCTTCTTGCGGTCGATGATCTGCAAGAAGCCGTCGTCGGTCCACCGCCCGACGTCGCCGGTGCAGAACCACCCGTCCTCGGTGAACGCGGCCGCCGTCGCGCCGGGATCCTTGTAGTAGCCGGCGAACACGTTCGGGCCGCGCGCGAGGATCTCGCCATCCTCGGCGAGCTTGACCTCGACCGACGGCAGGACCTTGCCGACGGTGTCGAAGCGGAACGCATCGGGACGGTTCAGCGTCAGCGTTGGCGACGTCTCGGTCAGCCCGTAGCCCTCGATGATCAACAGGCCGTGCTTGTGCAGCAGCTGCTTGATCTCGACCTTGAGGCCGGCGCCGCCGGAGAGGCAGAACCGCAGGCGACCGCCGGTGACGCGGTCGAGCGCCTGCTTCGGATCGCCGCCGGCCTGGATCGCGCGCGCGATCTTCTCCCAGTACGCCGGCACGCTCATGAAGATCTGCGGCGCGACGGCGGGCAGCAGGTCGAGGACGTCGGCGGGCGTCGCCATGTACGTCTCCCAGCCCAGTAGGTTTCCGAGGCACAGCTCGCCGAAACCGAAGATGTGGCTCATCGGCAGCCACAGCAGGTCGCGATCGCCTTCCTCGAGCAGCGGCGCGTTGCAGACGAGCCAGTCGCGGCCGTTGACGCCGACGTTGCGATACGTCAGCGGTACGCCCTTGGGGTTGCCGCTCGTGCCGCTCGTGTAGAGCATCTGCGCCGGCTGATCGATGTCGAGCGCGCCGAGGCGAGCGTCGACGAGCGTCGGTGCATCGGCATCGCGCTGCGCCGGCTCGCGCCAGAAGTCGCTCTCGAGATCGATCACCTCGGGCGCACGCGTCAGACCAGAGCGCGCCTTCTCGAGCCGCGCGATCTGATCCTTGCCCGCGACGAACGCGAACCGGATCTCCGCATGCTCGAGGATGTACGCGACCTGGTCGGCGGTCGACGCCGGGTAGATCGGCACGAACACCGCCCCGGCCGTCTGCGCACCGAGCGCCGCTGCTGCCCACGCGACCGAGTTCGGCGCGTAGATCGCGACGCGATCGCCCGGCTCGAGCTCGTGCTCGACGAGCCAGCGTGCGACGCCGCGAATGTGCTGCGCGAACTGGCCCCAGGTCACCGGATGCCAGCCGCCGCCGTTGCGCACCTGGAAGCGCGCGCGATGGCGGTGCGTCGGCAGCCGATCGAACACGGCGCGCGGCGCAGGCTTGATCTCGAGCAGCGGCGTGACGTCCACGGCTACGCCTTCTTCGCGATCAGCTGCTCCTCGAGATCGTAGAGCCGACTCTCGAGCTGGTTCAGCTTGTGAAGCGCGCGCTCCTGATCGCGGCGCGTCGGCAGGCCCATCGTCGACCACCAGTCCGCGACCACGCGATCCGTCGCGGCCTTCGTCTTCATCGCGGCCGACAGCATCGCGCCCGCCGGTCCCAGCACCGCGGGGTTCGTCAGCACTTTTTCCATGTACTGCGCGGTTGCTTGTTCCCATGCCGCAAATCCTTGTTTCCACATGTCCCAGATCATGGTGTCACTCCTAATGCATAACGCCTGAGGTAGGCGGCTTGCGTGAAATCGGCGTTCGACTCGTCTTGCTTGCTCTCGGCGCGGGCAACCTCGCCGAAACACTCGAACAGGAACAGCGTCGTGCGCTTCGTGATCGACGACGCGCCGGTCTTGCGGACCGCCTTCTCGCGCACGCGCAGGGTCGGCGAGAACTGGACGTAGGGGACATCGAGGCGGCCGCTGTCGGGGACGTCGACGTCGAGCTCGTCGCTGCCGTTGAACGGCAGGCCGTCGATCGTCGCCGAGTACGAGACGCTCGACGTGTACATCTCGCCGACGGTCACCGGGAACCGCAGCACGGGCAGCGGCGACGGGTAGACAATGAGCGTCTTGTTCGCACCGTTCGTTTGCGACGCGGTGCCGTCGAGCCACAGCGCCTGCGAATCCTGGTGATAGATGCCGTCGAGACCAGAGCCCGCATCGACGACGAACTGTCCGCTCGGGAAGCTCGCCGCGTACCACTGCGCGCCGAGCGCGACGGGGCCGAGCGCGACGACCTGATCGGTCGCGTTCTCCTGCGCCATGTCGTAGCCGACGCCGCTCGCGTTCGTGCTCGTGTAGTACGTCAGCGTCGCGCCGAGCGCGATCGGCAGCTCGTCGGCGGTGATCATGCCGTCGCGGTTCGGCACGCACGACGGCAGCGTGGGAACGGGAGCCGGCTGCGGCGTCTCGTTCGTGCCGCATGCGGCGAGCGCTATGAAGGCGAGCTTGCGCATCAGAATGCGAACGCAAGCCGGGCGCGCAGCACCTGCGCAGGCTTGGCCTCGAGCATCGTGTTGTTGAAGCCGGCGCCCGGGAACAGGACGCCGTAGTCGATCGTCGCGGCAAAGCCGTCGCGGCTCGCGTAGCGCAGCTCGGGATCGAGCTCGATGCCCAGCGCCTTCTGGCCGCTCGGGGTCGACGCGGCCTCGACGGCCCACGACGCGATCAGCGCCGCGCCCGCCTCGAGGTGCCCGACGCCGACCGTCATCAGGCGCGTCCGCAGGTGCGGGCGCACGTAGATCGCATCGGTGATCGTGCCGATGATCTCGCGGAACAGGATCTGGTCGATGTGGTAGTCGGGGTGGAAGCGAAAGTTGTCGACAGTGCGGTCGCGCGGCAGGTTCGCCTGCGGACCGTCGAGCTGGCCGGGGACGGTCGTCGTCTGGCCGGGCTGCGGAAACGCGCCGAAGCCGGGCGCCGGATCACCGCTCGCGTAGCCGCCGTCGAAGCCGAGCCGGGCCGGGCCCATCTGCAGGTCGCTCTCGACGGCGAGCCCGAGCTGGTGCGACGTCACGCTCTCCGTGATCACCGCGCCGGGCACGAGCGATGGGTTCGCGATCTCCGCCGTCGCGTACGCGAGCTCCGCCTCGATGCGAAAGCGCTGGCCGGTCGCGCGCAGCCAGCCGCCGGTCGTCGTCGCCGAGAAGCCGCGCGCCACCAGGTCGTTCGACGTGTACGTCGCGGGCGCCGCGATCGGCAGATACGACGCCGGCACGTCGCGATCCTGCGTGCGATGCGAGACATACGCGGCGTACTCGACGGTCGTCCGTCCCGCATCGGCGCGGCGCGCGAGCGCGGCCGGCGAGTGGACCTTGAGGATCGCGAGGGTAGGGCCGGCGGCCTTGTCGCTCGGCTCGAGCGCGATCGGCCGCGAGCCATCCTTGCTGCGCGTGAACGGCCCGCTCGACGCGACGTCGTACGCGATCGCGATCAGATGCCCCGCGATCGGCGAGACGAACGCCGCGCGATCGGCCGCATCTCCATGATCGCAGTCCTCGCAGTCGCCGCCGTTCGCCGCGATGCCCAGTCCGAAGTGCGCGCCCATGCGGCCGACCGCGAGCGTGCCGGCGGGCGTCAGCGCCTCGCCCCACGCGCGCTTGACGACGACCGCCGTCGGACGCTGGCCGCCACTCGTCGCCGGTGAGCCGCCCGCGAGATCCGGCGTGCCGCCGAGCGCGACGTTATCGAGCCAGTCGATGCGCGCCTTCACGGCGACGCCGACGCCCTTCGCGTACAGCGCGATGTCCGTGCGCGCGCGCAGGTCGCTCGATTCGAGCGTCTGGCCGCCGCCGAGCGGCACCGGAAACAGTGGCTTGCCGGTCGGATCGAGCCCGCGATCGAGATCGAGGTTGTAGAGCGTCGCCTGGCGCACGCGCAGGCCGCCGTGCACGACGAGCTCGGTGTGCTCGCGCGGCGCCGCATACGCA
Source organism: Deltaproteobacteria bacterium (assembly GCA_019237945.1). Taxonomy (GTDB): domain Bacteria; phylum Myxococcota_A; class Polyangia; order Haliangiales; family Haliangiaceae; genus JABFXX01. The sequence goes on along the minus strand of JAFAOG010000477.1, from coordinate 2,619 downwards.
CGCGGCGTCAGCTCGGCGCCGAGCGCGGCGAGATCCGCACCGACGGGCAGGTCGGTCGCCGCGTTCGCGGGCGGCGGGCCGAAGCCCGGCTTCACGTCGTCGATGGTTGTGGCGGTAGCGGCCGTTGCTCCGCCGCTTGCTCCGCCGCCAGCTCCGCTACCGCTTTGAGGGTTTCCATCACTGCCAGCGTCACCGCTGCCGCGATCGCCTCCGCCATGATCTTCTCCAGCTCCACTCGTTCCATGGTCTCCGTCCTTTCCGAGGAACTCGGTGAGGTCGCGCGTCGACCGACTGCGCGCCTCGACCATCGGGATGTGTCCACAGTGCTCGTAGACCTTGATCTCCGCGTTCGCGAGCTCGTTCGCGAGGCGATAGCCGTACGCGACGGGCGTCACCTCGTCGTTCGCGCCCCACAGCAGCAGCACCGGCTTCGCGAAGTGTGCGAGCTGCGCATGGAGCTCCGCGAAGTGATGACCGCGCGCGACCGCGAGCGCCGCCGCCGTGGTGCCCGGCTTGTCGAGATCCGCCTCGACACGCTCGACGCGCGCCTGCGTGATCCACCGCGCGTCGTAGTACGCGAGCGGCGCGCGATCCTCGATGCGCTCCTTGTAGAACAACCCGAACAGCAGCTCGCCGAGCCCGCTCTGCTGCGACCACCGAAAGAAGCTTGGCACCTGCTCGTCGTAGACGTACGCATCGAACAGCGCGACGCGCCGCGTGCGCTCGGGATGCGCGACCGCCATCGCCAGCGCGACGCTCGTGCCCCACGAGTGCCCGACGATCGCGACGTCGCCGACGCCGAGCTTGTCGAGCACGCCCCACACCAGCTGTGCCTGCGCCGCCGGCGAGTAATCCCCCTCGGGCCGGCTCGTCCAGCCGAAGCCCTTGAGGTCGACCGCGATCACGCGGTGGCCCTGCGCGAGCGCCGGCATCATGAGCGCCCAGCTCTCGAGCGACGCGCCATAGCCGTGGATCAGCACGACCGCCGGCCCGGCGCCCATCTCGCGATAGTGCACGTGCACGCCGTCGACATCGACGAACGTCGCGCCCGCGGGTGCCCCCGGCAGCGGCGCGGGATGGAAGCTCGGGCACCCGACCAGGGCGAGCAGCACGAGCAGCCACTTCACGGCGCGAGCCTCCGCACTTCCGCGTCGTCGGAGAACTCGGTGCTCGTGCTGTTGTCCTGGCTCGAGACACTCGCGACCGTGCCGAAGCACTCGGCGCTCCACGCGAACGTGCGCTTGGTCAACAGCGTCGCCAGGCCGCTCGTACGCGTCAGGTTCGTCGCGATGCGCAGCACGGGGAACATCCCGTACGGCGTCGTCATCGTGCCGACCTGGTCGACGCTCGAGTCGTACTTCTCGGTGTAGCTGCCGCCGAAGCCGCCGTTGAGGTAACCGGTCACCGTGCTCGTGCTCGTCCACGTGTCGCCGGCCTTGAACGGAATCGCGAGGATCTTCGCGGGCGGGTCGTACGTCAGCTCGGTCTTCGTCGCGCCGCCGCTCGGCGACACGACACCGAGCAGCACGAGCTGCGTCCCGTCGAGCTTGAACACGCCCTGCAGATCCGAGCCGCTCGCGAGCACCGCGCTGTACGACGCGCCCGGATAGTCGGCCGCCCACCACGCGCCCTGCGGCGTGCCGAGCGTCACCGGCGTATCTGCATCGTTCGCGAGCTGACCGCTCAGGTCCCACGTCCGCGAGCCATCGTTGTTGCTGTGCCCGGCGGTGTTCCACGTCGCGTTCGTCGCGATCCGGAATGTCGCCATCACGCCGGGCGCCATCGGCAGCTCGCCGCGCGCGATCATCCCGTCGTGGTTCGGCACGCACACACCGCTCGGGGCATCCGGCATCGCCGCATCGCCGCTCCCCGCCGCATCGGCCATCCCGGCCGGTCCGCACGTTCCATCCGCGCGGCAGAAGTGGCTCGCGCACTGATCATCGGTCGTGCAGACCGCGCCGCCGCCGCCGCCACAGGCCGCCATGCTGCACAGCAGCACAAGCCAGGGCGTCCAGCGGCTCGACATGGCCCGCACGCTACGACTCGCCCCCTCGGAGTGTCAAGCTCATTTTGCAGTGCAGCAAACAACCGCCTTGCGCCGCACCATGGCGCCCCGGTAAGGTCCCCGCGTGGCGACGGTCCTCATCAAGAAGTACGGCAACCGCCGGCTCTACGACACCGGTGATTCCCGCTACGTCACCCTCGACGAGCTCGCCGCCAAGATCCGCACCGGCGCCGACCTCCGCGTCGTCGACGCCCAGACCGGCGAGGACCTCACCCAGGCGACGCTGACCCAGATCGTTCTCGAGACCGGCCACGCATCGCGCTTCCTGCCGGTCCAGCTGCTGACGCAGATGATTCGCCTCTCCGACGACGCGCTCGCCGAGTTCTTCTCGCGCTACGTCACGGGCGCGCTCGACGTCTACCTCCAGGCCAAGCGAGGCGTCCAGACGCTGGCCGCGTACAACCCGTTGACCCAGATCCCGATGGCCGCGACCGACGCGCTGGCTCGCATGTGGATGGGCTCGCCGTTCGCGGGCTACCAGCCGCCGTACCCGCAAGGCCAGCCGTATCCGCCGGGCTATGCTGCGCCGCCGCAGGGCTACCCGCCGAATGCGA
>JAFAOG010000093.1 GCA_019237945.1 Deltaproteobacteria bacterium | reverse complement strand
AATGACCCGCGCCTTGCCGTCGTGATCGGCGCCGGACATGAGCCGCGCGAGCCGCGCGCGCGCACTCTCGCCGTCGCGCCGCCGATACATCGTGAAGCCGCCGTCGCGCTCGCGGATGTACACGGTGTTCGCGCGCGCCGCCGCATGAATGCACGCGACATCCCACAAGGTCGGTCGCGCCGCGGGCTCGAGCAGGTCTTCGAAGTCCTTGCCGACGTGCGCGAGCGCCGCGCGATAGCCGCCGACCTGATGCAGCTCGCCGCGCGATGCGACGTGCACGTCGAGCCAGCGCAGCCGGCGCGCGCCGAGATCGATCGTCAGCGGCACCGTGATCAAACTCTTGCCGCGCAGATCGAAGCGCTGCACGACCGCGCGCGGATCGAAGTGCGTGCCCGCGGCCGGCGCGACCATCAGGCCGGCGAACCCGAACGTCAGCTTGTCGAACGGCACGCTGTTGTAGCTGAACACCGTCATCACGGCGTGGCGCACGCCGTTCGTGTGCAGCGCCTCGAGATCGAGATCGACGAACTCGCTGGCGCCGAGCGGGGGCGGCGCGCTCGTCAGATCGCCGGAGTGCACGGCGCCGGGCGTACGCAGGTTCGTGAAGTCGCACGTCGCGACGTGGCGCCAGTCCATGTCGAACAGCGCGACCGACAGATCGAGATCGACGCGATGCCCGGCCGGCTCCTCCCAGTGCAGGAACAGCCGCAGCGACTGGCTCTCGGGAATCGCGAGCTCGCTGCCGCGCGGCCACGCCAGGCGCGCCCGCGACGCGCTGCGCTCGTTGATCGGCACGAGCAAATCGCCGAGCGCGCGATCGATCACGGCGCGTGGAAAGTGGCGGCGCGCCTCGGCCCGCGCGACGAGCTCGGCCCGCACCTGACCGACGATCGCGCCGATCGCATCGAGCCGCAGCGGGATGCGCCGGTCGTGCGTGCTCCACGCCTTGAGCACCTCGCCCTTCGGGAAGAACACGCGGCGCTCCCACGTGCGGCCGCGACGCGCGAGGTGACTGGCGAGCGTCAGCAGCAGCGCCGGCTGCGCGCGAGGCACCGCGAGCTGGATCGCCTTGACGATCGTCTGCAGCGCGTCCATCTGCCGCGCCTGCGCCACGCGCACGAGATGATCCGCGCGTCGCAGCAGCTCGCCCGGCCGGTGCGTCAGCCGCGCGAGCGCCCCGCGCGGATTGCCGGTGCGCAGCGCCTCCTCGATCGGCCCGGCCCACGCGATCGCGCGCACGACATCGTCGACGATCCGCACGTACGGCAGCTTCTCGGCCCGCTCGCGCAGCGCCGGTCCAAAGCTCGCGCGATCGAGCCGCGTCTGCCGCGCCACCGCAAACGCGAGCGCCGCATTCGGCAGCGCCGCCACCGTCTCGAACGGATGCAGCCGCTCGCCGACGCGCACCCACAGCCGCTGGTGCCGCATCACGTCCTCGATCGCCTGCTCCGGCTCGAGCCGATCGAGCGCCGCGAGCACCGCCCGGCGCAGCGCGCGGGGAATCGGCCCGAGCTTCATCGGCAGCACGAGCTCCGCATTGCCGCCCATCAGCACGCACGCCACGCGCAGCACGTCGGTCGCCGTCCGCAGGTGCGCGAGCGTCGCCTTGACCATCGCCTCGCGCTTCGGCGCGATCAGCCACAGCCGCGCCACGACATGCGCGCTCGTCTCCTTGACGTGGATCCGGTCGGGCAGCCACTCGACGGCACGCGGTCCGATCGTATCGATCACCGCGTGCAGCTCCGCGCGATCGTCGGGCGACAGTGGCGTCGACCGCGCGATCAGCCGCTCGAACCGCGCGCGCGCGAGCCCGATCATGTCGAAGCCGAGGTGCAGCAGCGACAGCGTCCCCATGTGACGCTGCACGCGCTGCTCGAGCGCGCCGGTCGCCGGCACGATGAACGGATCGCCCATCGCGACGCGCCGGTGACACACCGGGCAGCCCGCGTAGTTGCCACCGTCCCAGCACGTCCGACAAACAAGATGCCCGCACGGATCGAGCGCCCCGACGCTCTTGACCTCGCCGCACCACGGGCACGGCTGGTTCGGCACCGTGCACAGCCACGCGAGGATCCGCTTCAAGTACAACGTGCGCGTGTTCGCGGGCACGCCCTCGGGAAACGCGCGGAACAGCGGCACGTGCGGGCGATGTGCGCCGAGCTCCTTCGCGAGCGTGTCGACGATCCAGCCGCGCAGCTCCTGCATCGCCGCGAACGGCAGCCGCCGGATCGTCATCGCGAGGTCGAGCGACATGACGTAGCCCAGCTGGGCGAGCTCGTCCTCGAACTTGTCGACGTCGCTATCGCGATTGGGCCGCGTCGCGGCGTCCGCGACGACATCGGGATCCATCACGACCGTGTTCGTGCGCGCGAGCAGCAGCGTGCGGAGCCGATCCATCGCCTAAAGGGTGGGCGGAGAGTGGATGCGCTACCGTGGACCAGTTAGGTGGAAGGAAGCACACCCCGAGCCGCCCAACACCCATCATATCACTTCGCGTCACTCCGCGAGCAGCGCGGCGTCGCTGGCGACGATGTACTCGTGGTTCGCGTTGGTGTCGCGAATGTCGGCGTAGATCCAGCCATCGCTGCGGAAGTGCGGGAACAGGGCGTACTGGCCGGCCGGCACGTTGGTGATACGGATCGGGACACCCGTCGCGAGGTCCATCAGATAGAGGTTCGCGGCGCCCTTGGCGCGATAGGGGGCGAAGCCGGGGTCGTTCGGGCCGGTGAAGCCGAGCTCCTGGGCGTCGCCGTCCTCGACGTAGTGGTGGTAGACGATCCAGCGCTCGTCGAAGCTGAACGCCGGCTTGCCGCCCGCGATGCAGTAGCGCGCGATCTCCGGAGTCTGGATCGTGTAGGTGTTGCCGGCGGGAGTCGCGACGACCTTGCGCAGGACGTAGCCGATCTGGTTGTCATTGACGTCGGAGACGCGCGTCAGCTCGAGCGTCGCGGACGGCGAGAGCACGCTGTCGCCCTCGTACGGCTGGCTGATCGTGACCTGCGGGTGCGAGACGTACTGCGTGCCGTCGAACACCATCGGCGTGAAGTCGGCGTACGCGCGCGGGCCGAACGATGCGG
>JAFAOG010000087.1 GCA_019237945.1 Deltaproteobacteria bacterium | reverse complement strand
GTACACGCCTCCGAGGATCACGTTGCCCCGGCCGAGCGAGACGCCCGTTCTCAGCTGCGCGCTCGGATCGACGACGGTCGCGAGCTCGAACCCCGCGTCGTCGAATGCCCGGAACAGCCGCTCGCGCTCGCCGAGGTTTCCGCCGATCGCGATCACCAGCGCGTCGAACAGCGGGCGGTGCGCGCGCAACGCCTCGAGGCTGCTCTCCGCGACGACGGGCACGCCAAGGACCGAGGTTCCGTGCAGCGCGGCGTCGTTGTCGAACACGGCGGTGGGGCGGTGGTTCGTGCCTCGGCATGCGTCGATCACCTGGGCGGCACCGCCGCCGCGCGCGCTGCCTACGATTGCGAGCCGGATCGCGTCCGTTGTCATCGCGGTGATAGTAGCGAGCGCGAGCCCTATGCGATACGCAACCACACCGGCGCATCGGCAGAGCTCTGGGACGTCGGCGCCTCAGGTGCTGCGCGCGGATGCAAGCGGCGTTCTACCTGCCGGCGCGTACCGGGTCGTGTACCGTGAGTGTCAATGAGGGTAGCGCTACCGTTCCTTGCGGTCGCCGCAGCATTCGTCTGCGCGTGTCATGGCGGAGATCGAGACGCGGATGGCGATGCCGACGGAGATGCAGATTCCGACTCGGCGACGCTGCGGCGCGCGGCGATGTACGAGTGGTACAACGACCATCCGCCGACGACGCGCTCGCAGTACTGGACGCCCGAGTACATGCGCTACGTCAACGGCGTCGCCGCCGACGAGCGTGCGCGCTGGGGCAATCTCATTCCGAAGCTCGGCGTCTCGCAGCTCGTCACCGGATCGCAGTGGGTCAACATCGGCCCGACGCGCGCGACCGTCGAGGTGAACGGCGCCACGTCGCTCAACGTCAGCGACTCCGGTCGCACGCGCACGATCATCAACACGGGCACGCGGCTGTATGTCGCGACGGCCGCCGGCGGCGTGTGGCGCTCCGACAACGACGGCGCGACGTGGACGGCGATCACGGAGTCACTCGGTTCGCTATCGATCGGCTCGCTCGCGATCGATCCCGTCAATGCGAGCGTGCTGTACCTCGGGCTCGGTGATCCGTACGACGGCACCGGCATCGGCTTCGTGAGGTCGACCGACGGTGGCGACACGTGGTCCGCGCCGGTGTACCTCGGCGCCTCGAGCATCATCCCGCAGGTGTTCGTGCAAGGCGGTGTCGTGCTCGCCGCGACGAACAAGGGGTTGTTCCGGTCGGTCGATGGCGGCGCGACGTTCTCGCTGATTAACATCGCCACGGGCGGCACCGAGGCGCCGTACATCTGGTCGATCCAGTCGACGGGCGCGCAGAGTCTCGTGCTCGCCCTCGAGGGCGCGCCGAGCGTGACGACCGGCACGACCGACGGGCAGGTGTGGGTGTCGTCGAACAACGGCGCGACCTGGACGCGCGCAGCCGGCGTGACGAAGACCGGCGGCATCGGCCGCATCACGCTCGCGTCGGCGCCGTCGAATCGCTCGATCGTGTACGCGATGGCGGCGGTTCCGAACAGCACCGCGTCGACGGACATGGCCGACATCTTCAAGTCGACCGACGGCGGCGCGACGTGGACCGCGCTCAACGCGACGACGAAGCGCTACACGAACCGCAACAGCGAGTCGTCGACGGTCGGCACGCTGCTCAACGCGCAGGGTTGGTACAACGGCGTCGTCATCGTCAACCCGACGAACCCCAATGACGTGTGGTTCGGCGGCGCGCTGCTGATCTGCGAGTCCACCGATGGCGGCTCGACGTTCACCGAGAAGTCGAACTGGCTGGCGCAGTTCGGTCTGCCGTACGTGCACGCGGACTTTCACACGGCGACGTTCGCGAACGGCTCGTTCTACGTCGGCACCGACGGCGGCGTGTTCGTGTCGACGAACAACGGCACGACGTGGTCGGATCGCCTCAACGTCGGTCTGACGACGCACCTGTTCTACTCGGTCGGCTCGTCGCCGGCCGCGCCGACGGCGGTCGTCGGCGGCCTCCAGGACAACGGCACGCGCGTGCGCTCCGGCACGACGAGCACGTTCAACCAGTACATCGGCGGCGACGGCTTCGGCGCGCACATGAATCAGACGAACGCGGCGCAGATGCTCGGCTCGCTCTACTACGATCAGATCTACAAGAGCACCGACAGCGGCGTCACGTGGAGCAACGCGTCGACCGGCATCACCGAGTCGAACAACTCGACGACCGCGCCGTTCATCACGCGCATCAACCCGCGCGCGCAGACGAACGAGCTCTACACGTTCTCGAACTTCAAGGTCTACAAGTCGACGAACTACGCGGCGTCGTGGGCGGTCGCGGGAACGCCCGTGACGAACACCGGCCTCATCCGCAACGTCGGCGTCGCGTGGGACAACGCGAATTTCATCGGCGTCGTCGGCAGCGGTGGCCGCGTGTGGCTGTCGTCGAACGGCGGCACGACGTGGACGCAGGTCGCGAGCGGCAAGGACGACGGCATGACTCCGACCGCGCTGCCGGGCAACCAGCTCAGCCTCAGCGACATCCGGTTCGACCCGGCCGATGCGACGCACAACACGATCTTCGTCGCATCGGTCGCGCCCGACGCCGGCTCGACGCACCTGTGGAAGACGACGAACTTCGGCACGACGTGGGCGAAGGTCGACGTCAACAACGGGCTGCCACCGGCGATTCCGATCAACTTCACGAAGGAAGATCCGATGGCGCCCGCGACGATCTTCGCGGGAACGCACCTCGGCGTGTATCGCTCGACGGACGGCGGTGCAACCTGGTCGCGCTTCGGCGCCGGCATGCCGCTCGTCAACGTCGACGATATGTACATCTCGCCCGACGGCTCGCTCGTCCGCGCGGCGAGCTACGGCCGCGGCATCTGGGATCTCACGGCGCCGCCCGTGAACCATCCGCCGGTCCTCTCGCCGATCGGCGCGAAGTCGGTGAATCACGGCGCGACGCTGGCGTTCCAGCTGATGGCGACCGATCAGGACGGCGATCCGCTGACGTTCTCGGCGACCGGCTTGCCGACGGGCGCGACGATCTCGCCCGCGGGCGCATTCTCGTACACCGCGGTGTGCAACGACCTCGGCGCGAAGCAGGTGACGTTCAAGGTCTCCGATAACCACGGCGGTTCCGCCACCGAGGTCGTCACGATCACGGTCAACGGTGGTCGCGTCGCGGTGACGCCGACCACGCTCGACTACGGCTCGCTGCTCGTCGGCAACACAGCGACGCTCACCACATCGGCGTCGAGCACGGGCACCCTTCCGATCACGTTCTCGAGCGCGACGACGACCGATCCCGCGTTCACGATCCCGGCGCCGCCGAGCGGCCCGATCACGACCGGCACGCCGATCGGCGTGAAGTTCACGCCGACCGCATCGATGGACTACTCGGCGACGCTCACCGTCAACGTCAGCGATGGCACCACCTGCACGCCGAGCGTGACGGCCGCGCTGACCGGCCGCGCGCGCACCGCGTCCGTCGACAGCTCGCCGATGAACAAGGACTTCGGCGACGTCCGCACGGATCGCGTCAACGCGTATCCGACGCAGGTCTTCACCGTGACGAACATGGGCACGGGCAGCCTCGCCGTCTCCGATGTCACGCTCAACGACGCGACGAACTACGCGCTCGACAAGGGCGGCTTCACGAGCCCGACGACGCTCGCCGCCGGCGGCTCCGCGACGTTCACGATCACGGCGCGTCCGCAGACGATCGGCGCGCACGCCGCGATGGTCACCGTGATGTCGAACGCGCCCGGCGATACCGCGCACGTCATCTCGCTCGCCGAGAACGGCGTGCGGCCGCTGTTCACGGTGACGCCGCCGTCGATCGATTTCGGCACGACCGCGTCGCCGGTGTCGCAGAACATCACGCTGACGAACACCGGCAACGGTGACCTGACGTTCGGAACGGCGACGCTCACCGGCGCATCCGCGAGCGCGTTCTCGACCTCGACGCTGCCGGCGACGCTCGCGCCGGGCGCCACGATGGACCTCGTCGTGACGTACACGCCCGCCGGCGCCGACACCGCGTCGCTCGCCATCACGAGCGATGCCGACTCGACGAACGCGTGCGGCAGTCTCGCCTGCGCGACGACGTCGATCGCGCTCACCGGCACCGCCGACAACACGGGCAGTGGCTCGGGCTCGGGCTCCGCGAACGGCTCGGGCTCCGGCGGCGGTGGCGGCTCCGATGGAGGAGACGGCGGAACCGCCGCAACCGGCGGCTGCTGTGATGCGGGCGGCGGCGGCTTCGGCGGCAGCGCGTTCCTGAGTCTCTCGGTGCTCGGCGTCGTCCGTCGCCGCCGGCGCCGTTAGCAGTTCGATCCACCGCTCGCACTTCAAGTGCAGCGCGCGCTGCGCACGTTGCGCAATCGTCCTTGCCGTCGAGCGCGGAGCTTGGTTGTCGTCGGCGCGCTCGCGTAGGGTGCGCGCATGCGAACGGTGATCGCGATTCTCGTACTCGCGGCGGCGTGTGGTCCGGATCGCCGCGGTGGCAACGGCAACGGCGATGACGATGGCGGCGGAAGCAGCTGCGCGCACAACCTGTGCTCGGCGGATCTGCACGATGTCGTCGACTGCAACGGCAACGTCATCCAGCACTGCGATGCGAGCACCGGCTGCGCGGGCGGCGCGTGCGTCGATCCGTGCCTCGCGGCCGCCGCGAACACGAGCTCGGTCGGCTGCGATTACTACGCGGTCAATCCCGACTCGTACCTGACGGCAAACGGCGGCTGCTTCGCGGCGTACGTCGCGAACACGTGGTCGCAGCCGGTGTCGATCAGCGTCGAGTACAACGGCAACGCGCTGCCGATCGCGGGCTTCGCACGCATCCCGACGGGGCAGGGCGGTTCGATCACCTACTCGCCGCTGATGGGCGGGATGCTGCCGCCGAATCAGGTCGCGATCCTGTTCCTCGCGAACAAGGCGCCCGCGTTCCCGCTGCCCGGGTACGAGGCGTGCCCCAACGGCATCACGCCCGCGTTCACGACCGCCGATGCCGCGGTCCATGGCACCGGCCTTGGTCACGCGTTCCACATCACGACGTCGGCGCCCGTGGTCGCGTACGACATCTTCCCGTACGGCGGCGGCAACTCCGCGGTCACGAGCGCAACACTGCTGTTGCCGACCTCCGCGTGGGACACGAGCTACGTCGCGGTCGATGCGTGGGAGAAGGCGCATCGCCCGATGAATGGCTCCGATAGCGGCGGCAACGAGTCGCCTCCGTTCCTCGAGCTCGTCGCGGAGCAGAACGGCACGCACGTCTCGATCGTGCCGAGCGTCGCGATCGTCGGCGGCGGCGGAGTCGCGGCGGCCGCGCAGGGCGTGAGCACGACGTACACGCTCGCGGCCGGGCAGGTGCTGCAGTTCACGCAAGACGCGGAGCTCAACGGCAGCTCGATCACCTCCGACGCGCCGATCGGCATGTGGGGCGGCCACACGTGCATGGACATCCCGTACGACAAGATCGCGTGCGACGCCGCGCACCAGCAGATTCCGCCGATCCACGCGATGGGCAGCCGCTACGCTGCGATCCGCTATCCGAACCGCTTCGCCTCGACGACCGAGTCACCGCCGTGGCGCATCATGGGCGGCGCCGACGGCACGACGCTCACGTACGAGCCCGCGCAGCCGGCCGGTGCCCCGTCGACGCTGTCGTTCGGCCAGCTCGCGATCTTCAACGCGCCGGGGCCGTTCATCGTCAAGAGCCAGGACGACGAGCACCCGTTCTACATGTCCGCGCACATGACCGGCTGCCAGTCCGTCAACTCGGGCAACGACTGCCGCGGCGACCCCGAGTTCGTCAACGTCGTGCCGCCGGATCAGTACCTCTCCGCCTACACGTTCTTCACCGACCCGACGTATCCCGAGACGCATCTCGTGCTGACGCGCGAGCGCGACGGCGCGAGCTTCGACGACGTCATGATCGACTGCATCGGCACCGTCACCAACTGGCAGCCCGTCGATGCCGGCGATCAGCTCGAGTATGCGTACGTCGATCTCGTCACCGGCAACTTCCAGGGCGTCGGCACGTGCAACAACGGCATCCACACCGCGTCGAGTCACCACAAGTTCGGGCTCGTCGTGTGGGGATGGGGCAGCAGCGCGACGGGGCTATTCTCGTCGACGTACGTCAGCTACGCGTATCCGGCCGGGCAGAGCATCAAGCCGATCAACCACGTCGTGATCCAGTAGTCACGAGTTGTTGTGCGACGGCTTCGCGGCCGGCTGCATATCGGGATCGCGAGCCGCACGCGACCAGTGCGGGTTGTAGATGTAGTCGGCGTTGTACTTCGGCTGCGTCCACGCCGTGTCGTGCACGTCGGGGCGATAGTCGATGTGGATGAACTCCTCGGCGGGATACCAGCCGACGCCAATGTCGTGATGGTTCGCCCACATCGCGTCGCGCACCTCGGCGAGCTTCACGCCGACGACGCGCAGATCGATCGCGTGACCGTCCCAGTGCTTCGAGTGCTTGACGCCGTCACGCGTCCGCTCGGGCTCGGCGCGCACCGCCGACACGATCTCGATGTCATGATCGGGAAACCGCGCCGCGAGGTCGGCGAGCAGCACGAGCGTGCCCGTCGCGATGCGGCGCATGCGGCCGCTGAACGGATCGCGCATCAGCTTGGCGACCGCATCGGCATCATCCTTCGACAGCTGACCGTCGAGCGGCAGGTCGAGCTCGAGGCGATCGCGGCCGCGGACGAGCACCGCATGCGCGGTCGTCGGCGCGAGTGGAGGCGTCGGCTCGGGCGCCGCGATCGGCGGAGGCTCCGCGATGGCTGCGATCCGGACCGGCGGCGCCTGCCGCACCGGCTCGGGGTTGGCGCGGCTGGAACCAAGCAGCAGCAGACACACGCACGGCGCAACCCAGCGGGGTACACGGTGGCGCGCCTTGTCATTGCTCGTGTTCATGGGACCCGGGATATATACAAGCGGCGTGCCGACGCCAGGTGCCTGAAACTCCAACGGGAGTCTTTCCGCCAGGTCTCCGGAAATCGGAGACCATGCCCGGAAACCACGCAGCGCGCTGAACCGGAGTTTGCCCGGGAGCGAACCGGCCACTACGATGTTCGAGGCGCGTGGCAAAGAGCTCGACCAACGATCAGACGCTGACGCTCCACGTGCCTGCCACCGCGTCGCCGAAAGCCGCGTGGCTCGTCGTCGGCGCGGGCACTCCTGAGGAGCGCCGCATCGAGATCGGCGAGACCGCAACGACGATCGGCTCCGACGCGCGCGCGCACCTTCGCGTCACCGACCCTCACGTCTCGCGGCGCCACGCCGAGATCGTTCGCTCGGGCACGAGCATCATCGTGCGCGATCTGCAGAGCCGCAACGGCACGTACGTCGACGGCATCGCGGTCAAGGAAGCGATCCTCGATGCGCCGGCCACGATCCGCGTCGGCGGCACGACGATCCGCTTCGAGACCGAAGCGAAAGCTCCCGCGCCCGGCACCCGCCGCCTCGGCGATGCGGTCGGCTCGTCGCCGCAGATGCAGAGCGTGTTCGAGCTGCTCCAGCGCCTCGCGCCCTCGGACCTGACGATCACGCTGCTCGGCGAGACCGGCGTCGGCAAGGACGTGCTCGCCTGCGCCGTTCACGATGCGAGTGCACGCCGCGCCGGCCCGTTCGTCGTCTTCGATTGCGGCGCCGCCGCCCCGACGCTGATCGAGAGCTCGCTGTTCGGTCACGAGAAGGGCTCGTTCACGGGCGCGACCACGACGGTCGCCGGCGCGTTCGAGCGCGCGAACGGCGGCACGCTGTTCTTCGACGAGATCGGCGAGCTCGCGCTCGACCTCCAGCCCAAGCTCCTGCGCGCGCTCGAGCAGCGCAAGATCCAGCGCATCGGCTCGACGGACGAGATTGCCGTCGACGTCCGCATCCTCGCCGCGACGAACCGCGACCTCGAAGCCGAAGTCGCCGCCGGCCGCTTCCGCCAGGATCTGTTCTTCCGCCTCTCCGCCGCCGTCGTCGCCATCCCGCCGCTGCGCGACCGGCTCTCCGACCTGCCCGAGCTCGTCGAGACGATCCTCGCCACCGAAGGCAAGCGCCTGCGCGTCACTCACGAGACGCTCGAGGCCCTCGCGACCTACGACTGGCCCGGCAACGTCCGCGAGCTCCGCAACGTCCTGCTCGCCGCCGCCGCGATCGCCGAGGCCGACCTGCTCGAGCCGCGCCACCTCCTGCTCTTCAAGCCGCGCCGTCGCAACGCGACGCTCGCCGACTTCCCGCTGGGCGGTCGCTCGCTGCAGTCGATCGAACGCGCCGCGATCGTCCAGACGCTCAAGAGCGCCGATGGCAACAAGGTCCGGGCCGCCAAGGCGCTCGGCATCGCGCCGTCCACGCTCTACGAGAAGATGCGCCGCTACGGCATCCAGTAGACCCGAGTACACTGCGCGCGATGCGTCTCTTCGCGCTCGCCGTCGTTTTCGCGATCGTCCCGGTAGTTGCTGTCGCGGCGCCGCCGCCGGCCGATGCGTTCGACGCACTCCACTGGCGAATGGTCGGCCCGTTTCGCGGCGGTCGCACGCGCGCCTGCACCGGCGTGCCGGGTCACTCGAACGTGTTCTACATGGCGCCGGTCAACGGCGGCGTGTGGAAGACCGACGATGCCGGCCGCACCTGGCACCCGATCTTCGACGATCAGCCGACGCAATCGATCGGCTCGCTCGCCGTGGCGCCGTCGGATCCGAACATCATCTATGCGGGCAGCGGCGAGGGGCTGCTGCGGCCCGATCTCTCCGTCGGCAACGGCGTCTATCGCTCCGCCGATGCGGGCAAGACCTGGACGCACGTCGGCCTCGACAACGCGCAGCAGATTCCGCAGCTCGCCGTCGATCCGCGCAACCCCGATCACGTGCTCGCCGCCGTGCTCGGCCACCCGTACGGTCCGAGCCACGATCGCGGCGTCTACCGCACGCTCGACGGCGGCAAGACGTGGACGCAGGTGCT
>JAFAOG010000083.1 GCA_019237945.1 Deltaproteobacteria bacterium | reverse complement strand
ATCGTCGGCGCGACGGGGATGCTCGCCGATGCGGTGCGCGCGCGCCTGCACTTCGCGCCGGGCGAACGGTTCAGCGGCGATGCGCTCGATCGCACGCAGACCGAGCTGTATGCGGCGGGGCTGTTCTCGAGCGTGCGCGTCGATGCGAATCGCGAAGGCACCGCGACCGCGATCCCCGTGAAGGTGACGGTCTCGCGCGGCGAGCTCAACGACCTGCGCGTCGGTGGCGGTGGCGGCGTCGATCCGCTGACCTACTTCATCCGCGGCCGCTTGCAGTACTCGCGGCAGGCGTTCTTGACGCCGCTGACCTCGTTCGTGTTCGACGCGCGGCCCGAGCTGGCGTTCGATACCGACCTGTGCGGATTCAGCTTTTCATGCGCGGAGTTCCGCGGGCGTGTCCTCGCGCGCCTGACGCAGCAAGATCTGCTGTTCACGAACGTCAAAGGCGATGTGGAGGTCGGTGTCGAATACCTGAGGCTCGAGGCGTACACGCGCACCGGTCCGCGTGCGGCGCTTGGCCTCACCGCGCCATTGTGGCAGCGCAAGCTGCAGCTGCGCGTCGGCTGGCAGTACGCGTACTGGTTCTTCACGCACGTCTACATCGATCCAGGCACCGCGTCGTCGCTGGGGTTTGGCACCGACACGCCGAACTCCGTCGGCGCATACACGGCGACGTTGATCCTCGACCTGCGCGACAAGCCGATCGAGCCGACGCGCGGCGTGTATGCGGAGCTGCGCGGAGCGAAAGGCACCCCGTTCGCGGGCGGATCGTTCGACTATCTGGAGGTGACGCCGGAGGCTCGCGCGTTCTACACGCTGCTCGGCACGACCGCCGGCGCGCGCGTGCGCATCGGGCGGATCACGGGCGACGTGCCGGTGTCGGAGCGCTTCTTCGCGGGCGGCGTGTCGAGTCATCGCGGGTTCTCGCCGCGTCGGCTGTCGCCGGCGGATCCGGTGACGCATTTGGTGATCGGCGGCGCGGAGCTGCTCGAGACGAGCTTCGAGCTGCGCCACGGGCTCGGCTCGCCGTGGGGCATCGACCTCGGCGGCGTCGTGTTCCTCGACGGAGGTGACGTCACGTCGCGCGTCGGCGAGCTCGATGTCGGGCATTTGCACTGGGCGGCCGGCGGCGGCCTGCGCTGGCTGTCACCGATCGGTCCGGTCGGTCTCGACATCGCGTACCGGCTGACTCGCACCGGGCCCGGCGAGCCCGAGGCCGGCACGCACTTCAACTTCCTGCTCGCGGTCGGCGAGGCGTTCTGATGCTGCGCAAGCTCTGGCGGGTCGGGAAGTGGGTGCTCGCGAGCGTGCTCGTGGTGCTGATCGCCGCCGTGATCTTTCTGCACACGTCGTGGGGCCGCGAATTCTTGCGGCGGCGGATCGAGGCGGCGCTGCAGAATGATTTTCCGGGGAGCAAGGTCGGCGCTCTGCACGGCAGCGTGTTCACGACGCTCGAGGTCGATGGGATCGAGCTCGCGGGCATCGGAGGCAAGCGGTTCGTCGGGATCGGGAACGTCAAGCTCGACGTCGGCATCGTGCCGCTCGCGACGAAGCACGTGCGGATCGATCGGCTCGAAGTCGATGACGTGTTCGTCGATCCGGCGATGCAGCCGCCGCCGAAGCCGTCGACGGGGCCCTCCGAGCCGTCGGCGTGGTCGATCGCGCTGTGGGAGCTCGCGGTGCATCGCGTGCACGTCAAGCTGCCCGAGAACGAGCTGACCGATCTCGACGTCAGCGGCGCGGTGTTCATGCCGGCGGGAGGGACGCTGACCGGCATCGTCGCGGTGAAGGGCGCGTGGCGTGGCGTCGGCTTCGACGGAGGAGCGTACGTGCGATGGGGCGAGGTGCTCGAGGTGCCGTTTGCGCATCTCGCGCTGCCGACGGGGCATGTCGACGTGCTCGGTGCGGATCTCGCGGCGGCGCCGACGGGCGAGGTCGTCGCGCAGGTCGAGCCGGCGCTGGTCAGGATGTTCACCGACTACAACCTGCCTGCGGTGATCGCGTTCGCGCACGCGCGCGCGGCGGGCGGCGTCGCGTTCGATGTGCGCGCCAACGAGATCGTGCTGCGCGGAGGCGGCCACGTCGACGTCGACAAGCGCGAGGGCGAGGGCCTCGTGACGGTCAGCGACCCGGAGCGCGGCGCGGCGGCGATCGCGGTCGCGGGCAGCGTGAAGTTCGCGCGCGGCATCATCTCGGTCGACGTGCCGCAGGGCGGCCACCATGCGCGAGAGCTCGTCGCGCTGGGCGGCACGAAGGACATCGCGTGGATCCTCGGCTCGATGACGAGCGACCTCGCGCACGGCCACGCGCACGCGACGATCCGTGGCGAGGTCAAGCGCGACAAGGACAACGTGTTCGCGTTGCAGCGCTCCACGATCAACGCACATGCGACGGGGCTCGACGTGACGACCGCGAGCGGCGAGCACGCGCACATCGGCTACGTACAGACCGAGCTCGTCGCGGAGGGGCCGGTGTGGCCGGCCGCGCACGTTCGGCTCGACGGCACGGTCGACTCGAGCGGGCTGGCCTACGGCGCGTTCGCCGCGGGCACCGGCGCGCTGCGGCTCACCGGCGTGTACGGCGACAAGACGGGCGTCGCGGGCAAGTTCCGCGTCGCGATCGGTCAGGCGATGAAGGATGGCCGGCTGCTCGGGTCGGTGACGCTCGACGCGCGCGCGACGGTCGGTGTCGATGGCGCGATCACGGCCGTCGTCGAGGATCACGAGGTGCGAACCGCGAGCGGGCGCGTGTGGTCGGGCAAGGGCGGCAAGCTGATCGTCGTGCCCGAGCAGATCGCGGTGCGCGAGCTCGCGACCGGCGACGGCACCGGCACCGTCACCGCGAACGCGACGATCGCGCGCGACACCGGGGACCTCGCGGCTGATGTCACGGCGAAGAACGTCGCGCTGGCCGGCATCGCGCCCGGTCTCGCCGGCAGCCTCGGCGCGACGGTGAAGGTGACGAAGAAGCGCGGGCGGTGGGAGGGCACGGCGAGCTTCGCGGCGAACGGCGTCGTGCTCGCGCCCGACCGGCCCAAGCTCGACGGCACGGTGACGGCGACGGTGCACGGGCGGCGGATCGACACGACGGTGAGCATCGCGTCGCGCGAGGTCGGCGAGATCCGGCTCGTCGGCGAGCTCGACGGGCCCGCCGATCTCACCGATCCGATCGGCTGGCGGCGGCTCGAGCGCAAGTCGCTGAAGTCGATCGCGCTGAGCTTCGTCGACGTGCAGCTCGCGAAGGCGGACAAGCGGCTGTCGGGCGTCGTCACGGGCGAGGTCGCGCTGACGGCGACGGATTCGCACGGCACGGTGAAGCTGCGCGACTTCGCGACCGCGTACGGCGCGGTGGAGGGCGCGGTCACGTTCACCGGCGATCATGGTGTCGTCGACGCGGGCGTGTCGGCGCAGCTGACGGGGATCGCCGGCGGCAGTGGCATGGTGCGCGCGCAGCTGCCCGCACATCTGTTCGATCCTCTGGCGTGGAAGTCGCTCGGCGCGAACGCGCTGCTCGGCGCGACGTTCCAGGCGCACGATGTCGCGATCACGCCGGAGGTCATCGCGAAGCTCGGCAAGGACGCGCCGTACACGGGCGCGCTCGATCTCGACGTCGATCTCGGCGCAGCGGCGGCCGGCGGCAACGTGAAGCTCGCGATCAAGAAGCTCGTCGGTGGCGCGCTGAAGCGGCCCGTCGATGCGACGGTGACGGCGACGCTCGAACCGACGGGTGCGAAGGTCGGAGCGGCCGTGTCGACCGGCGCCGTGTCGCTGCTCGCGGTCGAGCTGCACTCGCCGCTGACGACCGCCGACGTGCTGGCCGGCAACGTTCGCACCGCCGCGCTCGCCGGCACGATCGCGCTCGCGAAGCTGCCTGCGGTCGGGGCGCCGCCGCCGGTCGTGCCCGCGCGCGAGCTGCTCGCGTTGTTCGCACGGCGCGATGTCAGCGACGGCACGCTGAGCGGCACGATTGTGGTCGGCGGCACGCTCGGCATTCCGACGGCCGACGCGTTGCTCAGCGCGTACAACATCACGATCCCGGCGAGCGTCGAGGGTCGCAAGCCGGCGAAGCTGACCGACCTCGTCGTCAAGGCGCGGTGGACGGGCAGCGACGGCGACCTCGACGTGCTCGGCCACGAAGGCGATGCCGGGCTGCTGCACGTCACGGCGCGCGGGCGGCCGGATCAGCTCGCGCTGCTCGACGCGGCGTTCGAGGCCGGCAAGCTCGACATCGCGCCGTTCGTGGCGTTCGCGCCGGGCGCGCTCGGCGCCGCGAAGGGCGACCTCAACGCGTCGCTGCGCCTGCACGGGCTCGATCCCGCCACCGGCGACCTCAAGGGGACCGTGCAGCTCGAGAACGGCCGGCTGCCTCTTCACGATCTGATCGGCACGCTGCGCGACGCGAACATCTCCGCGACGATCGCGAACCACACGATCAACGCGACGCTCAAGGGCAAGCTCGGCCGCGGCGACGTCGACGGCAAGGCGATGATCGCGATGACCGGCTCGTCGCCGAAGACGGCGGACGTCACGATGACGCTGCGCCAGATCTCGCTGATCCGCGCGTTCCAGCCGCAGATCGACGCGAAGCTCGACGCGAAGCTCGTCCACGGCGAAGACGAGTGGACTGGCGATATCGACGTCACGAACGCACAGGTCGTCGTGCCGAATTCGAGTGGCGTGAAGCTGCTCGAGGCGTCGACGCCGGGCGACCTGCTGTTCGTCAACGGCGATGCGCCGAAGGTGTCGTCGGTGCTCCAGCGTCCGCCGCCGGAGCATCCGTGGCTCGTCGCGAACGTCCACCTCGCGGCGACGCCCGTCGACGTCCAGGACATGCAGTACCAGGTCCGCGGCTCGATCAACGGTAACCTCGTCCTGTCGCTCGGCGACGAGATCGGCCTCGACGGTGCGATCGATGCGGAGCGCGGCGACATCGAGCTGCTCGGGCAGCGCAGCCAGCTCGACCACGGCTCGGTCGTGTTCGACGGCACGATCGATCCGCTGCTCAACATCCGCGTCGTGCGCGACCTCGACGATCTCACCGTCGCGTGCGAGGTCGGCGGCCGGCTGAGCAAGCCCATCGTCAACTTCACGAGCGACACCGGCGGCTACTCGCAAGGCGATCTGCTCGCGTTCTTCCTCGGCGGCCAGCCGGGCGCTTCTCGCGGCGAGGTCGGGCAGGCGGCGGCGACGGCGGCGGCGGGGCTCGCGTCGTCGATCGCGTCGCAGAAGATCAACGACCGCCTGCTCAAGCGGTTCAACGTCAAGCTCGACTTCCACTACGACCCGGCGACGTCGTCGAGCAGCGAGGCGATCGGCTTCTCGCACTGGTTCGGTCGCAACCTCTACGTCGAGGGTCGCCAGCATCCCGAGGCGCGCCCCGACGAGAACGCGAACGAGATGGTCGGCGAGTACCACCTGGGCAACAACACGCTGCTCGAGGGCGACATGGGCGATCGCGGCTATGCAGGTGCGGACCTGGTGCATCGCTGGCACTGGTGAGACGATGCGGCGGTGCGATTCCCGTGGCTTGTCTTGCTCGCCGCGTGCGGTAGCGCGAAGCCGGTCGCGTCGACGTCGCAGGTCGATCCGACGCCGCGCTCGCGCGAGCTGTTCGCGCAGATGGCGGTGGTGCTGACGCATCCGCGCTGCGTCAACTGCCATCCCGCCGACAACACGCCGAGGCAAGGCAACGACCACGCGTTTCACGATCCGCCGGTGCTGCGCGGCACGGCCGATCGCGGCGTCGTCGGCATGCAGTGCACCACGTGCCATCAGGATCACAATGCGGAGCTCGCGCGGATTCCCGGCGCGCCGGGCTGGCACCTCGCGCCCGTCGAGATGGCGTGGCTCGGCAAGACGCCGGCGCAGATCTGCGCGCAGCTGAAAGATCCGGCGCGCAACGGCGGCCGCACGCTCGCGCAGATTCAAGATCACCTCGCCCACGATCCGCTCGTCGGCTGGGGCTGGCATCCCGGCGCCGGTCGCGAGCCGGCTCCCGGCACGCAGGCCGAGCTCGGCGCGATCGCGCAGCAGTGGATCGATACCGGCGCGGCATGCCCGGAGGAGACGCGATGAAGATCACCGTCAACGACAAGGAGTACGCGGTCGACGCGGAGCCCGACATGCCGC
>JAFAOG010000190.1 GCA_019237945.1 Deltaproteobacteria bacterium | reverse complement strand
CGAGCCGATGGCCAAGAGCCTCAAGCTGCGCGAGGCTCACGCCGACAAGCTGCTCGAGCTCGACGAGGCGGTCAGCGCGGCCGTCACCAAGCTCAAGGAGTCCGGCTTCACGAGCGGCTATCTCAAGCCGATCGTCGTCGCGCGCATCAACCCGCTGCGCTTCGTCAAGGCCGGCAAGGACGACAAGTCCGACTTCGACAAGACTATCGACAAGATGATCGAGGGCGCGAAGAAGTTCGACGCGTCGAAGGTCAAGGCGCAGGACATCGCGCTCGCCGCGACCGTCGGCGGCGGCGACGACGTCAACTAGCTCTAGAAAAAGTAATAGTGGACGCCCGCGCCGCCGGCGAAGCCGACCGTGTCGAACGGGGGCGAGCCGCCGATTCCCTGGGCGGTGATCCCGACGTCCTTGCGCGGATCGCTGAGGCCGAGCACGAGGCCGCCGTCGAACGACAGCGCGACGTTGCTCGCGAGGAACAGGCGGATCTGGAAGCCGGGCTCGAGGTAGACGAAGGTGTCGCGGTTGTTGTTCGGCATGCCGCCTGCCGGGACGTTCGCGAACCCGAGCGAGCCGCCGAGACCGAAGTCGCTCATCGCCGTCGAGTGAACGTGATAGTAGAAGCGGCCGCCCACGACGACGACCGAGTTGTTCGCGCCCTGCGGGTCGTAGTAGCCGAGGAAGCCACCGAAGTGGAACTTGCCTTCGTCGAAGTTGATCGACGCGCCACCGAGGCCGGAGACCTGGTACTCGGCGCCGACGCCGATCGATCCGGCTTGGCCACCTGCACTCGCGACGCGTCCAGCGGAAGCCATCGCGATCATTGCCACTGCAAGCAAGCTGGTCTTCATCATGCGCGCATCCTGCGACGGTCGGCGGGGGCTTTCAAGTGCTAGGCTGACCACGTGATCTCGTCGGAGCTGGAGCTGGCTCATCTCGACGCGCGCCACTGGCGCAACGGCATGCGCCTGCTGATGCCGCCGCGCGTGCTCGATCAACCGCGCTGGGCGCTCGCGGTGCGCGAGGGTGGTCAGGTGATCAAGCTCGTGATCGCGGGGCCCGGTGCCCCGGGCGCGATCGATCCGGTTCCGCTGCGCGGCACGTCGCAGAAGGAGCTCGAGTCGTACGCGAAGCAGCTCGGCGTCGCGAGCGTGATCGTCGCGGACAACGATCTGATCGCGAAGCTGTCGGCCGAGATCGAGAGCGCGCTGCGGCTCGACATGGATGGCGTCGCGCAGGCGCTCGTCGCGCTACGTGCGCTCAAGCGTCACGCGGGCCACGGCCTGTGGACCGAGCCGCCGATCCTCGATCTGTTGCCCGCGCCCGGATTCGAGCCGATCCAGAAGACGTTCGACTTGCTCGTGCCCGATCACAGCGCGCTCGTCGCGTACGTGATCGAGGACGACCGCTCGCGCATCCACACGTCGATCATCGCCGTCAAGGACGATGGCGACATCACGCGCGCCGCCGGCCACCGCGCGATCGCGGACCTGGTGCCCGAAGTCGCCTTCGCGCGCGACTGGCAAAAGGGCTACAAGCGCGTGCTCGCGGCGGTCGAGGAGCGCTTCGCGAAGCCCTCGATCGCGCTGTTCCTCGAGCGCAAGACGCTGCTCGACATCGTCACGGGCCCGTCCGACCAGCTCGCCCGCGAGCTCAACGCCAAGCGCGTCGTGATCGATCCGGCGCCCGCCTGGCTACTCGGCCTGCTCGGCGGCGCCGCCGCACTCGCGATGGCCGGCCGCGCCGCGAAGGGCATCGCCGCGATGATGCCGAAGGGCGCGCGCGATGCCGCCTCCGCCCTCGCCGCCCGCGCGACCACCGCGGTCCGCGAATCCGGCCCGTTCGCCGCGCTCGGCTTCGATCCAATCGAGCTCTGGTCCCGGTTGAAGCACTTCTACCGGGCACCAGAGTGAGAAGAATTACCGCCAAGGAGCGGAGATGCAGAGCAAGCCGAGTGATTAGGGGACCGAACCCCGAAATCGCTCGGCTACCTCTCTTACCTCGGCTTCTTGGCGGTAATTCTGGAACACGCCCTGGTCAGCGCTCGAGCGTCTTTTGCGTGGTGCGCGACGCATCGGCGGCGGGAACCGATTCCAAGAGGCCGTCGAGCTCGGCGTACTCCTCGCCGCAGCGGCGGCAGCGGAACTCGTGGTTCTCGCTGCGCAGCGTCTCGCCGCAGCGGCAGGCCCAGCCTGCGCGGCGGCCGGGGGCGCCCGTGACGATCGCGTGCGGGGGGACGTCGCGCGTGACGACCGCGCCCGCGCCGATCATCGCGTACTCGCCGATCGTGATGCCGCACAGGATCGTCGCGTTCGCGCCGACGGTGGCGCCTTTGCAGACGAGCGTGCGGGCGTAGCTGTCCTTGCGCGAGACGTGGGCGCGCGGGTGCGTGACGTTCGTGAAGACGCAGGACGGGCCGAGGAAGACGTCGTCCTCGAGGGTGACGCCGTCGTAGACCGAGACGTTATTCTGGATCTTGCAGCCGTGGCCGATCCGGACCTTGCCGATGAAGCAGTTCTGCGCGATCGAGCAGCGGTCGCCGATGTACGCGCCGGCCATCACGTGCGTGAAGTGCCAGATGCGGGTGTCGGCGCCGACGTGCACGTTCGGGCCATCGATCACGGCGGTCGGATGGATGTGGTCCGGACGCTTCATCGAGGATAGGATGCCCGGCAGATGCCAAAGCGTCCACCGCGTCTCGATCGCGCACTCGCGGTGCCGCGCGATCTTCGCGGGACGGGAGCGACGCTCGCGCTGAAGGAGCGCGGCGGCGAATTGTGGCGCTGCGACGTGATGGAGCTGCTCGGGCGGCTGCCGGATCGCAGCGTCGATCTCGTCGTCACCGATCCGCCGTACAACATCGGCAAGGACGAATGGGACGACCTCGGCTCGCTCGACGCGTACGTCGACTGGTGCGATCGCTGGCTCGCCGAGGTCGCGCGCGTGCTCGCGCCGCACGGCTCGGCGTACGTGTGCGGGTTCTCGGAGATCCTCGCCGACGTCAAGGCGCGCAGCGCGCGGCGGTTCGCGGGGTGCCGGTGGCTCGTCTGGTACTACAAGAACAAGGCGAACCTCGGGCGCGACTGGGGGCGCTCGCACGAGTCTATCCTTCATCTGCGCGGCGAGGATGCGCGCATCGATGTCGACGCGGTGCGCGTGCCGTACAACGGCCACACGACGCGCTATCCGGCGCGCGTGCAGGCGGTCAACAGCGCGTACGGGCGCGGCGTGCGGCGCGATCGGTGGGAGCCGCATCCGCTCGGCGCGAAGCCGCGCGATGTGATCGAGGTGCCCGTGATCTGCAACGGCATGGCCGAGAAGACCGCGCACGCGACGCAGAAGCCCGAGGCGCTGATCGAGAAGCTCGTCACGGCGTCGAGCGCGCCCGGGCAGCTCGTCGTCGATCCGTTCGTCGGCTCGGGGACGACGGCCGTCGTCGCGGCGCGCCTCGGCCGAAAATGGCTCGCGGGTGATGCCGACGCGCGATACGTCGGGCTCACCCGCGAACGACTACGTGCCGATGTGACTACTGCAGCTTCGGCTCGAGCCCCATCTCCTTGATGAGGTGGTCGGCGCCGTCGAGCAGGTCCATCGTCCAGATCATGTAGCGCGCGTCGACGTGGATCGTGCGCGTCGTCTTGCCGTCGAACACGGCGTCGGAGGCGAGGCCTTCCTTGTTGCCGTCGAACGCGAGGCCAACGAGCTCGCCCTTGTTGTTGAGCGTCGGCGAGCCGGAGTTGCCGCCCGTGATGTCGAGATCGCTCTCGAAGTCGATCGGCAGCTCGCCGCCGAGCGACGGATCGCCGTACGGACCGAACTTCTTTGCCTTGATCGCCTCGAGCAACTTCGGCGGCGAGTTGAACGGGTCCTTGCCGGTGTCCTTCGCGAGGATCTGCGACGCGATCGTGAACGGCCAGTCCGCCGGCTCCTTGCTCTGCGGCTTGAGAGACTTCACGGTGCCGTAGGTGATGCGCAGCGTCGAGTTCGCGTCGGGCGCGAGCGCGCCGCCGAGCACCTGCTTGAGCGCGTCCATGTAGAGCGGCGTGACGAGCATCAGGTCGCCGACGCGCGCGTCTTCCTTCTTCTCCTGCGCGCGCGCGAGCGGGTAGATGCGCTGCGCGGCCTGGATGAACGGGTCCTTGCTCGCCTTGAGCTGCGCCATCGTCCCCTTCTGCAGGAGCTCCATGCGCAGCTTCTCGTCGGTGAGCGTCGAGGCCTTGTACCAGCCATCGAGCGTCTTATCGATCAGCGCCTCGTCGATCTTCTGGCCCTTGCTCGTGCCGAGCAGCGTCGCGAGCCACGGGCGATCGGCCTCCGGCAGCTGCAGCGCACGCACGAGCGCGAGCCGGAACTGACCGCGGTCGAGCACCTCGTCGTACGAGCGCACGAACTGCTTCTGGCCGCCGATGGCGCGCGGCATGTCGCGATCCTGATAGCCGGGCTTGCGGTCGGCGTCCTTCTTCGTGCGCTCGTCCGCCCATCGCGTGAACGACAGCGCGGTGCTGAGCAGCTTGCTGCCGCGGAACGCGACGCCGCGATCGAAATCGACGCGCGCGGTGCGGTTCTGCTCGGCGAGGATGCCTTCCATCTTCTCGACGGCCTGCTTGTACTGCTCGTGACCGGGCTGGCCGATCCACTCCTTGAGCTTCTTGTCCTCGGCGTCCTTGCTCGCCATCAGGTCGGGGTTCTTCTGGAAGCCCTGGACGATGCCCTGATACTTCTCGAGGCCGTTCTGCGTGAACTGCTCGAGCGTCGTCGCCTTGATCGCGGTCTCGCCGCTGTCGGTCGTGTGCGACTTCGCGAAGTCGTACAGCTCCTGGTCGTACGCGATGATGTACGGGTAGTACCACTCGAGATCGTGGTGCAGCTCGCTCGCGGTCTCGTTGCGGTTCGTGCGCCCCGGGTAGCCGGTGACCATCACGAAGTCATTCGGCTTGAGGCCGGCCGTCGTGACGTGCAGCCAGTGCTTGGGATGGAACGGCACGTTGTCGGCCGCCGGATCCGCGGGCTTGCCGTCCTTGCCGACGTACGCGCGATAGAACGACCAGTCACCGGTGTGGCGCGGCCACTCCCAGTTGTCGATCTCGCCACCGTAGTCACCGACCGAGCGCGCCGGCACGTAGACGAGGCGCACGTCCTTGATGTCGAGGAACTCGTAGAGCGTGTACTGCGAGCCGCCGAAGAACGACGACACCTGGCAGCGCAGCTCCGGCCGATCCTTCTCGCACGCGTGGATCAGCTCCTTCTGGCGCTTCTCCGACTCTTCCTTGCGCGCGACCGAGTCCTTGACCTTCTCGAGCCCGTCGCGCATCTCCTTCGTGACGTCGCGATACGCCTGCAGCACCATCACGTGCTGCGAGGGACCGGCGGGAAGCTCGTCGGCCTTCGTCTTCGCGAGGAAGCCGTTGACCTGGTAGTTCTTCTCCGGCGTCGAGTTGAGCTGCAGCGAGCCCTGGACGCAGTGGTGGTTCGTGACGATCAGGCCGTCGGGCGACACGAGCGACGCCGTGCAGCCACCGAGCCACACGACCGCCGCGAGCGGCTCCTTCAGCGGATCCGCGAGCTGTGCCGGATCGAGCTTGACGCCCATCTTCTGGAAGTTCTCCGCGTGCTGCGGGACCGTCATCTGCGACGGCATCCACATGCCACCCGGATCCGAGTAGCTCATGCGGAACTCGGTCGCCGGATCCGGCTTCATCGCCGGCATCTGCTGCGTGGCGCCGGATCGGTCCGCCGTGTCGTGGACCGCGCCGAGCTCGCCGCTCGGAACGGAGTTCTTCTTGTTGCCGCCGCCGCAGGCCGCGAGCAGGGCACCGCACAGAAGTGCATTCCTCTTCATGGGCGCGGCATACCACAGGATCTCGGGCGATCCGGCCCGACTCCCGCTCACAGAGGCGACGGGGGGCGTCGACCGCGCGCCGCGCGACACGGTGCGACACTATTCGTCGAAGCTGAAGTTTGCGAAGAACGACCGTACCTCGTCCTGCGGTACGCGCTGTCGCGCCTCCTCGCCGAGGTCGCGGATCTCGAGCAGCTCGTCGGGAACCTCGAGCAAGAAGCGCGACGGCGTGCGCGGGATGACGCGACCGCGCGATACGCGGGTGATCGCGCGCGTCAGGTACAGCTTGCGCTGCGCACGCGTGATGCCGACGTAGCATAGCCGGCGTTCCTCGCTGATGTCGGTCGCGTGATCGGCGTCGGTGACGTCGGTCGCCTGCGGCTGCAGCGTGCGTGCGTGCGGCAGCAGCTCCTCCTCGAGGCCGATCATGAAGCACACCGGGAACTCGAGGCCCTTCGCGCCGTGCAGCGTGGTCAGGATGACCTTGTCGCCGCTCGCGTCTTCCTTCTCGTCCTTGCTGTCGAGCGAGAGGTGACGCAGGTACTCGCCGAGCGCATCGACGCCCTTGCCCTTCTCGGAGAACCGCTTCAGTGACCCGAGCAGGCCCTCGACGTTGTCGATGCGGCGCTGCGCGGCCGACATGCTCGCCGCGGCGTGGCGCAGATCGTCGTAGAGCGCGATGTCGGCGATCAGCTGCTTCACGGTGGCGACGATGTCGTGACCGGCCTCGAGCGCCGTCTTGACCTGCTCGATCGTCTGCATGAACTGCGCGATGCCGTGCTTCGCCGCGCCGCCGACGTCCGCCGCGACGAGCGCATCCCACATCGTCGTGTGCGCCGCTTGCGCGGCCGTGGCGAGCTTCTCGACGGTCGTCGCGCCGATGCCGCGCGCCGGGTAGTTGATCACGCGGCGCAGCGCGAGCTCGTCCTTGGGGTTCAGCGCGACGCGCAGGTACGCGATGAGGTCCTTGACCTCCTTGCGCTCGAAGAACTGCTGGCCGCCGTACATCACGTACGGGACCTCGTGCGTGCGCAGCTCCTCCTCGATGATCTTCGACTGGATGTTCGAGCGGTAGAGCACCGCGATGTCGCTGAAGCGCCGGCCCTCGGCCTGGAGCCGCCGGATCTCCTGCGCGACCCACTTCGCTTCGGCCTCGGCGGTCGCGGCGACCGCGTGCGTGATGATCTCGCCGTCGCCGTGCTGCGACCACAGCGTCTTGCCGTGGCGGTTCTTGTTGTTCGCGATGACCGTGTTCGCAGCCTCGAGGATGCGTTTCGTCGAGCGGTAGTTCTGCTCGAGCTTGACGATCTTCGCGCCCGGGAACACGCGATCGAACTCGAGGATGTTCGTCGGATCGGCGCCGCGCCAGCTGTAGATCGACTGATCGTCGTCACCGACGACCATCAGGTTGTTCGTCTTGCCGACCAGCGCCTGCACCATGCGCAGCTGCGCCTTGTTGGTGTCCTGGAACTCGTCGACCATCACGTAGTGGAAGCGGTCGGCCCAGCGCGTGCGCGCGTCGGCGTCGCGATCCCACAGGCGCACCGGCTCGACGATCAGGTCGTCGAAATCGAACGCACCGAACGCGCGCAGCGCCTCCTGATACTTCGGGAACACGTGCCTGGTGATCTGGTCGTAGTCGTCGGCCGGGTTGCCCTCGAATTCGTCGGGCGCGATGAACGCGTTCTTCGCGAGCGAGATCCGCGTCTGGACCGCCTTCGCGTCGTAGCGGCGATCGCCGTCGCGGATCGAGCGCATCGCCTCGCGCACGACGCCGAGCTGATCCGCCTGGTCGTAGATCGCAAACCCGCGCGGCATGCCGAGCGCCTTGCGCTCCGTGCGCAGGATCTGCAAGCCTAGCGCGTGGAACGTGCCGATCGTCAGCTCGCTCGCGAGCTTCTTGTTGCCGAGCAGCGCCGCGATGCGCTCGCGCATCTCCTCCGCGGCCTTGTTCGTGAACGTCACCGCACAGATCGCGCGTGCGGGAATTCCCTGGTCGAGCAGGTGCGCGATGCGGAACGTGATCACGCGCGTCTTGCCCGAGCCGGCGCCCGCCAGCACGAGCAGCGGCCCTCCACCGTGGCTCGCCGCCTCCCGCTGCGGAGGATTGAGCTTGGACAGATCGACCACGGGTCACCCTCTCTATCACAACGCTGCTACGCTCCGGACCGTGGATCGCTACGTCGCGCTCGTCGACGCGCTGCGCACCGAGATCCCCGGGTTCCGGATCGTTCGCAAGGACCAGTCGCGCATGCACCGGGCGATCCATCGCGCGCTGATCGTGCTGACGTTCGGGCAGATGCGGGGCTACCTCGACGACTACCAGACCACGATCGGCAAGACCGTGTACGTCACGGCCGACTGGGACGACTGGCCCGCCGACGAGCGATACGTGACGCTTCGCCACGAGGCCGTTCACCTCCGCCAGTTTCGCAAGCTGACGCTGCCCGTGATGGCCGTGCTCTACCTGCTGGTCCCGCTGCCGATGGGGCTCGCGTATTTCCGCGCGCGGCTCGAGCAGGAAGCGTACGCCGAGTCGATTCGCGCGGCTGCGGAGGTGTGGGGCCCCGACTACCCCAGAGGCACCTCGTATCGGGCCCACATCATCGAACAGTTCATGGGACCGTCCTACGGCTGGATGTGGCCGTTCCGAACCGCGCTCGAACGTTGGTATGACCGAATCCTGGCCACGCTCGGCCCACGGCGATAACCTCGGCGAGGCTGCGTGAACGATCCGATCGTAGGCATCGATCTCGGCACTTCGAACACGGTGGTCGCTCACGCGGACGCCGCGGGTCAGGTGCGCGTGCTCGCCGACGACGCGGGCTACAAGATCCATCCTTCGGTCGTGTCGTTCCATCCGAACGGCGGCGTCGTGGTCGGCGCGCCCGCGAAGCAGCGCAAGGTCATCGATCCGAAGAACACGATCTTCTCGGTCAAGCGGCTGATCGGCCGCACCTACGGGTCGCCCGAGGTCCAGACCGCGAAGACGCGCATGCCCTACGAGATCAAGGAGGGCACGAACGAGCAGCCGATGATCGTCACGCGCGGCGGCGAGTTCGCGGTGCCCGAGATCTCGGCGATCGTGCTCGATCACGCGAAGAACATCGCGAGCCGCGTGCTGCCCTCGGTCGGCCGCTCGGTGATCACGGTGCCGGCGAGCTTCACCGATGCGCAGCGCTCGGCGACCGCGACGGCCGGCGCGATCGCGGGCCTGACCGTCGTGCGCGTGCTCAACGAGCCGACCGCGGCCGCCCTCGCCTACGGCAACGCGCGCAACCTCAACCAGATCATCGCCGTCTACGACTTCGGCGGCGGCACGTTCGACATCACGATCTTGAAGCTCGCCGATCAGGTCTACGAGGTGCTCGGCACGGCGGGCGATACATTCCTCGGCGGCGACGATCTCGACGAGCGCCTCGTCGATCGCATGGTCGAGAAGTTCCTGCTCGAGAACCGCATCGACCTCCGCAGCAACGAGGTCTCGATGATGCGCCTGCGCGCGGTCGCCGAGCAGACGAAGATCGAGCTGTCGCGCCGCTCGCGCGCGGTCGTCCGCATCGACGAGATCGCGTACGGCGCCAAGGGCAAGCCGCTCGACCTGCAGATCGAGATCACGCGCGACGAGTTCGTGCGCCAGGTCGCCGACATCATCGACCGCACGTTCCCGGTCTGCGAGGAAGCGCTGCGGTTCGCGAGCCTCGACATCACCGGCATCAACGACGTCATTCTCGTCGGCGGCACGACGAAGATCCCGTACGTGCGCGACCAGGTGTCGCGATTCTTCGCGCGCGCGCCGCGCACCGACGTCAACCCCGAGGACGCCGTCGCGATGGGCGCCGCGCTGCAAGCGACCGCGCTCGAGCGAATCCTGCGCAAGACGCCGACGCGGCCCGGGATGCCCGTCGTCAAGGTCGAGCCGGCGCCGACGACGCCACAGGAAGAAGACACGCAGACCGGCACGCACGAGGACACGTTCGGCGGCGAGACGATCCCGCTGCCGGAGGTGCCGGTCGATCCGGCCGACGAGCTCGAGCTGCTGCCGCCCGGCCCCCAGCCACGCGGCGCCAAGCGCCAGACCGCGGGCTACGCGGCTCGGCCCGCGGGCGAGTACTCGGTCAAACGCGGCGAGACCGCGACGACCGTCGATCGCGTCGACGAGCGCACGCCGCCCCCGCAGGCGCCGCCGCCGCCGCCCGTCGCGCAGCCGCTCGCGCGCATGACGAAGTCGGGCATGCAGCCGCGCATCGCGACGAGCCCGCCGGTCCCGCCCGCCGCGCCGAGCGCGAAGACGATGATGATCGATCCGGGCACCGCGCGCGATCCCAACCCGCGCGCCGGCGAGATCGGAGCGAGCCAACCGACGCTGGTGTTCGACCCGGAGCCGTCGCCCGGCGCGACCGCGAAGGGCATGCCTCCCGCGCCGAACCCGACGCAGCGCGACCTCACCGCGCCCGCCGCTCCGACGACCGCACGCGGAATGGCCAGCGCCGTTCCGTCGACGACGCAGCGCGGCCTGCCGATCGCGTCGCCGCCCGCACCACCGCCGATGCCGCCGCCGCGCAAGACCGCGCCGTCGTCGCCGCCGCCGCTCGTGCCGTCGGCGCCGCCATCCGCTCCGACGATGTACCCGGCATCGGCCCCGACGCAGTACCCGCAGGCCGTGCCGCAGCAGCCGCTCGCGAGCCCGCTGACGCCGCAACCGACGCCGCTGCCCGAAGTGCCGGCGGCCGGCATGCTGCCGCAGACCTATCCGGTGATGCCGAAGGCGCCGGCGCCGGTCGTCCTCGACGTCACGCCGCGCGGCCTCGGGATCGCGACGGTCGCCGGCTACTGCGAGGAGCTGATCCGTCGCAACTCGCGCGTGCCCGCCGAGATGAAGCGACTGTTCACGACGTCGCGCGATCAGCAGCGCTCGGTGCGCATCCTCGTGTGCCAGGGCGAGTCGCGCAAGCTCGACGACAACGTCGTGCTCGGCGATCTGCGCCTCGAGAACCTGCCGCCGCGTCCGCGCGGCGAGACGTCGATCGAGGTGACGTTCATGCTCGATGCGTCGGGCATCCTCCAGGTCAGCGCGCGCGACTCCCAGACGGGCCAGGAGCAGCACGCGACGCTCGACCTCGTCGGAGCGATGCCGGAAGCCGACGTCGCGGCCGGCCGCGATCGCCTCCAGCAGCTGCGCCGCTAGCTGCGAAGCAGACCCAGAATTACCGCCAAGGAGCGGAGAGGCAGAGCGAGCCGAGCGATTAGGGAACGGAACCCGAAATCGCTCTGCTACCTCTCTTCACTTGGCGTCTTGGCGGTAATTCTTTCCGTTGCGGTTATTGGCCGCCCTCTTCCGGATCGGACGACTTCTTCGGCGCCGCTGCCTTCGTGGGCGCGGGCTTCTTCTCGTCCTTCTTCGCGTCGCCGTCGGCCTTGTCTTGCTTCACGTCGGCCTTGGCGCCGCCCTTCGCGTCGGCGGCGGGCGCACCGGCGCCATCGGCGCCGCACCACGGCATCTTGATGACCTTCTTCTCGGCGAGCGTCTTCGCGTCGAGGACGCCGAGCTCACCGAGGCGATCGCCGTGGAGGAGGACGAGCAGGCTCGTCGAGCCCTTGACCGCCGTCGCGCCCATCAGGTGGCCCGAGGCCTTCATCACGCTGTCCTTGCACTTGTCGGTGACCTTGTCGCCGTCGTGCCAGAAGGCATCGAGCTCGTCGGGCTTGCACGCGACCTTGGCGACCTTGCGGACGAGCTTGGTGCGCTTGCCGGTATCGATCTCGTAGACGGTCAGCGTCTCCATGCCCTTCTCGGAGAGGCCGACGTGCGTCTTGTCGAGCACCGAGAAGCTGCCGTGGTACGTCGAGACCGGCTTCTCGTCCTTGCCGCCGAGGCCGTTGATCGGGCCCTGCGCGGTGCCGTCCTGCTTGAACGCCCACACGGCCGAGTAGGGACCCTGATCGGCGCCCTCGACGAAGATCGTGTCGCCGACGTAGTGGATGCCGATCGGATCGTTGGTCAGCCCCTTGTCGCCGCGGATGCTGAACGAGCTCTCGTGGGCTTTGGTGCCGGCGTCGAAGATGTGGACGTCGTCGCCGACCTGCACGGCGACCTTGGTCGCGTCGAGGTTCCACGACATGTGCGCCGTCGAGCCGGTGGACTTCGCGTCCTTCGGCAGGCAATAGCCGCGCGCGCAGTGGTCATCGAGCTTGACCTCGAGCGAGTTGCCCGGCATCGGCACCGGCGGCTCCTCGGGGGCGAGCGCGCCGCTCGCGAGGTCGACCTTCCAGCAGCCGACGAGCCCGAGCAGACGGGACTTGTCCCGGTCGACCGCGCACACGACCGCGTCGGTGCCGACAGCGGCGAGCTGAAGCTCGGGCGCGCCTTCGTCCTTGAGCGCCGTCGGCAAGCACTTGCTTCCCTCGGGAACGATCGCGATCGCAGCGGCGTGCCGCTTCTTCTCGCGATCAGCTTCGGTTTCCGGTGCTGCAGGAGGTGGCTTCACGGCCGTCTCCTTCGGCTTCACCGGCGCTTTCTTTCCACCACCGCCGCACGCCGCGAGCGCGAGCAACGGAACCATCAAGCGGACCAGTCGCATGGCGATCGTTGTACGATCGCCGCTGGGCTGATACAAGGAGCTGTGACGCGTCGCGCGCGTATCGAGCGCAACACGAAGGAGACGCAGATCAGCGTCGACCTCGCGATCGACGGGTCCGGAAACCGGACGATCCACACGCCGGTGCCATTCCTGACGCACATGCTCGACGCGTTCGCGAAGCACGGCGTGTTCGACCTCGACGTCAAGGCGGCCGGCGACATCGAGATCGACGGGCACCACACCGTCGAGGACATCGGCCTGGTGCTCGGCAACGCATTCGAGCAGGCGCTCGGCGACCGCGCCGGCATCGTGCGCTACGGGTGGGCGACGCTGCCGATGGACGAGGTGCTCGTCACCGTCGCGATCGACTTCTGCGGCCGGCCCGCGTTCGTGTGGCGGGTCCAGGGGCTCGAGGGCAAGTGGATCGGCGGCTACGACTGCGAGCTGACGAAGGAATTCTTCGCCGCGTTCGCGACGCGCGCTCAGTGCAACCTCCACGTCGTGCTGCACTACGGCGGCAACGCGCACCACACGATCGAGTGCATCTTCAAGGCATTCGCGCGCGCGTGTGACGCGGCCTCGAAGATCGATCCGCGCCTCGGCGGTGCAATCCCGTCGACGAAGGGTACGCTCACGGAGTGATCGCGATCCTCGACGTGTGCTCCGGCAACCTGCGCTCGGTCGAGCGCGCGCTGGCACACGTCGGTGCCGACGTCGTCGTCACGCACGATCCGGAGGTCGTCGCGCGCGCCGACAAGCTCGTCGTGCCCGGCCAGGGTGCGTTCGGTCCGTTCATGCGCGGAATCACCGAGCGCCGGCTCGAGGCGCCGCTGCGCGCCGCGATCGCCAAGGGCACGCCGTACCTCGGCATCTGCCTCGGCCTTCAGGTGCTGTTCGAGCACAGCGAGGAAGGCGACGTCGCGGGGCTCGGCGTGCTGCGCGGCCGCGTGACGAAGCTGGCGCCGACCGACAAGACGCTGAAGATCCCACACATGGGCTGGAACCAGGTCGCCCAGAAGCTGCCCGTGCCCGGCCTCGCGACCGACGCGTACGTCTACTTCGTGCACAGCTATCGCGTCGAGCCGGCGGACCCGAGCGTCGTCGCGCTCGAGGCGACCCACGGCGTGACGTTCTGCGCCGGCGTGCGTCGCGACAACGTGCTCGCGGTGCAGTTTCATCCCGAGAAGAGCCAGGGCGTCGGGCTCGCGCTGCTGCGCGCGTTCGTGGAGGCGGCGTGAAGCTGCTGCCCGCGATCGATCTGATCGGCGGCCAGGCCGTGCGCCTCGAGGAAGGTCGGCGCGATCGCGTCACCGTGTTTCACGACCGGCCCGTCGAGCTGGTCGCGGAGCTCGCGCGCGGCGGCGCCGATCGGCTGCACGTCGTCGATCTCGACGGCGCGTTTGCGGGCGCGCCGCAGCAGCAGGAGCTGATCCGCCAGATCGTCGCCGCGTCGCCGATCCCCGTCGAGGTCGGCGGCGGCATCCGCGACCGCGCCGCGATCGATGGCGTGCTCGAGCTCGGCGCGCAGTACGTCGTGCTCGGCACCGCGGCCGTACGGTCGCCCGCGCTCGTCGAGGAGGCGTGCCGCGCGCACCCGGGGCGCGTGATCGTCGCGGTCGATGCGCGCGATGGCGTCGTCGCGGTCGACGGCTGGACGGCGAGCGGCGGCGTCACCGCGGTCGAGCTCGGCCAGCGCGCGGCGAGCTGGGGCTGTGCGGCGCTGCTGTACACCGACGTCTCGCGCGACGGCCTGCACGTCGGGCCGAACATCGAGATGACCGCGCAGCTGACACGGGCCGTGTCGTGCGAGGTGATCGCGTCGGGCGGCGTCGGCAGCCTCGACGACCTCGTGCGCCTGCGCGATGCGGGGATCGCGGCGGTTGTCGTCGGGCGCGCGATCTACGACAAGCGGTTCACGGTCGACGAGGCCGCGGAGGTCGCCCATGCTCGCGCGTAGGTTGATCCCGTGCCTCGACGTCAAGGACGGCCGCGTCGTCAAGGGCATCAACTTCCTGCAGCTGCGCGATGCCGGCGATCCGGTCGAGCAGGCCGCCGCCTACGACGCGCAGGGCGCCGACGAGGTCTGCTTCCTCGACATCAGCGCCGCGCCCGAGGGCCGCTCGACGCTCGTCGATGTCGTACGCCGCACCGCCGACCAGGTGTTCGCGCCGCTGACCGTCGGCGGGGGCGTGCGCTCGGTCGCCGACGCCGAGAAGCTGCTGCTCGCCGGCGCCGACAAGATCGCCGTCAACACCGCCGCGATCCGCACCCCGCAGCTCGTCGCCGACATCGCGGCCCGCTTCGGCAACCAGGCGATCGTCGTCGCGGTCGATGCGAAGCGGCGCGGCGAGTCGTGGGAGGTGTTCAGCCGCGGCGGCCGCACGCCGGAGAACATCGATGCGCTCGACTGGGCTCGCCGGTGCGCCGACCTCGGAGCGGGCGAGCTGCTCGTCACGTCGATGGACCGCGACGGCACCGGCCTCGGCTACGACCTCGAGCTGATCCGCGCGATCGCGACCAGCGTCACCGTCCCCGTCATCGCCTCCGGCGGCGTCGGCAAGCTCGCCGATCTCGCGGATGGCCTCGTCGCGGGAGCCGATGCCGTGCTCGCCGCGTCGATCTTCCATTTCGGCCAGCACACGATCGACGAGGCGAAGGCCTACCTCGCCGGCCGTGGGCTCGCCGTGCGCAGCTAGTTACACGTACCGGCGGTCACCGGGCTCGGCGTGCCGTCGCCGGGGCTCTTCGGGACCACGACGGTCTTCGGATCGAGCATCGTCGCGCTGTCGTCGCACGGACCGAACTCGAAGATCCGGTTGAACGTGGCCGTGTGGTTCTGCGGCTCGAACGCCGTCGTGCACTCCGACGCAAGCGCGCCGATGTCGATGTCGGTCGGAACGAGCGTGTTGATGATGTGGGCGACACCGTGCTGTCCCCGCCAGTCCTGTTCCTTCGAGGTCGCCTTGCAGATCGCGTTCAGCGTGTCGACGTAGCACTTCTTCTGCGCGGCGGGCGCGGCCGCACCGAGGATCGAATCGACGTGCGACGGGATGCTCGAGCATACGCCGACCCACGACGCCGGCGTGCCGTAGCCCTGCTGCATCGAGCCGGAGAACACGCACACGTTGCCGTGCGGCGGCGCGGTCGGCGGCGGGGCCTGACAGGGCGGAGGAGGCGGCGGCGGCGTCGCGGGATCGGCGAGGCACGCGTCGACGCTCTGGTCGAACGAGTTGAACACCGGGTACGTCGGGTACGACGCAGACGGCGTGCCGGTGAACGGCAGGTGCGAAACGGCCCACGGCTGGATGCGCGGGTCGCCGTATGACGATCCGGTCGCGAGCAGCGCGCGGTTCTGCTGGGCCCACGGCGTGCCGCCCCACGTGTGCTCGGCGCTCGCGTTGATGATGCCGATGTCTTCATCGATGTCGTCGAAGATCAGCGGGATGTGGATGTGAAGGCCGACCGTGAAGCCGATCGATGCCGTCGCGCTGGTGCTCGGCGTCGCGGTCACGGCCGTCAACGGAATCGCCGCCGGGCTGCCGACCGTGCGAGCCGCCGGAACGGTCGGCAGCGCCATCTCGCCGTCGCGGACGTCCATCTGGACCGCGCCCGACACGCCGAGCGTGCCGGTACCGGTGAGCTGGAAGTGCGCGATGCCGAGGTCGAAGCCGAACGAGCCGGAGACCGCGCCGGTCAGGCCGACGCTGGTCGCGGTCTGCAAGTGATGATCGTCGTCCTCGAGCGCGCGCATCAGCAACGGATCGCCCGCAGTGAACTGCGCGGAGGTCGATGCGCCGGGGAGTCCGAACGCCGTGAGTGACGCTAGCGCCGAGTCGATCGTCGACGGTGCAACCCACGGCTCGCCGTCGTAGAGGTAGCCCGGCCACGGCGACGGCGTCAGGTCGCCGCTACGTGACACCAACGGCCACCAGGAAGGCACGCCCTGGAGCGCGCGGTCGTCGGGCGGCATGGTGGTCGTCGGCTTGCCAACGTCGATCGTGCCGCCTGCGTGGAAGGTGACGGTGAACGCACCCATCGTGAAGAGCGGAATCTCGTCGGTGTGCGCATCGAGGTGCGCCGCGCGGCCGCGAACAGCGTCT
>JAFAOG010000171.1 GCA_019237945.1 Deltaproteobacteria bacterium | reverse complement strand
GAGTACACGGTGGTGCGGACCTATCTCGAGTGGCTGGTCGAGCTGCCCTGGTCGAAGAAGACGACCGATCGGCTCAATCTCGCCGAGGCGCGCGCCATCCTCGATCACGATCACTACGATCTGCAGAAGATCAAAAAGCGCATCCTCGAGTTCCTCGCCGTTCGCAAGCTCGCGCCGAACAAGCACGGCCCGATCCTGCTGCTCGTCGGTCCGCCCGGCGTCGGCAAGACCTCGCTCGGCAAGTCGATCGCGAGCTCGCTCGGCCGCAAGTACGTCCGCATCTCGCTCGGCGGCGTGCGCGACGAGGCCGAGATCCGCGGTCACCGCCGTACGTACGTCGGCTCGCTGCCGGGTCGCATCATCCAGGGCATCAAGAAGGCCGGCACCAACAACCCGGTGTTCGTGCTCGACGAGATCGACAAGCTCGGCCACGACTTCCGGGGCGACCCGGCGAGCGCGCTCCTCGAGGTCCTCGACCCCGAGCAGAACAGCTCGTTCTCGGATCACTACCTCGAGGTGACGTTCGACCTCTCCAAGGTCCTCTTCATCGCGACCGCGAACCAGCTCGACCCGATTCCGTGGGCGCTCCGCGATCGTCTCGAGATCATCGAGCTGCCCGGTTACACGCGGCAGGAGAAGAAGCAGATCGCCCGCAAGTTCCTCGTGCCCAAGCAGCTCGACGATCACGGCCTGACCAACGATCGGTGCGAGATCACCGACGACGCGATCTTCGAGGTCGTCGACAGCTACACGCGCGAGGCCGGCGTTCGTAACCTCGAGCGCGAGATCGGAAGCGTGTGCCGTGCGGTGGCCGTCAAGGTCGCCGAGGGCCAGGCGAAGGATCACGAGGTCGTCGACGGCAAGGTCGTCGAGGACATCCTCGGGCCGAAGAAGTTCGTCAGCGAGGTCGCGGAGCGCGTCGGTGAGCCCGGCGTCGCGACGGGCCTGGCGTGGACGGCCGTCGGCGGCGACATCCTCTTCATCGAAGCGACGAAGATGCCCGGCAAGGGCAAGCTGACCCTCACCGGCCAGCTCGGCGATGTGATGAAGGAGTCGGTCACCGCCGCGCTGTCGTTCGTGCGCGGTCGCGCGGCGCAGCTCGGTCTCGATCCCGGCAACTTCCTCGAGAACACCGACCTGCACGTCCACGTGCCGGCGGGCGCCGTTCCCAAGGATGGTCCGTCGGCGGGCATCACCATGTACACGGCGCTCGTCTCGCTCTTCACGGGCGTGCCGATCCGTCCTGACGTCGCGATGACCGGCGAGATCACGCTGCGCGGCAACGTGCTGCAGATCGGTGGCGTCAAGGAGAAGCTCCTCGCCGCTCACCGCGCGGGCATCAAGCGCGTGATCATCCCCGATCGCAACATGAAGGACCTGATCGACGTGCCCGAGGAAGTGAAGGGCGAGATGGAGATCCTGTCGGTCAAGCGCATGGATGAAGTCATCGCGCTGGCCCTCAAGGATCCGCCGACGTCGATCCTCGACCTGTCGAAGGCCGCGCAGGCCGAAACGCACCCGTCGGCATGACGGACGAGGCTCCCCCGTATCGGCACATGCCCGATGTCCTGGGGGAGTCCGAGCGCGAGGACGAAGCGACCCGCGCCCTCGGCCGGTGGCGGGAGCGCACGCGCACGACGTGGCTCGCGATCTTCGCGGTCGGCGGCCTCGTGCCCGCTGGCATCGGGTACTGGGGACTCACCGAGCTCCAGTTTCGGATGAACGACTGGGCGAGCCTCCGCATTTCCGTGCTCGGCGCGGTACTCCCGTTCATCGGGTGCCTGTTCGCAGGGCGGTTCATCGGAAACCGTGTCGTCCGCGCACGGATGATGGGCCAGGTCGACCGGCTAGCCCGGCTGTACGAGATCCCCGCCGAGCGGCTGGCGGAGACTGCTCGATTGCTAGTTGGCATCTGAGCCTTGACGGGTGGTTGAGGCGTTCTTAGGTTGGCCAGCAGACAATTCGCAGTTGAGGAAGAAACACCAATGGGCAAGATCATCGGCATCGACCTAGGCACCACCAACTCTGTGGTTGCGATCATGGAGGGCAAGGAGCCGAAGGTCATCTCGAACGAGGAAGGCCACCGCCTGACTCCCTCGGTGGTCGCCTTCGACGAGAAGGGCGAGGTCCTCGTAGGCCAGATCGCCCGTCGTCAGGCCATCACCAATCCTGAAAACACCGTGTTCTCGAGCAAGCGGTTCATGGGCCGCAAGTTCGAGGACCCGATCACGCAAGAAGAGAGCAAGCGCGTCCCGTTCAAGCTCGTGAAGGCGAACAACGGCGACGTCGCATTCGAGATCCGCGGCAAGCGTTACTCGCCGCCGGAGATCGGTGCACGCGTGCTGATGAAGCTGAAGCGCGCGGCCGAGGAGTATCTCGGTGAGCCGGTGACCGAAGCGGTCATCACGGTCCCCGCGTACTTCAACGACTCGCAGCGCCAGGCGACGAAGGATGCCGGCAAGATCGCCGGTCTCGACGTCAAGCGCATCATCAACGAGCCCACGGCCGCCGCGCTCGCGTACGGCCTGGACAAGACCAAAGAGCAGCTGATCGCCGTGTTCGACATGGGCGGCGGCACGTTCGATATCTCGATCCTCGAGGTCGGTGACAAGGTCGTCGAGGTCGTCTCGACGAACGGCGACACGCACCTCGGCGGCGATGACATCGACAACCGCCTGATGGACTGGCTCGTCGCCGAGTTCAAGAAGGACACGGGCATCGACGTCAGCAAGGACAAGATGGTTCTCCAGCGCCTCAAGGAGGCCGCGGAGAAGGCGAAGATCGAGCTGTCGAACGTCCAGGAGACGGAGATCAACCTCCCGTACCTGACGGCCGACGCGACCGGTCCCAAGCACCTCCTGAAGAAGCTCGCGCGCCCCGCGTTCGAGCGGATGATCGAGGACATCGTCAACCGCGCGATGGAGCCGTGCAAGAAGGCCCTCGCCGACGCCGGCAAGAAGGTCGAAGACATCCACGAGGTCGTCCTCGTCGGTGGCTCGACGCG
Organism: Deltaproteobacteria bacterium; assembly: GCA_019237945.1. GTDB lineage: Bacteria > Myxococcota_A > Polyangia > Haliangiales > Haliangiaceae > JABFXX01. The sequence goes on along the minus strand of JAFAOG010000171.1, from coordinate 40,460 downwards.
CATCCCGATGGTGCAGGCGAAGGTCAAGGAGTTCTTCAAGCGCGAGCCGAACCGCTCGGTGAACCCGGATGAGGTCGTCGCGCTCGGTGCGGCGGTCCAGGGCGGCGTCCTCTCGGGCGACGTCAAGGACATCCTGCTGCTCGACGTCACGCCGCTGTCGCTCTCGATCGAGACGCTCGGCGGTGTCGCGACCACGCTGATCCCGCGCAACACGACCATCCCGACTCGCAAGAGCGAGACGTTCTCCACGGCCGCTGACAACCAGTCGTCGGTCGAGGTTCACGTCACGCAGGGCGAGCGCCCGATGGCGAAGGACAACAAGACGCTCGGCAAGTTCCAGCTGACCGGCATCCCGCCGGCTCCGCGCGGCGTGCCGCAGATCGAAGTGACCTTCGATATCGACGCGAACGGCATCCTCAACGTCACCGCGAAGGACAAGGCAACGGGCGCCGAGAAGGCGATCCGCATCGAGGCCTCGTCGGGTCTGACGGACGCGGACATCAAGCGCGCCGTCGAGGACGCTGCGAAGCACGAGGCGGAGGACAAGGCTCGCAAGGAAGCGATCGAGGCACGCAACCAGCTCGACACGCTGGTCTACGGCACCGACAAGCTGGTCAAGGAGAACGAGGCCAAGCTGTCGTCCGAGGACAAGCTGATGATCGAGGAGGCCCTCAAGGAGGCCAAGGAAGTGCTCGAGCGCAACCGCGAGGCGAGCCAGCCGGACGAGCTGCGCGGCGCGTTCGAGAAGCTGCAGGCGTCGGCGCACAAGCTGGCCGAGGCGATGTACAAGCAGTCGGGCGGCGGTGACGCTCCGACCGGCGATGCCGGCGGCGGTGGCGGCGAAGCCCCGAAGAATGACGACGTCATCGACGCCGAGTTCGAAGACAAGCAGTAAGCAGTAACCACGACCGATAGGTCGCGAGCGGGCCCGGGCAACCGGGCTCGTTTCGTTTTCGGGGCCCCTCGTGCGGACCGCGCGACGGCCTCGCGCCGATGCCGGTGCGGGCGTACCCTGCGCGAATGCTCGAGCTGCGCGCAATCAGCGACGACGAGGTCCCGGCGTTTCGCGAATGCCTGATGAACGCGTTCGGCGACGACACCGGCGACAACGATCCCGACGGCGACCGCCGGTTTCGCGCGCTGATCGCGCCCGGCAATGCGTGGGGGATGTTCGACGGCAAGCAGCTCGTCGGCGCGGCTGGGATGTACGACCTGTCGATCGGGATGCCGGGCGGCGGCTCGCTCGGCTGCGCGGGGCTGACGATGGTCGGCGTGCGCGCGACGCATCGGCGCCGCGGAATCCTGTCGCAGATGATGGAGCTGTACCTGGCGCAGGCGCGCGAGCACGGCCACGCGATCGCTGGGCTGTGGGCGAGCGAGGCGGTGATCTACGGGCGATACGGGTTTTCGATCGCGTCGTGGGATGACGTCACGGAGGTCCAGCGCGCGAACGGCCTGACCGTGCGCGGCGGCGGCGATGCGCTCGAGTGGATCGACGAGGGCAGGGCGCGCGAGGTGTTTCCGGACGTGTACGCGCGCGCGACGGCGAACCGGCCCGGCGTGCTGCGGCGCGATGCCGTGTGGTGGCGCGAGCGGCGGTTCCTCGAGTCGCCGTTCGCGCGGCGCGGTGCGAGCAAGCGGCGTCACGTGCTCGCGGTGCGCGATGGCGCGCCGGTCGGCTACGTGCAGTATCGCCAGCGCCAGGACTCGCACCCGACGCTGCCGGGTGGGCGCAGCGAGATCAGCGAGATGCACGGCATCGACACGCGCGCGATCGCCAGCCTGTGGGGCTACATGTGCGCGATCGATCTGCATCCGAACGTGTTCTGGCCGAACGTGCCGGTCGATGACCCGCTGCCCCTGCTGGTCGATGATCCGCGGCGGATCGTGCGCAAGCGCAGCGACGCACTGTGGCTGCGGATCGGCGATGTGTCGCGCACGCTGGCGGCGCGGACGTGGGGCGGTGAGCTGCGCGTCGCGATCGGCGATGACGTCTACGAGCTGCCGAGCGGCGCGAAGACCAGCGGCACGCCGCACGTGACGATCGCGCCGCACGCGCTGGCGAACGTGATCCTCGGCGGGCTGCGTCCGAGTGACCTCGCACGCGCCGGCCTGGCGAGCGGCGATGTCGCGCTGGCGGATCGCGTGTTCGCGAGCGCGCCCGCGCCGTGGTGCCCGGAAATCTTCTAGCCGCGCAGGAACGCGGCTTCAACGCGGGTGCGACGGGCTGCGACGCGCGTATGTCCCGGTGAGGCAAGGCGTTTGCGGCCACTGACGTAGTCGTCGGCTGGTCGACCAGCCACCGAGCGCGCGCGTGATTTCACGATCTTCGAGGCGGCACGCCCCATGCTTACGCGGTGCGCCATCCAACGGAGACTCGTTATGAAGAAGCGCATCATCACCCCCGCCATTTTCCTGTCCGCCCAGATCCTTGCCGGCTGCACGTCGAGCGAGGCGCCCACGCAGCCCGGTAGCGACGAGCTCGCCGGCGAGACCAGCCAGGATGGCGAGACCCCGAAGGCCGACGCGGCCCACGACAACTTCGGCTTCATCGCCGTCGAGAAGAGCGGCGCGTTCGACTGCCACAACCCGCTGACGTGCATCAGCTACGAGCTGTCGCGTCCGAACCGCTCGACGATCCAGTGCAACGACGGCGCGTACCACGACCAGTGCGGCGTCAAGGCGATCAACTGGGACAAGGCCGGCCTGACCTCGAAGGAGCAGCAGTCGGTGGAATCCGCGATCGAGCGCGAGGCGCAGGACCCGTCGATCGGCGTGCAGGTGCTCGTGAAGGGCCAGTACAAGATCTACGTCGACTTCCTCGCGTTCGAGCCGACCGAGGTGTGGCTGGCCGCGAAGGCGAACGGCACGACGGACGGCACGTTCGTCCGCATCTTCGACCGCGGCATCCGCTGCATCACGGCGCCGTGCCCGCAGTACGAAGAGGGCCGCCTCAACAGCTCGCGCGAGATGCCGATCGACGGCATCGACTACGCGGACGACAACTCGCTCCAGGACAAGGTCTACGAGCAGACGACGCAGCCGGACGGCATCATCGTCGTCGGCGAGCGCACGACCCGTGGCACGGGCCGCCTCCAAGAGAAGCTCCGCACGGCCGACCAGGTCTTCTTCCCCATCGGCAAGTGACCCCATGCCGCGGTTTGCATACTTCTCGGCCGCACTCGTGACGTTTGCCACCGGCGCGGCGACGACGGTGCGCACCGTCATGCGGGTCTACCGCCGCAAGTAGTTTTCGCCGCCGGCGCGCACGTCTGCCATACTGGAGTCGTGCGCGCCGTCCTCGCCAGCCTTGCGCTCGCGCTTGTCGCGGGGGCAGCGGGCTGCGCCGAGCTCGGCGTCATCAACGATGGCACGAGCATCTCGGTCGGCCGTCCCAACCACGGCTACCTGCTCGCGGGCGCCAAGCTCCCCGACGACGGCCCGGGCTGGACGACGCGCGAGGTCTGGATCGCGCGCAAGAACCGCTACGGCACGGACGAGCTGATCGATCTCATCGAGGCGGTCGGCAAGCGCATGCACAAGCGCGTCAGCGACGTGAAGCTGGTCGTCGCCGACCTGTCCTCGCAGTCGGGCGGCGGCGCGTTCGCGTTCCACCGCTCGCACCAGAGCGGCCGCGACGCCGACCTCGTCTACTACATGCGCGACGCCGCCGGCCAGCCGTTCGAGCCGGACGCGATGCACGTGTTCGACGCGCGCGGCCGCGCCAAGGACGCCAGCGGCATCACGGTCGACGTCCCGCGCACCTGGCTCCTCGTCAAGGACCTCGTCACCGCGCCCGAAGCGACGGTCCAGTACATCTTCATGTACGAGCCGATCGCCCAGATGCTGATCGATCACGCCAAGCAGGCCGGTGAGCCCGACTGGGTGATCGCGAAAGCGCGCCGCGCGCTCAAGCAACCCGGCGACAGTGCGCGCCACGACGACCACCTCCACGTCCGCGTCTACTGCGCGCCGAGCGACCGCCCCTACGGCTGCGAGGACATGGGCCCGATGGACCTGCTGGCCGAGCGCGAGGCCGAGCAGAGCCAGCTGGTCGCCGCGCTGACCAGCGGCATCTCCGCGCCGCACATCACCGTCCCCGAGGTGCCGGCGACGCCGTCGCTCACCGACCTCGCGCAGAACCAGGCCGCGACGCAAGCGGCGACCGCGCAGGCCGCCTCGGCCGGCTCGCTGGGCCCGACGACCGCGCCTTCGCTCGCGCCCGTCGCGCCCGTCTCGGCCGGGCCCGCGTCGACGAGCGCACTCGGCTCGATTCTGCGCGCGCGCATGGATCGGATCTCGTTTCGCGCCTGGCACTAGCTGGCCGTCCGCGCCTGGCACTAGCTGGCCGTCCGCGCCTGGCACTCGCTGGCCGTCCGCGCCTGGCACTCGCTGGCCGACGTGTGCGGCGGGCCGGGCCGCAACTTCGTACGAATAGGCGTTCGGACGGAGGTTCGTACCGATTCGCCCGGCCCACCTAGGCTTGGGTCGCTCACTCTCATACGAATGGCGATACGAATGGCCATTGGTATCGAGTTGGCGCGGCCCGACTACTTGCCGAGGCCGACGCGAAACAGCGCGCTCGGCGACCACTGACTCGCGCCGGTCTCCGTCTGGGTCAGCGCATACAGCGGCGCCACCAGCGCGAGCTCCGCGAACAGCCGCACGCCGCGGTGGTCGCGCGCGAAGTCCATCCCGAACGCCGCGTCCGTCTCGATGCCGCTGCCGCTGTACGTCGCGTACTGGCCGGTGATCGTCGCGTTGCCGATCGCGAGGCCGCCGCCGACGTAGGGCGAGATCGAGGAGTCCGGCGACAGGACCTTCATCAGGCGCGCGTTCAGGCGCTGGCCTCGCACGGGCTGCGAGCCGTCGCCGCTGCTGTACAGATCGGCGCCGAGCTCGAGCAGCGACGCCGACTGCTCGAAGCGCAGGCCGACGCCGAACGACGTCGCCGTATCGCCATTGAGCACCGGCGCGAAGCCGAGCGAGCCGTACCACATCACGCCACCGGCGCCGGGCACACGCTTGCCGAGGTCGACCGCCGGCGCGGGCTCGGCGAAGGTATCGACGACCGGCACCTGCGACGGTGCGCCATCGGCGGGCAGGGCGACGAGCCCCTCCGTCAGCGATGACGGTGCGGCGGCCGGCACGCTCGCGACCGCCGCTGTGTCCGTCGCATTCGCCGGCGCGGCGGCCGGCACATCGCGACGCATCGCCGGCGCATCGGTCGCCGCGTACAGGCTGTTGACCGCGTCGCGGTACGCGGCGCCGAGCGCGCCGACATTCGCCGCGTGCAGACGGCGGGCGCCGCGCGGGCTGGTCACATGAACGATCAGGCCGTCGGGCGCGCGCTCGTGGCGCACGGTGTACGTGTCGGCGCAGCCGGTCTCGACGACGAGGACGTCGGCTTGCTCGAGCACGCGCGCGAGCGTGCGCGCCGCGATCGGGCGTTCGTCGGGCAGCAGCGCATCGTGCTCGGCGTCGATGACGACGCAGGTCGGCACGAGCTCGCGCACGCGGACAACCTCGTGTGCGGCCGGATCGGCAGATGCGGTCGATGCGAGGAGGAGCAGGGCGAGCGCGGTCTTCATGCCTTCATGAAGCCCGAGGTCCGCGTGAAGGTGCCCGCGGGCCGGCGTGAAGCCCGCGTGATCCGACGAGGAACGGCCAGATCACGCGTCGTTCACGCGCGTCGCCAGGCGATGTCACGCGCGTTCCGGTCAGCCTGTCGGCATGTCGATCAAGGTCATCCTGCTCGCTTCGCTGACCGGCTGCGCATTCGTGCCCAAGACGCACACGTCGACGCGCCCGCTCGGCCTGCGCGATGGCGCGGTCGTCGAGGGCGCCGATCGCGGCTTGACGCTCGGGTCCACCGTGCGCGGCGGCGTCATCACGCTGCACGCGTCTCACACGCTCGCGTGCGAACGTCAGATCGTCGAGGTCAGCGAGGTCACGCGCTCGCGTCACGTCGGGTTCCATACGCCTGACGATCCGCGCGGTGCGTTCTTCGGCGCCGTGGTCGCGCCGCTCGTCGTGCCGGTGTCGCTGCTCGTCAGCACCATCGCGGTCGCGGCGAGCGACGATCAGGTCTCTCAGCAGCTGCGGCTCGATCACACGGTCGCGCTCACGTGCTCGAAACCGGCCACGTACCAGGCGATCGACATCGCGCTGCCGTCGGGCGCGAGCCTCCGCCGCGAGACGGATGCGCTGGGCAACGTGTCGATCGCCATCCCCGACAGCGAGCCCTATCGCGGCGCGCTCGTCGCGCACGCGGGCACGGCCGAGGCGAAGGTCGCGTACGCGCTGCCCGTGCCGCCGATCGCCGCCGCGCGCGACGCGATCCTCCACTGCGCGGCCGGCAAGATGACGGGCGCGCTGCGCGCCGAGATCACCGTCGACGCCAACGGGGCTCCCCGCCACCTCCACATCGATCGCTCCGATAGCGAGCTGACCTCGTGCATCGGCGCCGCGATCGCCCCGCTGCGGTTCCCCGACAGCCAGCGCGCGATGACCGTCGTCGTACCGCTCCAGCTGCCCGCCTCCTGATCACGCATCGCTCACGTCCGCCCCCACGCGATTTCACCCCTATCCCCTGCATCGTCGGTTTCACGAAAGGAAAGCCCCATGAAGACCATCCTCGCCGTCCTCGTCAGCCTCACCGCCGTCGCCTCCGCGCAGCCCGCGCCGTCGCCCTCCGACGCGCCGCCCCCGTGCAACCAGCCATGCACGATCCAGCCGGGCGGGCAGATTCCGGTCGTCGTTGCCGCGCCGCAGGCGGCGCCCGCACCCGCGCCGACCACGATCGTCGTCCAGGCGCAGCCGGCCGTCGCGCCCGCGGCCACCGGCCTCGCGCCCGCCCCGACGCTGTCGACCGACGCCGACGCCGACGACGGCAGCTGGCACGCCCCGGTCGGCCGCCGCTTCTCGCACGGCTTCCGCCTCGGCGGCATGGTCATCTCGAACTACGACAAGATGACGCGCGACAACAACACGAAGTCGCTCAAGGACGAGTTCGGCCTCAAGTCGCCGTTCATGATGCTGCTCGGCTACGAGGCGTTCTACCGGATCGTCGGCCACTCGTGGCTCAACGTCCTGATGGTCGGCAACGTCACCGTCGCCGGTCTCGAGCAGTCGAAGTTCATCCCGGGCGCCAGCGGTCTGCTCGGCTTCGAGTTCAACCGCAGCTTTCAGCTCGGCGTCGGCGTCAACGTGATTCCCGACTCGGTCGCGCCGTCGCACGCGGTCATCGCCGCCGGCTGGACGCCGATGGCCGGCGCGATCCAGGTGCCCATCCACTTCTTCTTCATGCCCGACCCGGACGGCAACCACCGCACCGGCGCGACGATCGGCATGAACTGGTAGTCAGCGCGACTCGACGCGCCACGTCTGCTCGGCGACCGGCCGATCGGAGACGTGGCCGTTCGCCGTTTCGGCGTGACAGTCGTCGCTGGTGACTGCGCCGTTGCTCGCCGTCAGGCAGCGCGCCTCCGGCGTGCGGATCTGGCCGTTGTCGAGGAGGTAGAGCGTGCTGCACGCACCGAGCTGCACGGGATCGGGCGGGTAGGTTGATGGGACCGGCGGGCACGGGGTGCCGTTGCATTGCGGAACCGGTGTGTCGATGTGGCCGGGCGAAGCGACGGCGACACACCCGCCGGTCGTTGTCACGCGGCCCGCGTCGAGCGAGAACACCGCGGCGTTCGCGCAGTCGCCGAGCGCGAGCGACGATGTGATGCACGCGTCGCCGGATCGCAGCGCGAAGTGCGCCGGCGTGACGAGCGAGGAGCTCACGAGCTCGCGCGTTTGCCATGACTCGGAGGCGGTCACGCCGTATGCGTCGTGCCAGAAGCAGCTCGGACAGCTCGCGAAGCGGTCGTGCTTGGCGGCGGGCACGATCGCCGGATCGTCGGTAGCGTAGTGCGCGAACACGTCGAGCTTGCTGCACGCCTGGTTGAGGTCGAGGTTCGGCGGCGAGTGCGAGACCGTGTAGGCGCGGTAGCTCGCGAGCTGCGGGACGCCGGCACGCGCCGCGGCCGCGGTCGCGAACAGGCCGGTGAAGTAGTGGTCCCAGTATTCCGTGTAGCCGTTCGACGCGACGCCTAGCGCGTCGAAGTGCAAGGCCGTCGAGTCGAGCGTAGCGACGCGCGTCGCGCCTTCGCGTGTCATCAGCTGCGCGAGCACGTCGATCAGCTGACTGCGCGTGATCTGCTGCGTTGCGACCTGCGGCGTGCAGAGCGTGCAGGCTTTCGTCGCGGCGAGGTACGGCGGCGCGACGGGATGCGCGTCGATGTCGCTGCAGCCGTTCGCGTCTTCCCAGAGGCACTGCGTCTGCAGGTCGCCGAGGCGAAGGAACACGAGCGTGACGGGGCCGGCGCGATCGGTGGCGAAGCTCAGGCCGGCGATCGCGTCGGGCGACACGTTCCACGTCGCGCCGTGCAGCATGTACGCGTACGCGTCGCGCATGCCTTGCTCGCGCGCGTGCCAGTAGGACTCGTGCGCTGGATCGTCGAGCTCCCCGGCCGTCACGTAGATGACGACGACGCGATGGCCCCCCGCGAGCTCGCCCGCGATGTCGGGGTTCATGAACAACAGGTCGTCGTCCTCGTGCGCGACGACATGGACGTCGACGCAGGTTCCCGACGGACACGGCACCGGCGTTGGCGGCGCGCTGTGATCCGTGCACGGCCCGCGGTTGTCGCCGCACGAGCCGAGGAGCGCGAGCAGCGCGAGTCGCCACATCATTTGCGCGGGCACGCGCCGACCGGCTCGATACGCGGCGGCGGCGCGGACTGGTAGCTCGGCGTCCCGGGCGGCGGCGGTGCGGCGGAGCCCGCGTCGGAGCCGGCGAACGGAATTGGCGTCGGGCCGCTCGCCGAGCCCGCGTCGACGGACGCACCGGCACCCGAACCAGCCGGCGAGGCGGCACCCGAGCCCGCGCCTGCCGCCGAGCCTGTGCCTGCGCCGGTGGCCGAGCCGGCGGCCGAGCCGGCCGTCATCGTCGGCCCGATGCCGACTGCGGCCGCGCGCGCCGGCGAGACCGCGGAACCCAGCGCAGGCGCCGGTGGCGCGACGCCGAGCTCTTCCGGCGTGAGCGGGCGCAGCGTGCGCAGTGCCTGGTCGAACGCGCGCACGTTCGCGTTGCGCGCCTCGATCGACGGTGTGGAGAGGACGAGCGAGACGACGTGGTCTTCATCGATCGCGATCGCCTGGCGCAGGAAGTGGTGGCCATCGTCGTACTCGAACCACACGCTCGGGAGGCCGGCGTCTTCGTTTTCCTTCGGGCCGCCTTGCACCGGGCCGACGCGGACGCGTTGACCGGCGAGCTTGCTGCCGAGCGCGCAGGCTGCTTTCGCGGGAAGTGAATCGCGGATCATCTGGCAGCGCACGGGCCACGAGCAGTAGACGTCGCGCGTGAACGGCTCGCTCGTCAGGACGATGCGGCCTTCCGGTTCGCTTCGCATCATCCAGAGCAAGAGGCCCGGGTAGCTCGGTTGATCCGTCGCGCGCCAGCCGCGCGGCACGACGAGTCGGAGCTTTTCCGTCTTCGATGTGTAGATCGAGTTCTCGAGCTCCGCGCGCGCGAACGTCGCGATGCCGACGACGAACGCGATCGAAGCGAGCCTCTTCACCGACGGTGACGCTAGCGCGATCGCGGTGATCGGCGCGAGGGGAGGGCAATCCGGAGAACCTGAACAGAGACCCAGGTAAAAAGTTGACTCTTTCGCGTTGGATATCGTTGACCGATTCCATTCACACGAATATCGTGACTGTACCTCGTCGGAAACTGGATCTCACAGCGACGGACGCAGGGGGAAGACGACGCAGCGGCTGGTGCCGCGCGCATGTCGTCGTGCTCGTCAGCCAGGGGGACTGTCTTGTTTTCACGCGATCGAAGCTTCGAGCCGCATGCGCCGTCGACGACGAACGTCGTCCCGCTGCGGGCGTCGCTCGCGACGACGAAGGCGAGCTTCGCGGCGCGCCGCGATGACGATGCGCCGGCCGCCGGTGGTGGACCGGGCAAGAGCTCGCGCAGCGTGCTTCGCGAGGAAGAGGTCCGCGCGATCGAGACGCAGGATCCGGAGGGTTTGACGGCCGTCCAGATCGTGGACGCGTTCACGAGCCGGGGCGTGAAGCTCTCCGAGGCGAGCTTTCGCAAGTACGTGCAGCAGGGGCTGCTACCGCGGAGCCGGCGCGTGGGCCGCAAGGGCAAGCACAAGGGCTCGCTCGGCGTCTATCCGGCGAAGGTCGTGCGGCGGATCAACGCCGTCAAGCAGCACATGCTAGACGGCTACACGATCGAGGAGATCCAGGGGCAGTTCCTGCTCTACACGGATCTGATCGAGGGCGTCGCCGAGAACATGGCGGAGCTGTTCGCCCGGTTCGAGAAGGATCAGGAGCAGCTCGAGGCGCACGCGCGTCGCGAGCTTGGCAAGGACATGACCGAGTGCCGGCGAGCGGGCGATGCGCTCGTCGAGCGGCTCGGTGACCTGGCGCGGCGAATCGCAGCGCCCAGGACCGACAACCTTCGTCTCGCCGGTGCCGCGGGGGGCGCCGAGGACCTGCTTTAGGGGCGGTAACCCGCGCCGCCCCCACCCGAGGAGTTTTCATGAGTGACGCCGATGATCGTGATGATGAGGACCTGGAGCTCGACGGCCTCGACGACGAGGACGAGGGCGAGAGCGATAGCGATGCCGACGAGGTGAGCGCCGATGGCGAGCTCCCGGAGGTCTCGCGCAAGATCCGGCGGCGCCGCCGGCGCACGCGGCCCCGTTCGAAGACGATCGCGATGAAGCGACTGACGCGCGAGGAGCTGCGTCAGGGCGCGCTGATGTACCCGCCCGTCGATATCCCGCGCCCGACGACGCGCGAGGAGTGCCGCGGCGAGCAGCGCCCGTGCCCGTGGGTCGCGTGCAAGCACCACCTCTATCTCGACATCAACCCGGAGACCGGGTCGATCAAGATCAACTTCCCGGACCTCGAGCCGTGGGAGCTGCAGCACACGTGCGCGCTCGACGTCGCCGAGCGCGGCGGCATCACGCTCGAGGAGGTCGGCGAGATCATGAACCTGACGCGGGAGCGCATCCGCCAGGTCGAGGTCCGCGGCCTGCTCAAGCTCAAGATGGGATCGCCGTCGCCCGACGAGCTCGGGTCCGAGCTGCTCGCACAAGCGGCGCTCGCGAAGGCCGAGAAGAACTGATCAGTGGTATACGCGCGGCATGGTCCGCCGCGCACTGATTTCGGTTTCGGAGAAGCGGGGCGTCGTCGAGCTGGCGAAGGTCCTGGTCGAGCTCGGTGTCGAGATCCTGTCGACGGGGGGAACGGCGGCTGCGCTGTCGGCCGCGGGGGTGAAGGTCAAGCAGGTCTCGGAGCACACCGGCGCGCCGGAGATCCTCGACGGCCGCGTCAAGACGCTGCATCCACGCATCCACGGCGGTCTGCTCGGGCGGGACACCGAGCAGCATCGCGCCGAGATGGACAAGCACGCGATCGAGCCGATCGATCTCGTCGTCGTCAACCTGTATCCGTTCGAGGCGACGATCGCCAAGGGCGTTCCGTTCGACGAGGCGATCGAGAACATCGACATCGGCGGCCCGTCGATGCTGCGCTCGGCCGCGAAGAACCACGAGCGCGTCGCGGTGGTCGTCGACCCCGATGACTACGCGGGCGTGATCAGCGATCTGCGCGCGACGAAGGAAGTGAGCGCGGTGCGCCGGCTCCAGCTCGCGCGCAAGGCGTTCGCGCACACGGCGGCGTACGACGGCGCGATCGCGGCGTACCTGTCGTCGATCGACGATGCGGCCGCGAGCGCGCGCCACGAGCAGCCGGTGCGGCGCCAGCTGCCCGATACGCTGAGCGTGCAGTGGCAGCGGCTCTACGAGCTGCGCTACGGCGAGAACCCGCACCAGAAGGCGGCGTTCTACGCGGATGCGAAGTCACCGCTCGCGCGCGGCAGCAAGCGCCCGACGATCGCGGCGGCCGAGGTGCTTGGCGGCAAGCAGCTCTCGTACAACAACATCCTCGACCTCGATGCGGCGCTCGGCCTCGTGCTCGAGTTCACGCAGCCCGCGGCGGTGATCGTCAAGCACAACAACCCGTGCGGCGTGTCGACGGGCGACGACCTCGCGGCGACGTACCTGCGCGCGCGCGAGGCGGATGCGACCAGCGCGTTCGGCGGCATCGTCGCGGTCAATCGCGAGGTCGACGAGGCGCTCGCGAAGCACTTCGTCGAGACGTTCCTCGAGTGCATCGTCGCGCCGGGCTACTCGGCGGCGGCGCGCGACATCCTCGCGACGAAGAAGAACCTCCGGCTGGTCGCCGCGAAGGGCGTGTGGTCCTCGCCGAGCGACGACGAGGCGTGGTCGATTCGCACGATCGCGGGCGGCGCGCTGGTGCAGAACGTCGACTACGGGATGGTCGATCTCGCGATGGCGAAGCTCGCGACCGAGCGCGCGCCGACCGACGCCGAGCGGCGTGACCTCGCGTTCGCGTGGCGCGTCGCGAAGCACGTCAAGTCGAACGCGATCGTGTTCGCGAAGGACGGCGCGACGCTCGCGATCGGCGCCGGCCAGATGAACCGCGTCGAGTCCGTGAAGATCTGCGAGCGCAAGGCCGGCGACAAGCTCAAGGGCTCGGCGGTCGCGAGCGACGCATTCTTCCCGTTCCGCGACGGCGTCGACGTGCTCGCGGCGGCGGGCGCGACGTCGATCGTCCAGCCCGGCGGCTCCGTGCGCGACGAGGAAGTGATCACCGCGGCGAACGAGCACAAGCTCGCGATGCTGTTCACCGGCATGCGCCACTTCCGTCACTGAGAGCAGGGCCTCATGAAGATCCTCGTCATCGGCAGCGGTGGTCGCGAGCACGCGCTCGCATGGCGGCTCGCACGCGGTGCGCACGAGATCGTCGCGGCGCCCGGCAATCCCGGCATCGCGCAGGTCGCGCGGTGCGTGCCGGTCGGCGTCGATCAGCACGATGCTCTGTGCGAGCTCGCGGTCGCGGAGAACGTCGCGCTCGTCGTCGTCGGCCCCGAGGCGCCACTGGTCGCGGGGCTCGCCGACAAGCTGCGGGCGAAGGGCCTCGCCGTGTTCGGACCGGGCGCGAGCGGCGCGCGGCTCGAAGGCAGCAAGGCGTTCTCGAAGGAGTTCTTCGCGCGGCATCGCATCCCGACCGCGCCGTTCGAGATCTGCTCGACCGTCGAGGCCGCGAACGCGGCGATCGAGCGGCTCGGCAAGGTCGTGATCAAGGCCGACGGGCTCGCGGCCGGCAAGGGCGTCGTCGTCGCGCGCGATGCGGCCGAAGCGCAGCAGACGGTGCGCGAGATGCTCGAGGCGCGGCGGTTCGGCGATGCCGGCAAGACCGTGATCGTCGAGCAGCAGATCATCGGTCGCGAGGTCAGCGTGCTCGCGCTGACCGATGGCAAGACGCTCGAAGTGCTGCCCGCGGTCGAGGATCACAAGACGATCTTCGATGGCGATCAGGGCCCGAACACCGGCGGCATGGGCACGGTGTCGCCCGCATGGACGAGCGAAGATCTGATGACGCGCATCAAGCACGAGATCCTCGAGCCGACCGTGCGCGGCCTCCACGAGGATGGCATCGATTATCGCGGCGTGCTCTACGCGGGCGTCATGGTCGACGCGGCCGGCGCCCCGTGGCTGCTCGAGTACAACTGCCGGTTCGGCGATCCCGAGACGCAGCCGATCATGGCGCGCCTGGTCGGCGATCTCGGCGCGGTGCTGCTCGGCGCGGCCAACGGCGCGCTGCCGCACGGCGTGATCATGAGCGATGCGCGCGTCGCGGTGTGCGTCGTCGTCGCGTCCGCCGGCTATCCCGGCACCGTGAAGGTCGGCGACCCGATCCGGAACCTCGCGCCATCGTCCGATGACGTGATCGTGTTCCACGCCGGCACCGCCGAGAAGGACGGCGCGCTCGTGACGGCGGGCGGCCGCGTGCTCGGCGTGACCGCCCTCGGCGTGTCGGTCGATCAGGCGCGCGAGCGCGCGTACGCGGTCGTCGATGCGATCGAGCTGCCCGGCAAGCAGGTCCGTCGCGACATCGGCGCCCGCGGCAGGTGATACCGTCGGCGAATGCCGCACATCGCTGCATTTCGGGGGGCCGTCGCCGGCGCGAGCGAGCGCGATGCGGTCCGCGCGATCTACCGCTACCACCAGACGTTCGCGCTCGGTGGCCGTCCGGTGACGCGCAAGTCGCTCGTGTGCGTCGTGCGGCTCGCGCCGTGGAGCGAAGGCACCATCCGGCCGCACGAGGCGGCGCTGCCAGCGGCGCGCGAGGCCGAGCTCGCAAAGATCCGCGCGGCGCGCGCTCACACCGGCGCCGTGCTCGCGGGCTATCGCGATGCGGCGACCGAGGTCGATCGGCTGTTCCGCAGCATCGATAGCACCAAGCCGACCCTCGAGCAGACGTCTCCCGACGGCACGGTCCACAAGCTGTGGCGCGTGCAGAGCGCCGAGGTGTTCGGCAAGCTGACGCCGCTGTTCGCACCGAAGAAGCTGCACGTCCTCGACGGCCACGCGCGCTACGAGGCGATGCTCGCGTACCAGGCGTCGCTCGGCGAGCTCGCGCAGTACTCGACCGGCAACTACGGCCTGTTCTGCCTCGTCAACCTCGAGGACCAGGCGCTCGTCGTCGCGCCGCGCCATCGCATCGTCAAGACCGGCATCACGCGCGACGAGCTGCTTCGCACCAAGCACTTCATCGTCGAGAAGCTCGCGGGCGCCGCGAAGGATGCGGCCCGCCAGCGCGCCGCGCTCGGCGACACGCTCGCGCACCAGCCGACCTTCGTGGCCGTGTTCGCCGGCGATCCCGACGCGTGGAAGCTGACGCTCTCGCCCGACGTGTCGCCGAACGCCGAGGGCGTCACCGTGCATCGCGCGCTGCAGAAGTACGACATCGTCGTGCTCGAGCACATGCTGGTGCCCGGCGTCCCGTTCGAGACGACGATCGATCAGCTCGAGGTGCTCGCCGCCGTCGACAAGGGCGCCGCGCTCGGCCTCTTGATGCGGCCGATGTCGCTCGAGCAGATCGTCCACGCCGACGAGCTCGGCCAGGTGCTGCCCGCGAGCGCCGACGCGTTCCCACCCGCGCTGCTCGACTTCGTGCGCTTTCCGATCGACGCGAACGAAGACGTCACTTGAAGCGGCGCACCTCGACCGGCTTGTCGGCGTAGCCCGAGTCGGCGATCGCCTGTTCCTTCGGCGAGTCGAACAGCGTGTGCATCATGACGTCCTGATCGTCGAGCACGCCGATCACGCCGCGATCGAGCACGAGCACGCCGACGTGGCGCGGGAACAGCACGAGGTCGCCGGCCTTCGTGAACGGCACCGGAATGCCGAGGCTGTCGCGATAGACGCCGTCATCGCCGCGCGTGCCCGCCGCGAGCAGCTTCGTCACGCTCGGCAGCCCGCCGGTCCACGTGTACGAGATGCGCTTGCCCGCGCGCCGCGCGCCGTAGACGACGAAGTCCGCGCAGTCGCTGCCCTCGAGGTGCTCGCTCTGATGCGACGCGTCGGTCACGCCCGCGCTCGCCCAGATATAGGGCTGGCCGTACATCTCGGTCAGGTAGCCGAGGTACGTGTCGTCGCGGCGGATCGAGACGCGCGTGACCGCATCGGTGAGACCGCCGGAGCCGCGGCCGCGGCGCGCTTCGGGGCCCGGGCTCGCGATCGTGCGCGAACCTTGCGTCACGACGATCTGGAATCGCATCGTGCCGAGCCCCTCGCCGTGATCGGGCGTGAGCGTCGGGTGGACATCCGCGGCAATCGCCGTCCCCGAGGCATCCAGCGCGGTCGCGCGGTAGTCGATCGGCGTGAAGTGGAAGCCGGTTTCGTCCTCGTTGGAATAATTCGCTGCGGCTGGCTCGATGCGCTGCCACGCGAGCGTTGCGCCGGGCGCCTTCGCGAGTGGGTGAGCGCTGGGGTAACCGGGCGCGTCCGTGTACCAGTGCCCTGCCACCTGTACCGCCGCGTACAGCATGACGACCTGGTCCGCGCGCGCGTGGACGGGGCGATCCGTCGCGATGCCACCGTCGACGCTGACGAGGATCTTGGCCGCGGTGATCGGGATCGCGTCGCTCGCGTCGCCGAAGGCGATCCCGTGCTGCGGCGCGGCGGGAGCGCGCGTGGTCGCCACGCTCAGGACGCAGCAGATGCTGACGATCGTGCGCACGTGAATTTCTACGCGCGAGCTGCACTACCTATTCGCGGATGTTCAACAACTGTTCACGTGGGCGACTGAAATACGGGTTGTGGTCGTCACGTTTCGGTGGCACTAATGAATTCGTCGAGGACGGGACCATGTGGAGCTTTGCTGATCGAGTGGTGAAGGCGGTGTCGGACGTGACGGTCGGAACCGTGATCGTGCTGGTGCACGTCGCGCTCGCGGATCGGACGCGCAAGGCCGCTCTGCTCACCACCACCACCACGCCGCGCAGCGCGCGCGCCTGACGCCGCAGTTGTCAGAGCCACGAGCTAGCGTTTCGACGTGCTATTAGCCACCGCCGTACGCCGTGCCACTGCCGCCGACGCGCCGGCGCTGGCGGCTCTCGTCAACCGTTGCTACGCGGTCGAGTCGTTCTTCGTCGACGGCGATCGCACCAACGCCGCCGAGATCGAGCGCATGATCGAGCGCGAGACGTTCCTCGTGCTCGAGTATTCCGGCGGCCTCGCGGGCGCGGTCTACGTCGAGCGCCGCGGCTACTTCGGCATGCTCAGCGTCGCGCCCGAGCTGCGCCACTTCGGCCTCGGCAAGCGGCTGGTGCGGATCGCGGAGGCGTTCTGCGAGGCGCTCGGCTGCAAGACGATGGACCTCAAGATCGTCAACGTGCGCGAGGAGCTCGGCCGGTGGTACCGCTCGCTCGGCTACCACGAGGTCGGCACGTCGCCGTACGAACACCGCCCGGTGAAGGTCCCCTGTCACTTCGTCGAGATGCGCAAGGTGCTCGGCGGGCTCGCCGCCGTCGCGGCGTAGCGGGCGTCACGCTCGGGCCGCGGTGGCCAAATGCGTAGTACGCTTGGGGTTATGCGTAGCTTGTGCGTGCTCGTTGCCGCGGTGGTCTCGGCCTGCGGCAGCGGCGGTGGCTTCCCCGATGCGAAGCCGATCGACACCCCGCCTCCGACGGCGACGTTCTCGCTGGCGTGGACGGTCAACGATAGTGGCGCCCAGCCGGTCGCCTGCGACAAGATCGGCGCGCTCAGCGTCACCGTGCTCGCGCACAACCGCGCGTTCGACGGCGGCACGTCCGAGGTGTTCTCGTGCGCGACCGGCGCCGGCATGAGCCAGGCGCTGCCGCCCGGCACGTACGACTTCGACTTCCAGCTGACGAGCATCGGCGGCACGCTCGCGACGGCGCCGGCGCAGCATGGCGTGCAGCTCGTGTCGGGCCAGAACACGCCGCTGACCGCGCTCGCGTTCACCGTCGATGCGACCGGCGGCATGTCGCTGACGCTCGCGACGAACCGCGGCAGCGGCAACTGCGCCGCGATGCCCGGCGGCGGCGGCATCACCGGCATGCAGATCACGCTCGTGCACGCGAGCGACCTGACGTGCGCGCCGGTGACGTTCATGATCTCCGGCGGCGGGACGTACACGGTCGACTGCAACACGCCGGCGAATGCGGCCTGCATCGATCAGACGCAGACGCTGACCGTGATGGGCGTGCCGAGCGACGCGTACACGATCCACGTCAAGGGCATGGTCGGCGGCGCGACGTGCTGGACGAACAACGACTCGCTGCAGGTGCCGGCGCAGGGGATGTCCGTGACGAAGACGTTGAACCTCGCTTACGCCACCGGCGCCCCCGGCTGCTGAGGTAGGTTTGCGCGGTGACGACCGCGCAGCACTACCGTCCTAACCTCCGCGACATCTTCTTCAACCTGTTCGAGGTGCTCGAGATCCAGTCGAGCGTGCTCGGCAAGGCGCCGTTTCTGTCGATGGACGAGGAGACGGCACGCACGTCACTCGAGGGCTTCCTCGAGATGCTGCAGACGAGCTGGACGCCGGGGTTCGCGGCGGGCGACCGCGACACGGCCGTGTTCGACGGCAAGGGCAACGTCAAGCTGCCGCCCGCGTTTCACAAGGCGCTCGACGCCTACTACAAGGGCGGCTGGAACAAGCTCGAGCTCTCCGAGAGCCTCGACGGCTTCGGTGCGCCGCCGACGGTACGGTGGGCCGCGTTCGAGCTGATGGCGGGGGCGAACCCGTCGGTGTGCTTCTACGCGCTCGGCAACCAGATGGCGACCGTGATCGACGAGCTCGGCACGCCGGCGCAGAAGGCGCGCTTCCTCAAAGGCCTGACCGATCGCCACTGGGGCGCGACGATGGTGCTGACCGAGCCGGGCGCCGGCAGCGACGTCGGCGCGGGCACGACGAAGGCCAAGCACGTCGCGGGCGACGAGTATCACCTCGAGGGTGTCAAGCGGTTCATCACCAACGGCGACTTCGACTACCCCGAGAACATCATCCACATGGTGCTCGCGCGGCCCGAGGGCGCAGGGCCGGGGACGAAGGGGCTGTCGCTGTTCGTCGTGCCGAAGTTCTGGGTCAACGAGGATGGCTCGCTCGGCGAGCGCAACGGCGCGGTCGTGACGAAGGTCGAGCACAAGATGGGCCTCAAGGGCTCCGCGACCTGCGAGCTGACGCTCGGCGATGGCGCGCCGTGCCGCGGCCTGTTGCTCGGCGAGGTGCACGACGGCATCGCGCAGATGTTCCACGTGATCGAGTACGCGCGCATGGGCGTCGGCACGAAGTCGATGGCGACGCTCTCGACGGCGTACCTCAACGCGCTCGACTACACGCGCGTGCGCAAGCAGGGCGCGGATCTGACGAAGCAGACCGACAAGGCGGCGCCGCGCGTCGAGATCATTCGCCACCCCGACGTGCGCCGCATGCTCATGCTGCAGAAGGCATTCGCGGAGGGCCTGCGCTCGATGGTGCTGTGGACCGCGCACGTGCAGGACCAGGTCGCGCTGCGTGGCGGCCACGGCAACATGGAGGCGCGGCCGCTCGATGCGCTCAACGACTTCATGCTGCCGCTGATCAAGGGCTACGGTTCGGAGAAGGTCTACGACCTGCTCGCGGTGTCGCTGCAGTGCTTCGGCGGCTCGGGCTACTGCCAGGACTATCCGATCGAGCAGTACATCCGCGATCAGAAGATCGACTCGCTCTACGAGGGAACGACGCACATCCAGGCGCTCGACCTGTTCTTCCGCAAGATCGGCCGCGACCGCGGCGCGACGCTGCAGGCGCTCGTCGGTCAGATCACGGCGACGGTCGACGGCATGCCGGACGAGCTCGCGATCGAGAAGGCCGCGCTGCAGGCCGCGGTCCGCGAGGTCCAGCAGATCATGGCCGGCATGATGGGCAAGCTCGCGCAGTCGGTCTATCACGTCGGGCTGCAGGGCAACCGGATCCTGTTCGCGCTCGCCGAGCTCGTGATCGGCTGGCGGCTGTGCGTCGGGGCGCAGGTCGCGACGAAGAAGCTGCCGTCGGCCAAGGGCGACGACGAGGCGTTCTATCGCGGCAAGCTCGCGGCGGCGCGTTTCTACGCGAAGAACGTGCTGCCCGGCATCGCGCTGGCGCGCAAGCTGATCGAGGCGAGCGACCTCGACCTCATGGAGCTCGCGGACGACGCCTGGTGATGTGGGCGTCGCGGTTCTACGGCATGGACGTCCCGGCGGACGTCGAGCTTCGCGAGGAGCTGACCGACCGCGCGGTCACCGATCTCGTCGATGCGCATCTCGGCATCAACGAGAGCTACTTCGGCGCGATCGACAAGACACTGTCCGGCTTCGTGATCCTCGACGACGAGGACGACAACTACACGCTGTGGGACCTGCGCGACACCCAGCAGGTGTACTGGCAGGACCACGAGACGCGCGACGTCGAGCTGCGCCACGACTCGCTCGCCGGCTACGTCGCACAGGCGGAGGCCAAGGGCCCGCGCGAGTCGCGCCGCCGCATCGCGACCGCCGAGCTGTGCAGCCGCTACCAGTGGCTCGTGTGGTTCTTCGCGCGCCCGCTGATGCAGGACGGCGTGCCGGTCCAGACGACCGACTACCTCGTGCGCAGCGCGATCAGCCGGTTTCGCGTGCTGTGGCCGACGCGCAACGTGCTGCAGCGCGCGTTCGAGCACGAGGCGCCGTCGCTGCGCGGCGATCCGCACCTCGCGATCTACTGGCTGCTCCACGCCGTCGCGACGTGCGATGACGACCTGCGCACGGCGGTGCTCGGGGCTCTCGCGCCCGCGGCCCACGTGCGAGCTGCTGCCGATGCGGGGCAGGGCGAGCTGGTCCAGGCGTTCGTCGCGCGGCTCGGCCGGCTGCCCGCGACGGGTGATCTCGCGATCGTCCCTGATTTCCGCGCGCGCCGCGCACTCGCGCTGACGTACGGCCCGTTCGAGCTGTCGGCTGAGGAGCTGGCCGCCGCGTGCTTGCGCGCGCTCGAGGTATCGCCGCACACGAGCTCGCTCGTCCACGCGTTGCAGGTCGCGGGCGCGATGGATCGCCTCGACGTCACGCCGGTCCTCGCGCGCATCGTCGACACGACGCCCGGCATCGCGCTGCTTCGCGCGATGGTCGACAAGCGCGCCGGCGCGACCTCGAGCCGCCACGCCGACACGCTCGCTCGCCTGCTGATCGACACGAGCGAGCCCTGGTACTACGGCCTCGAGGCGCTGTGGCTCGTGCACGAGCTCGCGTACGAGGGCCCGGCGCTCGTCGCCGCGACACGCAAGCTCGTCGCCCGCGATCGCTACCACCGCCGCGCGCTGCAGATGGCGATGCGCGCCGCGGCGATCGCGTCGCAGCCGGTCGATCAGCTCGAGCGCGACATCGGCATCGCCGACCAGCTCAGCCAGGCATTCCTGCGCGTCGCGACCGCACCGCACGAGTGGCAGACGATCGTCGGCGGCGTGTCGCCGTTCTTGCGCACGCCATTCGCGTATCGCGTGCTCGAGCGCACCGAGCTCAACAAGCCGCCGCCCGGCCTCGCGCTATGGGCCGGCCGCCAGGTCGTGCGCGGCAACGAGCCGCTGATCGGCGAGGCATTCGCGCGTCTCGACGACTCCGCGATCACGCAGCTCCTCGCCGACACCACCGCCGACGACGCCAACCTCCTGCTCGCGATCCTCGACGGCCCGGAGCCCGGTCCCCACGACACCGCGCACAAGCTCGCGCTCGACCGCGCGAAGACCGCGATCCTCGACCGGCTCGTGCCGCGCCTCCACGAGCCCGCGATCTTTCCCAAGCTGATGACGATCCTCGAGCGCCCGGCCCGCTACGGCCTGACGTCGCTCGTGTGGGGCCGCCTCGCCGAGATCCTGCCGAACCTCGACGACAAGCAGGCCGTTCGCGTCGCGCGCTGCCTGATCGCGCACATCCTTCGCCATCCACACCCGACCGCGCGCGCCGCCGCCGCCCAGGCGCTCTACCGGTTCTCGCACGCGGGCGCCGAGCCGTTCCTCGTCGACGCGCTGACCGAGTACGGCGTGCGCCACGCGGCCGCCAAGTCGCACGACGACCCCAACGGCACCGTCGTCGACAACCTCTACGCCGCGCTCGCCGCGCTCGCAACCCCGACCGCCAAGCGCGCCCTCGCGGAGCGCCTGTTCGCGGAGCGCCGCGCGTACTGGCGCCTCGGCCGCGCGCTCGCCGACGTCTGGGACCCCGCGCTCCACACGCACATCCTCGCGCTGCTCCGCGAGCGCCGCGATCCGCGCGCGGCGGGCGCCTACGCATTCGCGCTCCGCGACTTCGTCCAGCAGCGCGAGCCGCTCGCGGACCTCGCCGCGCTGCTCGGCGACTGGCAGGGCGACACCGAGGTCGCGCGTGGCTTCTTGCACTACGCGCTGGTCGTCGGCATCGATGCCGCGCTCGCGCTCGGCCGCCACGACGTCGTGCGCCGCGCCCACGAGGCCGCCGCCTGGATCGCCGAGCCGCCGCTCGACCCCGACCACCACGCGCGCGGCACCGGCTGGACGAATCCGCTGGAGGCGCCCGACGTGGCGGCCGCTCTGCTCGCTGTTCTGTCTCCGGCCGCAGCGACAGAAAGAATTACCGCCAAGAAGCCGAGGGGCAGAGAGGCAGCGGAGCGCCAACAACGTCCGGCACCGAAGGCCAAGCCCACGGCTCGCAAGGCACAACCGAAGCCGAAGACCAAAGCCAAGCCGAAGGCGAGCTCGAAGCCGAAGGCGAAGGCGAAGACCAAAGCCAAGCCGAAGGCGAAGCCGAAGACGAAGCCGAAGACGAAGGCGAAGTCCGCGAAGCGTTCCCGCTGATCGCTCGGCTACCTTTCTTCCTTTGGCTTCTTGCCGGTAATTCCGGGTCTGGGATCCGCGCATCCGCCGCGGTAGGCTGGCGGTCCATGCCCGCATCGAAGCTTCAGCCGGCCGGAGAGACGTTGCAGTTCCTGCAGGGCGTGTGGGAGCTGGTGCACGCGCTGGACGTGCGGTCCAAGCGCATGGCGCAGACGATGGGCGTCACGGGGCCGCAGCGGCTCGTCATCCGGATCGTCGGGCAGAAGCCGAGCCAGACGGCGAGCGAGATCGCGCAGATGCTCGGCAAGCACCCGAGCACGCTGACCGGCGTGCTGGCGCGTCTCGAAGAGCGCGGGTTGCTCGCGCGCGAGGTCGATGCGGAGGACCGGCGGCGGGCGCGGTTCACGCTGACCGCGGCGGGCAAGAAGATCGATCGCGAGCGGCGCGGGACGGTCGAGGCGGCGACGCGGCGCGCGCTGAGCCGGCTCGAGCCGACGGCGGTCGAAGCGTTTGCTTCGGGGCTGACGATCCTCGTCGAGGAGCTCGAGCGCGACGACTGAGGCTAGGCGTGGATGCGGGCGTACAGCAGGGCCTCGGCATCCGGCGCGGTCTGGAGCTCGTCGACGAGCTGCTGGAGCTCGGCCTGGTCGCGCGGCAGGTTCCACTTCGCCAGGATCTCGTGCGCGTTGACGTTGAACACCCAGAACGCGCGTGACGACGCGAGCGCGTGCAGGATCTCGACGCACCGCTTGGCGAACGGACGCTCGCCGGTTCCGAGCGCGAGCGCGAGCAGGCCCTGGCCGTAGGTGATCGCGGAGCGCGCGTCGACCTCGTCGATCCCGGTGCACAAGGCCTGCGCGAGCGACCGCGCGTCCGGAGAGCGGACCGAGCCCGCGGCGAGCGCGATGTACGCGAGCAGGTGGCCGTCGGCGAACGGCAGCTCGGCGAACCGATCGGCGAGCTCGCGCCACGCGGTGAGCGCCTCGCGCAGCGCCGTGACGACGTCGCGGCCGGTCGCGGGGCCCTTCGCGCACGCGATCGCGATCGCGGCAGACGCGCGGACGAGCGGGTCGCGATCGCCGAGGCACGACAGCGCGAGGTCGGCCGCGTTCATCGTCGCGAGGCTGTCGACGGCCACCGCGCGCACCGCCGGATCGCGATCGTGGCGCGCGAGCTCGAGCAGGCTGTGCTGCGCGTCGGGCGCGAACTTCGCGAGCACGAGGATCTGGCGCCGCTCCTCGGGCGTGGCGCGCGGGAACAGCGCGAACACGTGCGGCCACGCGGCCGCGAACGACTCGACCTCGCCGGCGGCCTGCAGCGTCGCGAGCAGCGCGCGGCGATCGACGAGCGGATGCGAGAGCAGGCGCGCCAGGTACGGCACGACGCGCTCGGTGGCCGGGTACGTCGAGCCCTGATGCTCGATCTCGCTCTCGATCGTGCCGAGCGCGTACGCGCGGACGAACGGATCGGGCGAGGCGAGCGCGCGGAGCAGCGTCGGGAACGCCTCGACCTGCTCGCAGTAGCAGCCTTCGATCTGGGCCCACGGCTCGGCGTCGACGCCCTCGAGCTGCGCCGGCAGCGGCAGCCGCGCCTCGTCGACGCGGAAGCACGCCTCGCCGAGCCGCCATGTCAGATCGCGCCCGGTGACCTCCTGCGCGAACGCGAACGGCGTCAGGTCGACCTCGCGGCGCAGCGTGCCGCGTTCGTCGAAGATCTTCCACGAGCCGGCGAGCTTGTCGTTCTCGATCATGCCCGCGGCCGCGAGCGTCTTGCCGTCCGCGCCGTAGAGCACGCACGCGACGCCGGTGCCCTCGCGCCGCGCCTCGAACGTTGTCACTCCGCCGCGGCCTCGCTCGCGCACGCGCACCAGCGCATCGCCGTCGTACGTGCGCTCGGTCTCGTCGTCGAGCGTGCCGTCGCGCAGCCAGGTTGCCTTGTAGATCTCGCGGCCGGCGGCGTCGTTGCGGTAGCGCGTCGACAGCGAGCCGTCGTCGAAGTGGTAGTCGCGCTCCTCGCCGTGGTCGGTGCGCGCGGTGCGCTTCTGCTGCGTGCCGTCGGCGCGGTACTGGATCACGAGCGTCGGCTCGCCGCGGTCGTCGCGCTTCTCCTCGTGGCGCAGCGTGCCCTCGCGCGACCACCATCGCCAGTGGCCGACCTGGAGGTTCGTGCCGCGCGCGATCTCGCCGTCGACCCAGCGGTCCATGTCGGGGAACCAGCGCGCGTCGGGCGACACACCGGTGGGACGCCGCGGCAGCGGCTGGCCGTCGGGGCCGCACTCGGTGCCGTCGCGCAAAAAGTAGCGGATCGAGTAGTTCGTCTTGCCGTCGCGCGTGTAGTAGCGCACCGACCACACGTTCTCGGCGGCCTGTGCGAACGGCTCCGGCGACGGCTGGTCGCTGCGGAAGAACGCGCTGTCCATGATCGTGCCCGCGACCCACGTCGCCTCGCTCGCGATCGTGCCGTCGGGATGGAAGTTGCGGTTCGTGCCGTCGACGTTGCCGTGATCGTAGGTGCACTCGCCGTGGAGGCGACCGTCGCGCGTCCAGCACTGGTAGAAGCCGTGGCGCCGGCCGTCGCCGTCGACGTCGCCCTTCACCCACTCGAACCCGGCATCCTTCGGGTCCCAGCGCGCCTCGGCCGGGACGGCGCGCGGTCGTGGGGGAGCGGAATTGTCGGGGCTCCCCATCGTTCGACATCGTCGGCCGACGCGCTGACGAGATCAACCGGGAGTCGGGGTAACCCGCGGTTACTCGGCCAACGAATCGAGAAACGGGATCAACGCTGCTGCGATGCGTTCGCAGCCGCCGCGCGTGTGTGTGACAGCGTGCGAGGTCTCGATCTCGATGCCGGCGTAGCGCTCGCCTCGCAATTCCTCGCGCAGCGACGTGCACACCGCCGGTCCGAGCCCGGTGTACGGCTGATTCGCGCGCACGGTGAGCCCTTCGTGGCGCAGCGCGAACATCATGCGCTCCGCGATCTCGGCCTCGAACGCGTGACCGGGGTCATACAGCACACCGACATCGAACACGCGGACGTGCGGATCGAGCTCCGGTGCGAAGCTGTGCGACGACAGATGCAACACGGAGCCGCAGTCATGCAGGCGCGCGCGCACGTCGCGGCGGATCGCGTCCCAGTACGGCGTGTGGAACAGCTCGAGGCGCGCCGCGCGGTCGCCCGGCGACAGGTGCGCGTTGCCGGGCACCGGCGCGCCGTAGCAGACGGCCGGGATCACGTCGGGATGATCGGCGGCGCGGTTGAGATCGACGTACATCCGCGTGAACGCACCCGCATGCACCGGCAGACCGACCGCCTCGGAGATGCGCGACGCGATGTCGAACGCGCCGTGGTCCCAGCCCGCCTGGGACTGCAGCACGTCGACGGGCACGCCGAGGTCGACCCCCGGCGGCAGCGTCCACGACGCATGCTCGCACGACAGAACGAGCCCCGTAGTCACTTCGCTAGATCCTCGAGAAACGCTAGCACGTGGTTCCACGCGTTGCCGGCGGACGCCTCGTCGTAGTGCGGATTCGACGGGTTCGCGAACGCGTGATCGGCGTCGTATCGGTAGATGTCGTGCTTGACGCCCGCCTGGTCGAGCGCCTTCTCGAACGTGTCGACGTCGGCGGGCGGGATGCCCTTGTCCTTGTCGCCGAAGATGCCGACGAGCCGCGCCTTGATCGCGGCCAGCTTGCTCGGATCCTGCTCGAGCATGCCGTAGTACATGACGACGCCGTCGAGCTCGGGATGGCGCAGCGCGGTCTGCAGCGCCCAGCCGCCGCCGAAGCACCAGCCGATCACGGCGCGCCTGGGGGCCGCGATCCGCGGATCGGTCTTGAGGTAGTCGATCGCGGCGCTGATCGTCGCGGCCGCCTTGCCGTCGTCGACCGACTTCATCGCCGCCATCGCCTGATCGGGTGTCGTCGCGACCGTGCCGCCGTAGAGGTCGACGGCGAGGGCCGCCCAGCCCGCGCTCGCGAGCCGATCCGCCCAGTGCTCGATGTTGCCGTTGAGGCCCCACCACTCGTGGATCACGACGATGCCGGGATGCGGGCCGGGGCCGGGCGGCAGCGACAGGTATGCCTTCGTTCCGGCGAGCTGGAATTCCTGGCCGTGAAGCTTCGCCTCGTTCGACGTCGGCGCGTCGTGCATCGCCTTGAACTCGGCCTCGGTGACCGCGCCGGTGTCGGCGGGCTTGTGGCTCACGGGCGCGGGTGCGGACGCGTGACCGCAGGCGACGAGGACAGCGAGGGCGAGGGCGCGCATGCGCGCGGCGTATCACGGTTCGGTCGTGCGGGTCACGAGCGCGGCCGACAGCAACGCGGAGACGACGACCACGCCGCCGTGCACGAGGCCGACGTGCGGTGCATCGGTCACCGGGCAGTGGAGGTGGAGCACGAGGCCACCGAGGCAGCCGCCACCCGCGCCGAGCGCGGCCGCGACCCAGCGCGCCCCGACCGGCAGCGCACGTCGCAGGAACAGCGCGCCGATCACGACGGGCACCATCGCGCTGAGCACGCCGAGCTCGAGGCAGCCGTGGCCGCGCGGGATGTGCTCCCAGCCGATGTACTTGCTGTGCGCGCCGCTCGGATGGACGAGCAGGCCGAGCACGACAAAGCCGATCGAGGACACGGCGGCGCACGCCGCGGCGAGGTGCCAGCGCGGCTGCATCGATCCGCGCGGCGGCACGAGCGCGAGGTAGCACGGCACGACAAAGCCGAGCAGCCACGCGAGCCCGGCCGCGAGCAGCCACGGCATCGGCAGCTCGCGCAGATCGCCGCGCACGGTGAACATCGCGACGAGCCCGGCGCCGTAGACGAGCGAGATGCCGAGCAGCGCCCCGAGCTCGCGCAGCGGGCGGCGCGGCTTGACCGGCGCGAGCTTGCCGAGCTCCGCCTCGAGCGCGGCCGACAGCGGCGCCGGCGTCGGCGGCTTGATGGCGCCGAGGTGATCGAGGATGTCGCTCACGCGGCACCTCGCTTGCGCGCGCCGAGCAGCTTGCGCAGCGCCTCGTAGCCGCGATGCGCGCGGACCTTCATCGCGCCGACGGTCGTGCCCGCGATCGCGGCGGCCTCCGCGACGCTCTTGCCGTCGAGCTTGGTCAGCACGACCGCCTCGCGCTGGCCCGTCGGCAGATCCTCGAGCGCGCGCATCACCGCCGCGGTCAGCTCGGGGTCGGCGACTTCCTCGCGGACGCCGTCGGCCTCGCCGGTGAGGCCCGCCGACACCTCGGGCACCTCGTCGCCCTCGGCGACGTTGACGACGGCGCGCTGCTTCTTGCGGATCTCGTCGATGAACGTGCGATGCGCGATCGCGTAGATCCACGGCACCGGATCGGCGCCGCGCACGTAGGCCGACCGCGCGCGATGGACCTTGAAGAAGGTCTGCTGCAACAGGTCGTCGGCGAGTGCACGGCTCTTCGCCATCTTCATCAGGTATCCAAGCAGGCGCGGGGCGACCAGCGCATAGAGCTCGCGAAAGGCGCGGGCGTCGCCATCCACGTATCGCTCCATCAGCTCCCTGGGATCGGCCATGCGCCCATCCGGGGGTATACGACGGCCGACCCCACTGGTTACAGGTCCCGCGCCTGGTGTATAGACGCGCCCATGGCCCGTTCCAAGAAGTCCCTCAAGAGCCGTCCGAAGTTCAAGCAGGCGCGCCGCAAGAAGGACCGCAAGATGAAGGCCCGCAAGGCCGCGTGGCACAAGCGCGGTCTCGGCCGGAACAAGAAGCGCCGCGCCAAGCGCGGTCAGCGCCGCTAAGCGCGCCGCAGCGCGACGATCGGCACGGCCACCGACACCAGCAGTGACGGTAGCGATAGGGCCGCATTGACCGCGTTGCTACCGAGCGGCGGGAAGCCCTGCAGCAGGATCCACGCGGTGATCATCCACGCGAGGCGCGGCCGGGCGAGCGAGAGCAGCCACAGCGTGCCGACGCCCGTGTAGAGCGGCGCGTACGGGCTACGCAGCGTCGCGAGGCAGAGAATCGCGAGCCACGCGATCGCCTCGCGTCCCGGTGCTCGCTGCCTTCGCGCGGCGAGGACGGTCAGCGCGACGACGACGGCGGTCCATAGCCACGCGAGCACGCTCGCGAGCGCGTGACCGGCGCCCGGGACGCCGAGCGCGGCGAGCTTGTAGCCGAGGCCGTAGAGCGAGTAGTTGTCGGGGTTGTCGTTCGTGAACGCGAACGCGGCGCCGCTCGCCATCGCGGGCAGCTGGTGCGTGACGTACGCGTGCCACGTCGCGGGGCCGAGGATCGCGACGCTCGCGGCCGCGAGCAGCAGCAGCGCCACGGTCGTGGCGATCACGTCATGCCAGCGGCGGCGCACCGCGAGGTAGACGAGCGCGATGCCGGGGAAGATCTTCACCGCGATCGCGAACGCGAGCAGCGCGCTTCCCGCGACGCGCCGACCTCGCTCGAGCAGCAGCAGCCCGCCGACGGCAGCGGCAAGCACGATCATGTGTGCCTGGCCCCATTGCAGGCCGAACAGCACCGGCGTCGACAGCGCGAGCGCCGGCGCGCACGCGAGCGCCGTGTCCTGCGCGCGGCCGCCGGCCCATCGCGCGAGCGCGAAGAACGCGAGCCAGAACGCGAGCGCCGACGCGGCGAACCACGCGATGCGGATCAGCGCGTAGTCGTCGGTTGCGGCGACCGCAACGCGCGAGACCGCCGCGAGCACCGGCGGGTACTCGTACGGATCCGCGAGGTACGGCGTCAGCCCACGCACCTGCGAGTGCCGGTCCTGCCCGTACGCGGCCTGGTCCCACAGGTTCGCGTGATCGAGCGCGGCGAGCTCGCCGGCGCGCACATAGGCGGCGAGGCACTGGTGGCGCCCGCTCTCCGGCATCGGCGGAAACACCGACGCCCAGCTCTGCGTCGGGTCGACGACGAAGATCGTCACGCGCGCGGTGTTCGCGACCGCGAGGAAGGCGGCGATGCACCACACGATCCGCTGCGCGCGCGACAGCCTGGCCAGGAAGTCGCGGATCACGTGCACGCCCACGCGATCAGCAGCTGGCCGCCGTAATACGCGGGCAGGCCCCACGCGCGATTGATCCATGCCTTGTCGACGAACTTGTCGCGCGCGACCGACAGATCGCTCGCGAAGAACGCGATGGCGCCGAGCTTCAAGACCACGTTGTGCGTCGCGAGCGCACCGCCGACCATCGCGACGATCGCGGCGACGTACGCGATCACGGGCAGCTTCATCGAGCCGAGGTGCGGCCACAGCCACGCGAGCGCGAGCACGCCGCCGGCGGCGGGCGCGAGGAGCCACAGCGGCGCGGTCGGAGGGAACGCGACCGCGTACGCGAGGTGCCCGAGCAGGAACACGCCGAGGCCCGCGAGGAAACCCTTCTCGAACAGCAGCGCGACGTCGCCGAGCGCGCCGAGCACGAGCCCCGCGAGCACGAGCGGCGGCGCGCCGATGCCGGCGACGATGAACGCGGCCGATGCCACGGGCTTCGCGACGAATCGCGCGCGGTGATGCGTGCGCTCCGCCACGACGAGCGCGAGGCACGCGACGGCGCACACGATCGTCGCGACTAGCCGCACGCCGGCTTCCACCCGCCCAGCGCGCGCATCACGAGCTCGAGCCGATCCTGCCCCCAGAACAGATAGTTCCCGTCGACGACCCACGTCGGCACGCCGAACACGCCGGCCGCCTTCGCCGCCGCCGTCTCGTCGGCGAGTGCCTGCTTCACCGCCGGTTCCTGCGTCCGCTCGAGCCACTCGACGGGCAGCGCGGAGTCTTGCAGCACGCCGCGCAGCGTCGCCGGATCCTCGAGGTCGCGCTGCTCGGCCCACATCGCGCGGCCCAGTGCGATCGCGAGGCGCACCTCGGCGTGCTGATCGCGCGCGAGCAGGATCAGGCGCTGCGCCGTGACGGTGCGCTGCGGGAACTTGCGCGGCATGTCGAACGGCACGCCCCCCCAGCGCGCCCATCGCGACATCTCGGCGCCGACGTAGCGCTGCTTGGGCGGCGGCATCGCGAACATCGGCACGTCGACCTGGCCGATGTCACGGAACAGCGCGCCGAGCAGCACGGGCCGCACGCGCACCTCCGCGCCGGTCGCCTCCGCGAGCGCAGGCAGCTGCGTCAGCCCGAGGTATGCGAACGGGCTCGCGACGTCGACGTATGTCTCGAGCCGCGATGGCGACCGAAATGGCGACGCGACGCGCAGCGGGCGCGGGCCGCCCGGTGGCGGATCGCGATCGGGATCCCAGCCCGCGAGCACCGCCATCACCCAGTCCATGCGGTCCTGGCCCCACAACAGGATCGGCCGGTCGCGCCGAACCACCCACGCCGGCGCGCCGAAGATTCCGAGCTCGATCGCTTCGTCGGTGCGTGCGCGCAGCTCGTCCTTCTTGTCGTCGGCGCCGGTGAGCGCCGTGGAAATGTCGGCGTCGCTCACACCTCCCTGGCGGAGGGCGCCGGCGATCACCGCGTCTTGCGTGATGTCCTCGCCGCGCTGCCAGTAGGCCGCGTACAGCGCCTCGATCGCCTGGGACCATCGGGAGTAGGGCAGACCGAGCAGCGTTCGCAACGCGCGAACGGTCCGCATCGGATGGGCGCGGGGGACCTGGAACGGCGCGCCGAGCAGCTCGGCCCAGCGGTGCATGTCGTGGTGATTGTGAGCCGCCTTTTGCGGCGACAAGGTCGCCATCGGTCCGTCGCCCGCGCCGATCCCGCGGAACACACCACCGAGGAGCATTGGCTTCCAGGCGAGCTCGACCCCGGCGGCGCGCGCCATGTGCGGGGCTCGCCGCGAGGCGAGGTAGGCGTACGGGCACGAGAAGTCGAACCACAGCTCGAGCACGGGCCCAAAGCGTACACGTGAACACCCGCGCCGGTTGGATCACCTGATCGTCCCGAGGGACTTTCGCCAATTCGGGGGAGCAGATAGACTTCTCGCTGGCACATGGCCAAGCTGGTCGACGGCTTCAAAGACGGGCGCCCGGAGCTCGGGCGTCGAACGTTCTTGGTGCCCGAGAACCACGCCGAGGTGCTGGCGTTGCTCTATCACGAGCAAACCGGCATCGTCGGAGGCTTGCCCGTCGGACCCGTGACGACCGATCCGTTCGGCGCACACGGCATCCGCATGTATCCCGATCAAGATCCGGTCGTGCTCGAAGAAACGCGCCGGTATTTCGAGAAGCTTGCCGAGCGATTCTCGAATGATCTGCCAAAGGCCTAGCCGCGCTCGCGTTTTGAGGTAGGGTCCCGGTCGTGAGAAGAGTGTTGGCGGTGGCATGGGCCACCGCCGCGTGTTCGGGGACGCAAGCCCGACAGGGTGGCTGCACCAAGGACACCGATTGCAAGGACCCACGGGTCTGCGAGCGGGGTACCTGCGTCGATCCGCACCCCGTCGCCGCGGCGACTGCCGATGCGGCCGTCGCGAAGCCGAGCGCGGTCGCCGTCAAGGGCGCTCCCGCGTACGCGATGTTCGGCGGCGATGCGCGCCACACCGGGCGTCGCACCGGCGCGGCTCCCGCTGCGCAGCCGAAGGAGCAGTGGTCGACCGATGTCCACGGCGTCGTCGCGGGCTCGCCGACGCTTGGCAAGGACGGCACGATCTACGTCGCATCGCACGACGGCGGGCTCTACGCGATCGCGCGCGACGGCAGCATCAAGTGGACGTTCAAGACAGGCGACCGCTCGTGGAGCACGCCGGCGATCGCCGAGGACGGCACGATCTACGTCGGCTCCGACGACGACCACCTCTACGCGGTGAAGCCCGACGGCTCGCTCAAGTGGAAGCTGCGGCTCGGCGACTGCGATCCGAAGGGCTTTGGACCCGAGTCCTCGCGCTGCGATGTCGATGGCGGCCCGACGATCGGCCCCGACGGGACGATCTATGTCGGCGGCGACGGCATTCACGCGGTGTGGGCCGACGGCACGCTGCGCTGGAAGCTCGCGACGGCCGAGCACGTCGCCTCGACGCCGGCGCTCGCACAGGACGGCACCGTGTACGCGGGCTCGCAGGACGACGCGGTCTACGCGATCGCGCCCGATGGCCACATGAAGTGGTCGGTGCGCACCGGCGACGATGTCGATAGCTCGCCCGCGATCGGCAACGACGGCACGGTGTACGTCGGCAGCGACGATCACAAGCTCTACGCGATCGCGCCCGACGGCAAGGTCGCGTGGACGATGCTGACCGGTGACGACGTGCGCGGCGGCGCCGCCCTCGGCCCCGACGGCACGATCTACATCGGCAGCGACGATCATTCGTTCTATGCGGTCGCGCCGACCGGCCAGGTGAAATGGAAAGTCGCCGCGGCCGACCGCATTCATTCAACCCCGGGCATCGCGCAAGACGGCACCATCCTCTTCGGTTCCGAAGACGAGCACGTCTACGCGGTCGCCCCCGACGGCACCTTGCGCTGGCATCTCCAGCTCCCGGGTGACGTCGATACCACGCCCGCCATTGCCGCCGATGGGACATTGTATGTCGCCGGCGACGACGGGCATCTGCACGCATTTCGTTAGAGAAAGAAATCATCATGTCTACGTTCGATCGACAGGTCATCTTGGAGAGCCTGTCCCGCCTGGTCACTCCAGGTATCAAGCTGACCGCACTCGCCGACGAGCTCGGCGTGCGCAAGCACGACTACAGTAACCTTCGCTCGACGGTGCTCGAGCTCGTCGAGGAGGGCAGGGTTCACGTCCTGCCCGGCGGTGCATTCGCACTCGCCCCGCACGGCCGCACGCCGGATCCGCACGCGAAGCCCGTTCCACCGCCGCCGCCCGAGAAACCGATGCGCCCCAGCCGTAAAGACAAGCAGAAGCATCACGAGGCGAACAAGCGCGCGCGCAAGCCCGAGCTGCCGTGGAAGAAGCCGAGCGCGCCTCCGCGGCCGACGAGCCAGCCCGCCGAGGAGTACGACCCCGAGACCGGCGAGATGCGGCCGACCGCTGCCGGCACGTACGCGGTGAAGCCCGCGACCACGCCCGCCGCGAAGCCCGCGGCCGGCAAACCCGTGCCCGTGAAGCCTGCGACGCGCGGCGCCCCCGTCACGCGGCGCGAGGATGACGACCGCACGATCGGCCGCATCACGGTGCATCCGGCGGGCTACGGCTTCGTCGCGACGCCTGACGGCACGGTGTTCGTGCCCGCGAAGTATCGCGCGACGTCTCTCGACGGCGACGAGGTCGCCCTCGATACGTGGCCCGGCGTGCGCGGCACCGAAGGCCGCGTCGTCGAGGTGCTCGCGCGCGGGCGTGCGCGCCTCACCGGCGTGCTGCGCCGCGTGGGCCGCGCCGTCTACCTCGAGCCCGACGATCCGCGGATCGCCGCCGATTACGGCCGCGTCGGCATCGACTCGGCGCCGCTCGGCAAGGATGGCGACGCGGTCGTCATCGAGATCACGCGCTACCCCGACGCGGTTCGCAACGAGCTCGCCGGCAAGGTGCTCAAGGTGCTCGGCGATCCCGAGGATCCGCGCACCGAGATCGAGAAGATCCTCGCCTGCGCAGTGATCCCGATCGAATTCCCCGACGACGCCGCCGCACAGGCCGCCGCGACGCCGCAGACGCTGCTGCCGACCGACCTCGCCGATCGCATCGATCTGCGCGACCGTCGGTTCGCGACGATCGATCCGGAGACCGCGCGCGACTTCGACGACGCGCTCTGCATCGAGGACGGACCGCACGGCGGCCCGCGCGTGTGGGTCGCGGTCGCCGACGTCTCGCACTACGTGCGCTGGAACGATGCGCTCGATCGCGAGGCCTCGATCCGCGGCGTCAGCGTGTACTTGCCCGACCGCGTGATCCCGATGCTGCCGATCCAGCTATCGGCAAACATCTGTTCACTCAACCCGCTCGTCGATCGCTGCGCGATGGTCGTGCGGCTCGACTACGACGACGACGCGAAGATCATCGACATCGGCTACGCCGCCGCCGTGATCAAGTCGAAGGCGCGCCTCGACTACCCGGGCGTCGCGGCCGCGCTCGGCGGCGACTTCCGCGGCTCGCGCGAGATGTACCGGCCGTGGATCGGCGAGCTGCAGCGCCTGCACAACCTCGCCCAGCAGCTGCGCGCGAAGCGCCAGGCTCGAGGCGCGCTCGACCTCGAGATCGCCGAGCCCAAGGTCATCCTCGACGCCGACGATCCGCGGCTCGTGCGCGACGTCGTGAAGGCGAAGGGCGACCCGGCCGTCAAGATGGCGTACCAGCTCGTCGAGGAGTTCATGATCGCGGCGAACGAGGCCGTCGGCATGTTCTTCCGCCGGCGCAACGCCCCGACCGTGTGGCGCGTCCATGCGCCGCCGAAGCAGGAGCGCGTCGCCCAGCTCGCCGAGATGCTCGCGGCGTACGGCATCAAGGTCGACATCGAGGCCGCGCAGACGCCGCTCGGCATGAAGGCGGTGCTCGATCAGATCGCCGAGAAGCCTGGCGCGCAGGCGCTCTCGTTCCTCGTGCTGCGCACGCTGACGCAGGCCGTGTGGGACACCGTTCCGATCGGCCACTTCGGCCTCGCCTCCGGTGACTACCTGCACTTCACGTCACCGATCCGGCGCTATCCCGACCTGCTCGCGCACCGGCTCCTGAAGCATCACCTCCACCGCGAGGGCCACGCGTCCGGCGGCGGGTACGGCAAGCCGCCTCCGCCCGTCGAGACGCTCGCGCAGCTCGCCGCTGATTCGTCGGCGCACGAGCGCCGTGCGATGGAAGCGGAGCGCGAGGCGGTCGCGATGTATCGCGCGTACATGATGCGCGACCAGGTCGGCGAGAAGTTCGAAGGCACGGTCTCCGCCGTCACGTCGTTCGGCGCGTTCGTCGAGATCGAGGAGCCGTACGTCGAGGGCCTGATCAAGCTCGACTCGCTCGGCGAGCCGTTCACGCACGACGAGATCCACATGCGACTGTCCGGAACGCGGACCGGTCGCACGATCGAGCTCGGCGACAAGGTGACGGTCGAGATCAACAATGTCTCGGTGATCCGCCGCCGCATCGACTTCACGCTCGTCGACGGCGCGACGAAGAAGGCCGGCAAGCCGCCGAAGCTCGAGACGTCCGAGAAGGCGGCGTTCCAGCAGCGGAGGCGCGCCGCGCGCGAGATCGATCGCGTGCAGGCCCAGCAGCGCGAGCGCTCCACCGGTCGCAAGGGCCGCGAGGAGCGCGCGCCGGGCGGCAAGCTGCGCCTGGGCGTGTCGCACCGGCTCGGCGGCGCGAAGCCGTCGGGCGGCGGCGGCAAGAAGAAGAAGCGGCGCTAGATCGGCGGCTGGACGCCGCTGAAGCAGCCGAACGCGTTGTTCGGCGGCGGCCACACGTAGAGCGCGGCGAAGCACGCCTCGCCGCCGAGGCTGTCGCTCTGGCCGACGTGGCACAGGTTGTCGGGCTGGCAGGTGCCGACGGTGCCGCAGTACTTCGAGCCGTTGTACTGGCAGGTCATCGACGGCACGACGTAGCTGCACGTGAAGTTCAGCTGGTCCTGCGTGCCGAGCGTGCGCTCGTTGACCATGTCGATCGCCTGGTTCGTGAACGTGAACGGCTGGTCCTCGACGACGTCGGTGACGTTGTTGCGCGTGATCGTCAGGTGCGAGTGCTTGCCGAGCATGTGCATGTGCGGCCACACCGCGAGCACGTGATAGTCCTGCGACCGCGGGCCGCTGCACCCGCCGGTCACCGTCTGCATCGTGCCGTCGGACTTGATGTCGATGCTGTTGGTGCCGCCGAACATCGCCTGCAGCTCGTGCTGGACCTCGCCGGGCGGCACGGTCGTCGCGTAGATGTTGAGCGTGCCCGAATAGGGCGTGCCGTCGACCGGCTCGTAGACGTCGGCGTTGAGCACGATGTAGCTGTTCGCGGGGATGTGCACGGCGTCGCCGGCCGGGAACAGGATGTCGTTGTACTGGTTCGGGCCGTGCGTATCCGCGAACAGCAGCTGTGCGCGGTTGACGCCCGGAGCGCCGATGCCGACCGTGCCGTCGCACGGCGTGATGTTGCCGGTCTGCGTGGCCCCGCTCGTATCGATCGAGACGAACGCGCGGAGCGTGCCCTCGGGCAGCTCGCTGCGGAAGCCGGAGATCCACATGTCCTGCGAGATCTTCACGCGGCGGCACACGTACGTCTCGGGGCTGACGTTATCGACCGTGTAGCTGCGCGAGATCAGCGGCGCCCACGTGACTCCGGGCGGCGCATCCACACTCGCATCCGACCCCGCCGTCACCGGCCCGTCCGGTTGCGCTTGGTGCCCATTGCCGGCGCCGCACGCAGCGAGACCAACCACCAAAGGCCAGGCTCTCATGGTCCCCACCCTAACACCGGATCGAGGCGTGCGGCAGTTCCTCTTTCTCGTAGACGGTTGGTGCCGAGAGACGTGACGGGGACTACGCGCTCTACGGAGGGTATGCTCGCCCCGTGCCGGAATTGCGCAACGTCATCGTCTTCGCGGTCGGTGTCGGGCGATACGCGGTCGAATTGCGCTGGGTGCGAGAAGTCGTGACCCTAGGGTTCGTGACGGCCGTTCCCACTGCCCCTGCGGCGCTGGGCGGCGTGGTCAACCTGCACGGTACGATTTTGCCCGTCCTCGACGTGGCCGCGCTGCTCGACCAGCCGGCCGGCCCGCCCCCGCGACAGGGAGATGGGGCTCTCGTGCTCGAGGCGGAGGGGACGGTCTGCGCGCTGCGCGTCGACCAGGTCGACCATGTCGCGAGCCTCACGGAGAACGAGGGCGCGGTCGTCGATGCGGCGGGCCGCCCGCTGACGCTGCTCGACCCGACGCGGCTGGTTCGCAAGGCGCTCGAGGTCGTGACGATGGCGGCCGCCACATGAGCGACGAGCTCGACTTCGATCCCGAAGAGCTGGCGATGCTGCGCCAGCTGTTTCGCCAGGAGGCGCACGACGCGCTCGAGATCGTGACCGCGCGCGTGCTCGCGGGCGGATCCGCGCGGCCCGGCGCCGAGACGCTGACGGAGATGATGCGCGTCACCCACACGCTCAAGGGCGCGGCGGGCACGGTCGGCCTGACGACGATGGTCGATCTGAGCCACCGGCTCGAGAGCGCGTTCGCCGCGGTCGGGCGCGAGCCGTCGCCGTGGGGGCCGAGCACGGCCGATCTGATCGTCGAGGTCACCGACGGGCTGCGCGCGTACCTCGACGAGCTCGCCGTCGAGCCGATCGTCGCCGAGCAGTCCGCGGCGCGGATCCGCGAGCAGATCGCCCGGATCGCGACGGTGACCGATCGCGCGAGCTACTCCGAGATCATCGCGCCGTCGCCACAGGACTCGCTGTCGATCCCGACCAGCGCGCTGCTCGAGGGCGAGCCGCCGGAGCCGGTGCTCGATGCGCCGAGCGATCGCATGGACGTCCCCGAGCCGAAGTCGTACCTGCGCGTCGAGCCCGAGCGGATCGATGCGCTGATGTCGAGCGCGGGCGAGCTGCTGTTCGATCGCACGCGCATCGAGCGGCGCGTCCAGCTGCTGCGCACGATGTCCCGTGACCTCGCGCGGACGCGCCAGGGCCTGCGCGACGTGATCGAGCGCGAGCGGCTGCAGCAGCTCGGCGAGACCGAGGCGGAGCTGGCGGGGCAGGCGGCCCTGCTGTCGCAGACGACCGCCGCGCTGCTCGACGAGATCGAGGCGCTTCGCCGCACCATTGGCGACCTCCAGCGCGGCCTCGTGCGCATCCGCATGGAGAGCGCGCGCAACTTGATGACGCACGCGGCCCGCACGCTGCGTGCGCTGCGCCGCGCGACCGGGCTCAAGGTCGAGCTCCGCACGCTCGGCGAGGAGACCGAGTTCGACAAGGCGGTCGCCGAGCAGCTCGTCGATCCGATCACGCAGCTGCTGCGCAACGCGGTCGCCCATGGCATCGAGTCGCCCGAGGAGCGTGTCGCGCGCGGCAAGCCGGCGATCGCGACCGTGACGATGCGCGCCCGCCAGGACGGCAACCTCCTGGTGCTCGAGGTCTCCGACGACGGCCGCGGCATCGACACGACCGCGCTGCGCGACCGGTTGATCGAGACCGGCCGATGGTCGCAGGCGCGCGCCCAGCTCGCGACGGACAACGACGTCCTCGACGCGCTCGGCACCGGCGTCAGCGTGCGCGGCGATGCCGACGAGCTCGCGGGCCGTGGCATCGGCCTCGATGTCGTGCGCCAGGCGATCGCGCGCCTCGGCGGCGAGGTCAAGGTCAGCTCGACGCCGGGCCGCGGCACGTCGTTCGCATTGCGCCTGCCGCTCTCGACCTCGCTCGCCCAGGCGATGCTGTTCAAGGTCGGCGGCCAGGTCTACGCGATCCCGGCGGTGCACGTCGTCGATACGTGCGTCGTCGATGCGAACGTCTCGCAGACCCAGGCCCGCCACGAGACGCTGCCCGTGCTGCGCCTCGAGGGCCTGCTCGGCAACGGGACCGCGGGCGAGCGGCGGCCCGGCGTCGTCGTGACGTTCGCCGGCAAGAGCCTGGTATGCACCGTCGACAAGATCGTCGGGCCGCGCGAGATCATCATCAAGCCGCTCGGCCCGCTGCTCGCGCCGCTGACGCTCTACGCCGCCGCGACGATCAGCGGCTCCGGCAAGGTCCAGCTGATCCTCGACCCGGCGCAGCTCGTTCGCCGCGTCCATCCCGACGCGCCCGGCGAGGTCGCCGACCTGACGAGCCAGCCGATGGTGCTCGCCGGCCGCGCGCTCGTCGTCGATGATTCGCGCGCGATCCGCGAGGCGATGACGTCGATGCTCGGCCGCGAGGGGTGGATCGTCGACGTCGCGGAGGATGGTGCGCGCGCGCTCCAGATGACGCGCCAGCTCCGCTACGACCTCGTCGTCACCGACCTCGAGATGCCCGAGCTCGGCGGCTTCGAGCTGATCGCGCACCTGCGCAAGGACGACCGCTTCAAGACGACGCCGATCGTGATCATCACGTCGCGTGCGAACCCCGAGCACCGCCGGCGCGCGAAGGACCTCGGCGTGCGCGCGCTGGTCGCCAAGCCGATCACGCGGCGCAAGCTGCTCGAAGCGCTCGCCGCGAAGTAACGCGGAGGCAATCAAGACCCGGAGTTTGGGCCCCAAAGAACCCAAAGGACCCAAAGAGGGAAGATCGGATCCAACCTCTTGGCTTTGGGCGCTTTGGGTTCTTTGGGGCCAGATCTTCTGGAGCACGCCCTGTTCCCCAGAGAATTGCGCCGCAAAGAACGCAAAGGGAGACCGAAGATCCGGTTCTGGACCTTTGCGTGCTTCGCGTGCTTTGCGGCTACACCTCTGCGGTTGCCGAGCCTGCGAGCGCGGGGCGCCGTGAGCTACGAGGCGGCCTTCGACTCGAGCACGAGCTCGGGCCGGGCGCGGTGCTCGACGACCTCGCGCGTGACGACGCATTCCTTGACGCCGGTCAGCGACGGGATCTCGTACATCACGTCGAGCATCACTTCCTCGAGGATCGCGCGCAGGCCGCGGGCTCCCGAGTTGCGGCGCGCGGCTTCTTCCGCGATCGCGCGCAGCGCATCGGGGCGGAAGTTCAGCTTGACGCCCTCGAGCTCGAACAGGCGGTGATACTGCTTGGCGAGCGCGTTCTTCGGCTTCCAGAGCACCTCGGTCAGCGCGTCGACGTCGAGCGCGTCGCAGCTGACGATCACGGGCAGGCGGCCCATGAACTCGGGGATCATGCCGAACTTGATCAGGTCTTCCGTGCGCGCCTGACGACGCAGCTCGTCTTTGTCATCCTCGGCCGTC
The DNA here is from genome assembly GCA_019237945.1 of Deltaproteobacteria bacterium. Taxonomy (GTDB): domain Bacteria; phylum Myxococcota_A; class Polyangia; order Haliangiales; family Haliangiaceae; genus JABFXX01. The sequence goes on along the minus strand of JAFAOG010000171.1, from coordinate 529 downwards.
GAGACCGACGCGCCGAAGCCGAGGCCACGCTGCCCGACGCGGCGGCGGACGATGTCCTCGAGGCCGTTGAAGGCGCCGCAGCAGATGAACAGGATGTCCGTCGTGTCGATCTGGATGAGCTCTTGCTGCGGGCGGTTGCGCGCGCCATCGGGCGTGATGGTCGCGGTCTTGCCCTCGAGAATCTTGAGCAGCGCCTGCTGCACACCCTCGCCGGAGACATCGCGGGTCGGCGACGGCGTGCCGCCCTTGCGCGCGATCTTGTCGATCTCGTCGATGCAGATGATGCCGCGCGCGGTCTTCTCGACGTCGCCGCCGGCGGCGCGGAACAGCGCCTTGACGACGCTCTCGACGTCTTCGCCGACGTAGCCGGCTTCGGTCAGAGTCGTCGCGTCCGCGATCGCGAACGGAACATCGAGCTTCTTCGCGAGCGTCTGGGCGAGCAGCGTCTTCCCCGAGCCGGTCGGCCCGAGGAGGATGATGTTGCCCTTCTGGATCTCGGTGTCCGACGCCTTGCCGCGCATCCCGATGC
>JAFAOG010000167.1 GCA_019237945.1 Deltaproteobacteria bacterium | reverse complement strand
CCGCTTCGAGTACGGCTCGGTGATCCCGTGGGTCCGCTCCGTCGATGGCCGATTGCACGCGGTCGCGGGTCCCGACGCGCTCGTGCTCGCGACGCCGGCGCCGCTCGAGTGTCGCGGCATGTCGACGGTCAGCTCGTTCGTCGTCGGGCCGGGGGATCGCGTGCCATTCGTGCTGACGTGGTTCGCGTCGCACGACGAGCCGCCACCGACGCCGGACCCGTTCGAGTCGCTGACCGATACGATCGCGTGGTGGCGCGAGTGGTCCGCGCAGTGCGAGGCGAAGGGTCCGTATCGCGATGCGGTCGTGCGATCGCTGATCACGCTCAAGGCGCTGACGTATCAGCCGTCGGGCGGCATCGTCGCGGCCGGCACGACCTCGCTCCCCGAAGACATCGGCGGCGAACGCAACTGGGACTACCGCTACTGCTGGATCCGCGACGCGACGTTCACGCTGCAGGCGATGCTGCACGCCGGCTATCGCGACGAGGCGAGGGCGTGGCGCGACTGGCTGCTGCGCGCGGTCGGCGGCGATCCCGACAAGCTGCAGATCATGTACGGCGTGCTCGGCGAACGCCGCCTCGACGAGCACACGCTCCCGTGGTTGCCCGGCTACGAAGGCAGCAAGCCGGTGCGCGTCGGCAACGGCGCGTACACGCAGCTCCAGCTCGACGTCTACGGCGAGGTCATCGACATGCTCTACGAGGCGCGCCGCAGCGGCCTCGGGGCGCAGAACGCGACGTGGTCGCTCGAGTGCACGCTGTTCGACTGGATCGAGCAGCACTGGCCGGAGGCCGATGAGGGCATCTGGGAGCCGCGCGGCGGCCGCCAGCACTTCACGTTCAGCAAGGTGATGGTGTGGGCGGCGTTCGATCGCGCGGTCAAGTCGGTCGAGCGATTCAAGCTCGACGGTCCGGTCGACCGCTGGCGCGCGATCCGCGATCGCATCCACGCCGACGTCTGCAAGCACGGCTACGACTCGACACGCAACGCGTTCGTGCAGGCCTACGGCTCGCGCGAGATGGATGCCTCGCTGTTGCTGCTGCCGCACGTCGGCTTCGTCGAGGCGCGCGACCCGCGGTTCCTCGGCACGATCAAGGCGATCGAGGAAGACCTGATGGAGAGCGGTTACCTGCTGCGCTACCGCACGATGGAGACGAACAACATCGACGGCATGCACGGCTTCGACAACCCGTTCCTCGCGTGCTCGTTCTGGCTCGTCGACGCGTACGCGCTGGTCGGCCGCCAGCGGGACGCGGAGGCGCTGTTCGAGAAGGTCCTCGCGCTGCGCAACGACGTCGGGTTGCTCGCCGAGGAGTACGACACGCGGCGGATGCGACTCTGCGGCAACTTCCCGCAGGCGTTCTCGCACGTCGCGCTCGTCAACAGCGCGCGCAACCTCCACGAGTGCGAGACCGGTCCGGCGGCGCAGCGCGGCCGCTAGCGCGTGATCACATCGGCGAACGCGCCGAGCGTCAGCAGCAGGACGAAGAACGCGGCGACGACCGCGATGATGCGATCGCTCGCGTGGGCGTGGCGCAGCTCCATGAACACGAGCGCGATCAAGAGCGTCTTGGCGACCGCGATCAGTAGCGCGACCGGCGTGCTGCCGACGAGCAGGCTTGTCGCCGCGAGCGCGACGAGCAGCAGGTACGTGAGGATGAGTGCGCGGGCCGTCATGGTTTCGCCAGGTAGAACATCGGCCACAGAAAGACCCAGACGACGTCGACGAAGTGCCAGTACAGCGCGACGAGCGGCAGCGCGAGGTCTCGCTCGCGGCGCAGCGTGACCCACGTGACGAGCGTCATGCCGGCGATCACGTGGAGCGCGTGGAGGCCGGTCATCAGGTAGTAGAGCGTGAAGAACAGCGACGAGCCGGGGACGAGGCCGTCGCGGGCGTGCATGCCCCACTCGAGCAGCTTGAACACGAGGAAGGCGGCGCCGAGCGCGAGCGTGACGACGAGCGAGACCGTGGCGGCGCGGCGGCGGCCGTTGCGCGTCTGCAGGATCGACCACGCGATCGAGAAGCTCGACGTCAGGAGCAGGAACGTGTTCAGCGCGCCGATCCAGTGGACGTCCTGCGTGATGCCAGAGGCGAACAGCGAGGGGACTTCCGCGCGATACGACCAGTACAGCGCGAACAGGCCCGCGAACAGCAGCGCCTCGGACGCGATCACGATCCACACGGCGAGGTGGTAGCGGCGCGTCTCGTTGTTCACGACGCGACCTCCTCGTACGCGTAGGTGTCGCGGAGCTGCGGGGCGTCGACGAAGTTGTCGGCGGGCGGCGGCGAGGACGTGCGCCACTCGAACGACGCCGAGCGCCACGGGTTGTCGACGCGCTTGCCGCGGACGAGCGCGACGACGAGGTAGCCCGCCGTCAGCAGCATGCCGAGCGCGAGCAGCACGGCGCCGCACGTCGAGAGCACGTGGAGCCACTGGTACTGCGGCGGGTAGGTCGCGTAGCGGCGCGGCATGCCGGCGTTGCCGAGCAGGAACTGCGGCGTGAACGTCAGGATGAAGCCGACGGAGACGGCGGCGCACGCGACCTTCGCCCACGCCTCGCTGTACATGCGGCCGAACAGCTTCGGGAACCAGTAGTGCAGCGCGGCGAGGAACGCGGTGAGCGTTCCGCCGACCATGATGAAGTGGAAGTGCGCGACGATGAAGTAGGTGTCGTGCCAGTGGACGTCGAGGCTCGTCGTCGCGACAGCAACGCCCGACATGCCGCCGAAGATGAACAGGAAGATGAACGTGAAGATGTAGAGCAGCGGGGTCGCGAGCGTGATGCGGCCGCCGTACATCGTCGAGGTCCACGCGAAGACTTTGATCGCCGAGAAGATCGCGACGAGCATCGACAGCACGCCGAACAGGCCGGAGTCGAACGTCGACATGCCGGCGACGAACATGTGGTGACCCCACGTGAGGAAGCCGACGAGCGCGATGCCGATCGAGGCGAAGACGATCGCGCCGTACCAGGCGGGGCGCTTGTGCGAGAACGTCGACACGACCTCGGCAACGACGCCCATCGCGGGCAGGATCATGATGTAGACGGCAGGGTGCGAGTAGAACCAGAACAGGTGCTGGAACAGCACCGGGTCGCCGCCCTGCGCCGGCTCGAACAGGCCGAGCGCCCAGATGTGGTCGGCGCCGACGAGCAGCAGCGCGAGACCGAGCACCGGCGTCGCGAGCACGAGGATGATCGACGTCGAGTACAGGTTCCACACGAACAGCGGCAGGTCACGCCAGCGCATGCCGGCGACGCGCATCGTGTGAATCGTCGCGATGAAGTTGAGGCCGGTGAGGATCGACGAGATGCCCGTGATGAAGACGCCGATCACGGCCCACGTGACGGCCGTCGGGGCCGCGGTCGAGTAGGGCGTGTAGAACGTCCAGCCGGTGTCGACGCCGCCCGCGATCAGCGCGACGAGCACGACGATGCCGCCGGTGACGAAGATCCAGTACGAGGCGAGGTTGAGGCGCGGGAACGCGACGTCGCGCGCGCCGATCATCAGCGGCAGCAGGAAGTTGCCGAACGCCGACGGGATCGACGGGATCATGAACAGCCACACCATGACGATGCCGTGCTGCGTGAACAGCTTGTCGTAGGTGTGCGCGTCGACGAGCGCGTTGTTCGGCGTGACGAGCGACAGGCGCAGGACGAGCGCGAAGATGCCGCCGATCAGCAGGAACACGAGGACGGTCGCGAGATAGAGGATGCCGATGCGCTTGTGGTCGCGCGTGGCAAGCCAGCTCGTGAGGCCGCGTTCGTGCGTCCAGAAGCTCACGGCGTTCCTCGCAGCGAGCGGATGTACTCGACGATCGCGGCCGCCTCGGGGCCGGAGAGCCGGCCGAGGTACGTCGGCATCACCGGCGGGTAGCCTTTGCGGAGCTTCGCCGGTGGATCCATCATCGACTCGGTGAGGTAGGC
>JAFAOG010000152.1 GCA_019237945.1 Deltaproteobacteria bacterium | reverse complement strand
GATCAACACGGACCTCGCGCGCCACGAGACGATCAAGCGCCACTTCATCGCGGAGCGGCCGCTCGGTGTCGACGACGGAACGCTGACCTCGTCGCTCAAGCTGCGCCGCAAGGCCGTCTACGACCGGCTGCGGGATCGCTTCGAAGGGCTGTACGCGTGAAGATGCCGGGCAAGTCGCCACTCGACTCGATCGCCGCGCTGCTCCGGCGGGCGCCGAAGGGCGCACCCGTCGTCGGCGCGACACCGCACACCGTCGTGTGGACCGAGAACAAGTGGCGCCTCTTGCGGTTCTCGCCGCCGCGCCCCGCGTACAAGACGCCGGTGCTGCTCGTGCCGTCGCTGATCAACCGCTGGTACGTGCTCGACCTCGGCACCGGCCGCTCGCTGATCGAGTGGCTGGTCGCGCAGGGCCACGACGTGTTCTGCATCGACTGGGGCACCCCGGGCCCCGAAGATCGCTACTTGACGTGGGACGACATCGCCGGCCGCTACGTCGGGCGCGCCGTTCGCATCGCAACGCGCTTTGGCCGCCGCGGCGGCGTCCACGTGCTCGGCTACTGCCTCGGCGGGACGCTCGCGACCACGTACGTCGCCGCGTTCCCCGAGTACGTCGCCAGCTTCCTCGCGCTCGCCGCGCCCGTCGACTTCGCCGAGGCCGGCATCATGTCGACGTGGACGCGCACGCCGACGTTCGACGTCCGCGCGATCTTCGAGGCGTTCGGCAACATCCCGTGGCCGCTGATGCAGGCGTCGTTTCATCTGCTCAAGCCGACGCTCACCGCGCAGAAGATGGTGTCGCTGCTCGACCGCGCATGGGACGACGAGTTCCTCGAGAGCTTCCTGTCGACGGAGCGCTGGGGCACCGACAACGTGTCGTTCCCGGGCGCGTGCTACGTGCAGTACATCGAGCAGCTCTATCGCGGCAACGCGCTGATCCACGGCGGCTTCACGCTGATGGGCCGGCCCGCCGAGCTGCCGCAGATCAAGTGCCCGACGCTCGCGCTGTCGTTCGAGGACGATCACATCGTCCCGCTGCCCGCCGCCGCCCCGCTGATCGATCGCATCCGCGCGACCGACAAGCAGCTCGTCGTGCAGCGCGGCGGTCACGTCGGCGCGGTCGTCTCGAAGAAGGCCGCCGACCGGCTGTGGCCGGTGATGGCGCAGTTCTGGGCCGCGCGCGACTAAGCGGCGATGCAGCCAAGCCCGACGAGCGTCGTCTTCACCGCCTCGTCGATCGGCGTGTGCGGCTCGGCCCCGAGCGTCGCGACGAGGCGCTCGTTCGTCATCCGCAGCGGCTGCTTCCACAAATAGCGCATCTCGAGCAGCTCGCGCATGAAGCGCACGAACGGCGCGAGCAGCGGCACGATCCACCACGGAAACGCCTTGATCGGAGGCCGCGTCGCGACGGCGCGCTGGATCGCCGACACCATCTGCGTGCCATCGGCGTCGTAGAACCCCTCCATGTGATAGACGGCGAACCGCGGCAGCTCGGTCGCGCGTTCGAGCAGGCGAACCATCGTCTCGGCCACATCCGGCAGGTACGCCCACTGATGGCCGATGCCACCACGCGCCGGATTCTGGATCGCGCGCACCGCCTTGCCGGGCTTGATCAGCCCGCCGGAGAACCACGTGCTCGGCGCCCCCGGGCCGAAGTAGTCGCCGCAGCGGACGATGATCACCGGCACGCCCGCCGCCTCGAGCCGGCGCTCCATCTCGACCCGGATCGCGCCCTTCTTCGTCGTCGGATGCTGCGGGCTGCGCTCCGTGAGCGTCGGGAACGCATCCGGTCCGAAGTTGTAGACGGTGCCCGGGAACACGATCCGCGCACCGACGGCCCGCGCCGCCGCGATCGTGCTGTCGAGCATCGGCAGGACGACCTTGTCCCAGTCGCGATAGCCGGGCGGATTGACCGCATGGACGATCACGCTGGCGCCCTGCGCGGCCGCGAGCACATCCGGGGCGTTGAGCGCGTCGCCCTGCCGCCACTGGAAGCGCGGCTCCTTGCGCGCCGCCGCGGCGGCATCGCGGGACAGCGCGCGGATCGTCCAGCCGCGAGCGAGAAGAGTGCGGGCAACCTCGCCGCCGATACCGCCGGTGGCACCAAGAACGAGAACCGTCGTGTTCGTCATGCCCTTACGATGGGGGCAAACCTCGATAAACAAAATTCCCATAAACCGTGCATCTGGTATTCATGGATGTATGGCTCCGAGCTGGGACCTCTACCGCACGTTCCTCGGCGTGCTCGATCACGGGTCGCTCTCCGGCGCGGCCCGCGAGCTCGGGCTGACGCAGCCGACCGTCGGTCGCCACATCGGCGAGCTCGAAGCGGCGCTCGGCGCGGAGCTGTTCACGCGCTCGCAGCGCGGCCTGCTACCGACGGAGCTCGCGCTCGAGCTGCGGCCGTACGCGTCATCGCTTGCCGCCACCTCGGCGTCGCTACTGCGCGCGGCTTCGGCGAAGCGCGAGGTGATCGCCGGCACGGTGCGCATCAGCGCGAGCGAGGTGATCGCCGTGGAGGTCCTGCCCGCGATCATCGGCAACCTGCTCGACGCGCACCCGCAGCTCCAGATCGAGCTGTCCGCCTCCGACAAGGTCGAGGACCTGCTGCAGCGCGAGGCCGACGTCGCGGTGCGAATGGCGCCGCCGGCCCAGTCGGCGCTGGTCGTTCGCCGCATCGGCGAGCTGCCGATCGGCATCTACGCGCACCGCACGTACCTCGCGAAGCACGGGACACCGAAGACCGTCGCCGACCTCGCCGACCACCGCATCATCGGCTTCGATCGCGAGACGGCGTACGTCCGTTCGGTTGCGCCGCGGGTCCCGTTTCTCGCGAAGCTGACGTTCGCGGTGCGCGCCGACAACAACCTCGCGCAGCTCGCGGCGCTTCGGGCCGGTGTCGGCATCGGCCTGTGTCAGGTCGCGCTCGCCGGGCGCGATCCGGATCTCGTGCGCCTGTTGCCTCGCGCGCTGTCCCTCGCGCTGGAGATGTTCGTCGTGATGCACGAGAACCTGCGCGGGTCACCGAGGTGTCGCACCGTGTTCGATGCGCTCGTCAGCGGCCTCGCCGCGTATCACGGACACGGATCGGTGAGACCGCCCGGCGCGGGCACCGTCGGCGTGCCGTCGCGCAGGTAGCTCTCGAGGAAGCAGCC
>JAFAOG010000124.1 GCA_019237945.1 Deltaproteobacteria bacterium | reverse complement strand
CCGGCAACGGCGGCAACGGTGGCGCGGGCGGACGTGGGCAGTCGGGCGGTGGTGGCGGTGGCGTCGCGTCGCATCCGAACTCCGGTGGGCCCGGCGGCGGCGGCGCGGGTGCGCACGGTGGTCACGGCGGTGGTGGCGGTGGTGGCCAGGGCGGCCGCGCCGTCGGCATCCTGAACACCGCCGACTCGACGATCACCGGCACGTGCACGCAGAGCCAGGGCACGGCGGGCAGCGGCGGCGCGGGTGGCGTTTCGGCGCCGAACGCTCCGGCGGCCGAGCGCGACGGCAACGATGGCACCGGTGGTGGCGGTGGCTCGCTCGAGGACACGCGCACGTGCGCGAGCGGAACGAGCTGCTAGCTCGCAACCACGCCGGGCAGCGTGACGAGTCGCGCGGCCAAGAACTCGACGAGTGCGTTCACACGCCGCGTCTTCAGCGTCCGCGAGGGGTACACGACGTGGAGCGTGGACGAGGCGACGCTCCAGTCCTTGAGGACCTCCACGAGCCGGCCGCTCGCGAGCTCCGCGTCGACGGCCCAGCGCGAGGCCTGGCCAATCCCGGCATGCGCGAGCAGTAGATCCTTGACCGCGAAGACATCGTTGACGAGGAAACTGCTCTCGAGCGGCAGCTCGACGCGCTCTTCGCCGCGGGTGAGAACGAGGACGTTCTCCTGCTGGCGCGCCGTGTTCCGGATGTAGTTGTGCGCGTAGAGGTCCTCCGGCCTCTTCGGCCGTCCCTGGGTGCGCAGGTATCGCGGCGACGCGACGAGCATGCGCGGAAGGACCGCGAGCTTGCGCGCGACGAGATCGGGCGAGCTCAGCGTGCCGATGCGTAGCGCGACGTCCGCGCGCTCCTTGATGAGGTCGACGTAGCGATCCTCGTACACGACGTCGAGGACGATCCGCGGGTGCTCGGCGTGGAAGCGAATGAGCTCGCGCGTCAGATACATTTCGCCGAACGCGACCGGGGCGTGAAAGCGCAGGACGCCCGACAGGCCTCGTGCACTGGCCGCGACCTCGTCCTCGAGCATGTAGATCTCCTCGAGGAGGCGCGGCAGGCCGGCGTACAGCGCGCTCCCCGCGGGGGTCGCCTCGAGTCCGCGCGTGCTGCGCTCGAGCAGGCGAACTCCCAGCCGTTCCTCGAGCGCGCGGAGCTGCTTGCTCACCGCGGGCTGGCCGATGCCGAGAAATCGCGCGGCCGCCGAGATCGACCCCTGTTCGATGATGCGCCGGAAGCAGTCGAGCTGGCGAAGGCGATCGGCGGGCTTATCCATTCCTGGAAAGAATAGGCGATCGGTCGCGCGGGCGGCTACCGAGCGTTGCGGCCTGCTGGCAAAACAGATCCCATGTCCGATCCGATCACCGGCGGCTGCCTCTGCGGCGCCATTCGCTACCGCATCAGCCACGCGCCCGACAAGATCATCGCGTGCCACTGCACCCATTGCCAGAAGGCGTCGGGGAGCGGCGCGAGTCACAATGCGGTCGTACCGAGCGCGGCGGTCACGTTCACCGCGGGCATGCCCAAGCTGTTCGCGGACACTGCGGCGAGCGGCAACACGCTCTATCGATACTTCTGCGGCGACTGCGGCTCACCAATCTACAGCCAGCGGGCGAACATGCGGGAAATGATGGTGCTCAAGGTCGGGACGCTCGACGCGCCGATCGACCTGAAAGTAGTGATGAACATCTGGACGAACAGCGCACGGCCCTGGCTGTACCGGGACCCGACGATCGAGCACTACCCGGAGAATCGACCCATCCTGCCAGCCGCCGCAGCGCGATAGCGACTCAGCACATGCACACGCCCCCGGCCATCGCGACGTCAAGCCCGCTCGCACGAACGATGCGGCGGGATCTCAATACCCCCAGAGGTGCACGCCGACCTCGACGTCCTGCAACCCCATGGGGTGCGTGCTCGTGACTGGGCCTACCCTCGAGCCAAATGCGGAGTCGTAGTCCCCGAGCGCCCACAGTCTGATCCGCAGCTGCGCCATACAATCGTTCGTGGCGCCGAACCGCACACCTCCAATCTGCGAGGTGCCTTTCCCATCGGGCGCAACATAAACCTGATCGTTGTTGCCATCGGTGATCAGCTGGTTGGGGTTGGTGTCACACCACGCTTCCCAGTACCCCCAAGATTCCGCGCCCGGCGCGGGCGAGATCGAGAACGCCACCGTATCGCCGAGCTTGATGTTCGGCGGCGGCGGTGAAGCGATCGCGAAGCGCGCCGGTACATTCAGAGTGGAGGTCACGATCGAGCCATCGGCACGATCGAATTCGATCCTGACCTGCCGCGCATCGGTCGTCAGCGTCGTCGTGTAGCGCGTCGCGAGAAAAACCGGGTTCTCATATCCCGGGAGCTCGTAGGTCTCCTCCACCAGCGGGACTCGCCCACCGCCTACGACTGCGAACAAGTGCTCGGTCGGCGTGAGCTCGAGAGTGCGATCGGTCTCGAGCCGATCGTTCAGGATCGCGACGACGTGTTGCTCGCCCGCGGCCGCTTCGATCGAGAATGCAGGCACGATGTCCGCGATCGCGCGCTGATCCGACGGGGTTACGAGTCGCTCCGCGCCTGGCGCCATCGCTTGCTGTGCGCATCCGGCGAGCAGCACAACACCGATCATCTCCCTCATATCACGGACGCGCAGTGGTCCGACCACGGTTAGAGGCGGTTCATTCGCGCTTCTCGGGCTTATCGTCGCCGCCGGACGGAGGTGGGTACCTCTTGTCGTGGGGATAGACGAACAGATGCACGCACACCGTGCCGTCGCAGCCAACGACGGCGACCGCGCGGTCCGTCACGACGTTCGCACTGCCCTTCAGCGCGGCTTGCACGACGTAGGTGCCTGGCGGAATGGTCCCTGCCCAGTGAGCCTTCGCGGCGACCAGATGGCCGTAGTCGCTCGTACCCCACGTGAACACGGCGCCCTCGCTATCAAAGACGCGCACGATCCATTCGTGATCGTCCACGCGACACACGTGACCGGGACGCATGATCCACACGTCGAGAACGGCGGCCATTACGACATCCCTCCGAACCGAAAGCTCTCGGACGAGTCATTGATGCTCTCGCCCGAGTCGGTGTCGTAGTTGAGTCCAGAGAATGTAGGGATGACGCGAAAGCCGACCAGCGGAGCGGACGGCGGGAACAACGTATCCACCGCGAACACAATACGGACACTTCACGAACGAATCCGCAACATGGCGGTCATCGCCGCAATCGCGCGATCGGTGGCGTGAAACCGCAGGTAAACGGCATTCCTGGTGCCGAGCCACGACGTGCGTCCGGCGGCGGGTCCACCGGGTGTACACTCGCGGCTGCGTGAAGCGGGTCGACGTGCGGGGCGAGGAGAGCGAGGACGATGTCGTCGATCCGCCGACGCATACGGAGCCTAGCCCCGACGACTACACGGTCGTCGATCCGGAGCCGTGGGCGGCTGGGATGGTCGTCGGCGAGCGGTACGAGATCCTCAACCAGATCGGCAAGGGCGGGTTCAGCGCGGTGTTTCGGGCGCGCGATCGGGTGGCCGACGAGATCGTCGCGCTCAAGGTGCTGGCGAGTCACGCCGATGCCGACGTCGTGCATCTGCGCCGCGAGGTTCAGATCGCGCGCCGCATCTCGCATCCCGGCGTCGTTCGCACGCACGATCTCGTGCAGATCGGCGACAAGCTCGTCGCGTCGATGGAGTTCGTCGAGGGCGAGACGCTCTCGCATCGACTCAAGCGCGAGCCTGCGCTGACCGTCGACGAGGTCGTGCGGCTTGCCGATGACATCGCGCGCGCGCTCGCGGCCGCGCATCGCGTCGGAGTCGTGCACCGCGACATCAAGCCCGGCAACATCATCCTTCGTTCGCAGACCGGGCGCGCCGTGATCGCGGACTTCGGGATCTCGCACGTGCACTCGACCGAGGAGACGCCGACGCGACGCAAGCCGTTGCTGGCGGCGAACGACGAGGGGATGGTGCTCGGGACGCCGCAGTACATGGCGCCGGAGCAGCTGCAGGGCAAGGAGGTCGGTCCGCCCGCGGATGTCTATGCGTTCGGCCTCGTGATGTACCAGGCCGCGACGGGCAAGCGTCCGTTCCCGGGGATCACCGTCGAGCAGCTCGCATCGGCGCGCACGAAAGGCCCGATCCCCGCGCTCGAGACGGAGCGCCCCGAGGTGCCGGCCGCGCTGTGTCAGTTGATCCGGCGATGCCTCGAGCCGGATCCCGCGCAGCGTCCGCGCGATGGCGAGGCGCTCAAGGCCGCGCTGCTCGAGCCCGCACCGAAGTCGGAGCGGAGGCGACGGTGGTGGTGGACTGCGGCGGCCATCGTCGCGGCCGTGGGTGGAGGCCTCGGGGTGGCCGCCTTTCGATCGCATCCGAGTGCCGGAGGCGTGCGCACGTTCGAGGTCGTCGCCGACAACCGCGGCAGCGGTGCAGACGAGTGGATCCAGAAGCCACTCGCACGCATGGCATCGCGCAAGCTCGAGCACACGTTTCTCGGCACGATCCCCGCCGACGATCCGCGGCACGCGGACATCGTCGTTGCCCTGCACTACCGGCGCTCGCGCGATGGCCTCGATGTCGATGTCGATCTCGCGAACAAGCCGCTCGCGACCGTCCACGCGGCCTCGGTCGCCGACGCGCTCGATCAGGCCACCGCGCAGCTCGCGAAGCAGCTCCATCCCGCTGCGCCCGAAGCGACCACGGCCGAGAAGGCCGACATGCAAACGCTCGGCGTGCACGACGTCGAGGCGTATCGACGCTACAAGGTCCTCGTCGACGACGAATTCTCGGCGGTCCTCATCGATCCGGAAGCCGAGGTACGCGATCAGCGCACGATCTTGAAGCTCGAGCCGCACTGGGCGCATGCGTATGCGGATCTCGTCGATATCGTCGGGATCGGCTCGCCGCAAGGCAAGGAGGCGCTCGCGGAGGCGGTCCGCGCCACGACGGGGACCGAGCAGGATCCCGTTGGCAAGAAGGTGCTGTCGGCGATGGGCCTGATCGCGAGCGGCAAGCTCGACGATGCGGCGGCGCTGCTCGACCCGGAGTTCCGCGCACATCCGCAGGACCTGCATGTCGGCTGGGTCCTCGCTCGTCGCGTGTTTCATCAAGCGGGACGTGCGCAGGAGGCGATCGCCGTCTACCAGAAGATGTACGAGCAGCGGCCCGATCTGCAGTTCGGTTCGAACCTCGTCGACGAGCTGCGTCGCGCAGGACGCGGTCGCGAGGCTGCCGCGCTGATCGCGGAATGGGTTGCCAAGGCCCCGGAGAGCGAGGACGCGCGCATCTCGCAGGTCACGCTCGACGTCGAGAACGGCCGCTTCGATCTCGCGATCCAGCACGCGCGCGAGCAGGTGTTTTTGTTCGGCGACGCGCCGCATCGCCTCGCGAACCTGTGCGACGTGCTGATCGCGGCCGGAGAGAATGCGGAGGCGTCCGCACTCGCGCAACGCATGCTGCGCGGCTCCGGGCCGATCCGTTCGCGCGGCTGGGTTCGCCTCGGAGAGATCGCGGCGATCGAAGGCCGATTCTCGGCGGCGCTCGAGGCGTACGAGCACGCGATCGAGGAGGGCAAGCCGTTCGCGACGCAATCGGGTCTACGCATGGCGTACGAGTCGATGCGCTGGCTCTCGCTGCTGACCGGCCGCACGGACGAAGCCGATCGCTACGACCGCGAGCTCGCGGACTACTACCGCAACAGCGGCCTGGCGTGGGTCGCGGCGACCGTCGAGTTCGACCGCCGCCTCCTGCACGTCGCCGAGGACGGCTGCCCGGATCCGGAGGCGATGCTGTCGCAGCTTCCCGAGAAGACCGGCGTGCGACTCGCACGTGTCCAGATGCGCCGCGCCGCCGCGGGCAGCGGATGCCTGCCGTGTGCGGAGGTGGTGCGCGATGGCATCTCCGTCGACGAGGCGAGCCAGCGCGGGCTCTATCAGTTCGGCATGTGCGCGGCGCAGCAAGGCGAGCTCGCACTCGCACGCGACGCATTCGTGCGCGCGGCCCAGCTACGCATCACGTCGGCCGACCCCGGCACGAATCCGTCGGAGGCGCACGCGATCCTGTCGCACTACCAGCTCGCGCGCGTGCTCGATCAGATGGGCCAGAAGGCCGACGCGAAGCAGGAGTACGAGACGTTCCTCGCGCACTGGGGTCAGGCCGATCGCGCGGTCCCCGAGGTCGATGCCGCGCGCAAGGCGATGGCGCACTTCCACTAGAGATCGTCCTCGCCGAGGTGGCCTTGCGGTTGCGCGAATCGTGCACATGTTGAGTCGCATGCTGGGAACCATCATCGTCGGGTTGCTCGTCGGTGCTGTCGCGCGCTGGATCAAGCCGGGTGAACAGGCGATCGGCTGGATCTTGACCGCGCTGCTCGGCGTTGGCGGTGCCGTCATCGCGACGTACATCGGGCAGCAGCTCGGCTGGTACGCCGTGGGCGCGCACGCTGGCTTCATCGCCTCGGTGGCAGGCGCGGTGGTGCTGCTGTCGGCGTACGAGGCGGTCAAGCTGCCACTGGCCAAGCGCAATCGCGAGCTGCCGCCCGGCGAGTAGTTCAGCGAACGCGGCGATTCGCGTGTGAACCGCCTCGTACACGCCTACATCTCAGCGGCGGCACGACATGGCGGGTGCGCAAACTTCGTGCGTTGTTTGTCGACGAGGCTGCTGCCTACGATCGCAGCATGAGCCTACGTCTATCCATTGCGTTGACCGCTCTCTTCATCGTCGGCTGCGGAAGTAGCAAGGGCCCCGGAGGCGGAAGCGCCCTGTGCGGCGTGAACGGCACCGACACCTGCGCGATGCAGCAGCAGATCTGCAGCGAGACGCTCGGCTGCGTCGAGTGCAACGCGAATGCGGATTGCCCGGCGACCGACCCGCGCTGCGTCGAGGGGCACTGCCGTCAGTGCGCGAGCAACTCCGACTGCGGCGCCGCGATGCCGGCGTGCTGGGCCGACGGCCAGTGTCACGCCGCGTGCACCGGCAACGCGAGCTGCTTCGGCGGCGGTGGCGGCGGCGGCGGTGGCGGCCTCACGATCTGCGATACCGCGACCGGCGACTGCCTCGGGTGCAAGACGAACATGGACTGCGCGGGCACGCAGCGTCCGCTCTGCGACACGACGACCGACCGCTGCGTCGCGTGTCTGCAGAATTCGGACTGCGGCGCTGCCGACCCGCGCTGCTTCCTGGGCGAGCACCGGTGCGTCGAGTGTCTGTCCAACAGCGACTGCGGCACGGCGCGCCCGATCTGCAGCCCGAGCGACTTCACCTGCCACGCCGGCTGCACGAGCAACGCGAACTGCAGCGGCACGACGCCGCTCTGCAACACGACCGACAGCCAGTGCGTCGCGTGCCTCCAGAACACCGACTGTCCGACCTCGGCGCCCGTCTGCAACACGGACCGCGGTCAGTGCGCGCTGTGCGTGATGAACAGCGACTGCAAGGACGCGACGAAGCCGATCTGCGATACGCAGCGCGGTCAGGCGGCGTGCGTGCAGTGCATCCACAACTCGGATTGCCCGAACGCGATGCCGAACTGCAACAACAACGTCTGCGGTCCCTGATCAGCGCGGCATCTCGACGACGAACACGTAGTCGAACGTCGTGGCGATGCCGTCGGTGCGCAGGCCGATCGGACCATCGGGGGACGCGAAGCGTCGTAGGACGCGCTGGCATCGACGCCGCTGCGATGACTGGCGCAGGAGATTCGCGTCGTGCCGGCGGAGGGCTACGATCCGCCATACATCGGCGTGAGCAGGGCGCCGCAGTTGCCAGCCGCGCAATCGCACGCGCCGGTCGTGCAGGTCGAGTGGATCGTGCCGGTCGAATAGAAGTCCAGGATCATGTGCCGGACCTCGGCGCGATTGCGCGGGTTGCCGTGCGACTGGTTGTCGTAGCCGAACGTCGTGTTGTCGGCGGGCGGCTTCATCGTCGGCTTCTCGTCGACGATCACCCAGCCGCGGCCGGTCGCGGTGGTCGCGGTGGGCACGCCGTACGGAGTCACGACCGACGGGGTGATCAGCGTCATGCCGAGCGAGCGCGCCTGGTAGAAGCTCGAGAGGTTCGGGACCTGGCAGTCGTCGTGCGAGGTCTGCATGAACAGCTCCTTCGCGGGAACGGCGGGGACCTGGCCCGGGGCGACCGTCGCGCCGTCGACGATCTCGAGCTGCATGTCGAGGATCTGCTGCATGATGACCTGGTCGCGCTCGTCGTAGACGCCCTTGAGCGGCGCGCCGAACGCGGCCCAGTTCTTCGAGCGCTCGAACAGCTGCGACCAGCCGGCGCCGCCGACCTGAAGGACCGCGCGCGTGATCGCGGGATCGTAGGCGACGAACGTCGAGCCGAGGATGTGGCCGTTGGAGATGCCGTAGTAGACGACGCGCGACGGATCGACGATGCCGCCGAGCAGATCGGTCGCGAGCTTGCCGCGCAGCAGCTGCTCGAAGACGATCGTGTTGACCATGCCCTGCCAGATCCGCTCGCCGAAGCCGTAGCCCTGGTTGAGATCGTTGAGCGCGAGCAGCGCGTTCGGCTGATCGTTGATCGTGAAGCCCTCCCACAGCGTGCCCGCGACGACGTAGCAGCCATCGGCGGCGAGCTGGCGCAGGTGCTCCGACGTGCGGACCTCTTCGAGCGAGCCGAAGAAGCCGTGGCCGAAGATGATGATGCCGGCCTTGTTCGTCGTCGTCGCGCATGGCGGAACCATGATGTGCGCGTGCGCCGTCTCCATGCCCATCACGACGGGCTTGCCGTCGGCGTCGCGATGAAAGCCGGCGAACACCGGGCCGGCGATCGACGGCGTCTGGAAGTCGAGATCGATGCGGCGCACGAGCCGCGGGTCGCCGTTGATCGTGCCGGCGTCGCTCGTCACCGTGTAGCTGAGGTTGGCGCCGAGCGTGCCCGCGGCGGCGAGGGCGCGATCGCGTGCGGTCACGGGGTCTGCGATCGCCGCGAGGTCATCCTCGACGGTGAAGTCCCAGCCGACGAGCATGTGGTCGCGCGGCAGGCCGGCGGTCTCGAGCGCCGCGATCGCTTCGCGCAGGCGCGGTCGCGCGGCATCGAGGCGCGCGTGGCCGGTGTTCTTGTTCGCGAGCACGTCCTTGAACGCGGCGGTCGGAACGATCGCGGTGCCGTCGGCGTGGTGGATCGTGTCGCGGAAGCCGACCGCGTAGCGATGGCCTCCCGTGAGCCGCTGCGCGGGGCGGATGTAGATCACCTGCTTCGAGAGATCGTCGGTGACGTTCGCGTCGACCTCGGCGAAGTGCGCGACGCGCTGGCCGGTCGTCATGTCGACGAGCAGGGTCGAGCTACCGTCGGCGATGCTCGATTCGATCGCGCCGTAACCGACGAGCGCCGACTTGTCGATGCCGTCGGCGACGATCCACAGCGGCGAGATCGAGGCCGCCCAGCCGGTGCGCTGGTTCAGGCGTGTCGGGTCGAAGGCCGAGCCTTGCGCGGCCGGCAGCGCGCCCGCAGGTAGATCGAGCACGACGCCCGTCGGCGACGACGCATCCGCCTTCTCGTAGAGCGACGACGGAAACGGCAATACCGACGTGCCGTCACCGAGCGGGTTCTTGGCCGGGTCGGTGGCGTTGCCGCCGCTGCTACCGCACGCGACGAGGACGAGGAGCCAGAAGACGGGGCGCACGGGTCGACCCTACAACGGCTGTGAAGTGATGCGCCTTCGGAAATGGTTGCCCACAACAGGCATCACTTATCGAACTCGCGCCGCGCGTTCGTAATGGACGGCCTTCGGTTGACGCACTTGCGCGATGCGAAGAACGCTAGCGAGCGGATGCGGCCGGCGCGACTGGGTAGGTACGAGCTGCTGTACCACCTCGCGTCCGGAGGAATGGCGCGCGTGTATGTGGCGCGTGTCACGGGGCCGGGTGGGTTCGTTCGCCATGTCGTCGTCAAGACGCTGCCCGAAGAGCGCAGCGACGACGCGGCATTCGTCTCGATGTTCCTCGACGAGGCGCGGCTCGTCGCGACCTTGCACCACCAGCACATCGCGCAGGTATTCGAGGTCGGGCGCGCGGAGAACGGAACCTACTTCCTCGCGATGGAGTACGTGCACGGCGAGACGGTTCGCCATGTGCTCGAGGCGGCGACGAAGCGCCGCAAGCAGCTGCCGATCGACCTCGGGCTCTCCGTCACGTGTGCGGCGGCGGCGGGGCTGCATCACGCTCACGAACGGCGCGACGTCGACGGCACGCCGCTCGGCATCGTGCATCGCGACGTGTCGCCATCCAACGTCATGCTCGGCTTCGATGGCTCGATCAAGCTGATCGATTTCGGGATCGCGAAGGCACGCTTGCGAAGCACGCAGACCGCGATCGGTCACGTGAAGGGCAAGCTCGGCTACATGGCGCCGGAACAGGCGCGTGGAGAGGCCGTCGATCGGCGCAGCGACGTGTTCGCGCTCGGCGTGCTCGCGTACGAGATGACGACCCAGACGCGCGCGTTTCACGGCCCATCGGAGTTCGAGACGATGCGCCGCACGTTTCACGGCGAGCTCGAGCCGCCTTCGCGGCGCCTGGCCGGCTATCCGCCCGCGCTCGAGGACATCGTGATGACCGCGCTCGCCACCGATCCGGCGGATCGATTTCAGGATTCCGACGCGATGCGATTCGCCCTCGAACAGGTCGCGCGCGAGCTCGGGGCCACGCTGGGCGACGATCCCGTGATCCGCACGCTCGACCGCCTGTTCCCGCCTCGACCGGAGCCCTGGTTCACGGCGGCCCAGGAGCACGAGCAGGACGACACGACCGCCGCCGCGTCGATCAGCGAGCCACAGATCGTGATCTCGCACAGCACGCCGACGACGGGACGTCTCGCGCGAGGGACCGCCGACCCATCGCCCAAGGAGGCGTCGGAGCTCGAGCATCTGCGGGCCGAGCTGCTGGCGATCCCTGATCCGGTGCCGGCTCCCGACACGCGCGAGCTCACGACCCGGCCCTTCGAACGCACCGCATCACCCGTCGTCGATCCGATGCTCGCGGCCGCGGCGACCGCACCGATCCACACCGCACGCGCTCGCGCGCGCCGCACCGCCGTGCGCACCGCGGCGTCGCCGATCCTGCCGCTCGAGCTGCCGCTGCCGTCGCCGCCGTTGCCTCTGCCTGCCGTCGACGAGCTGCGTCTCGAACCTCCGCAGCCTGCGCCCTCGGCGGCGCCGCGCTTCGATGCGACGCAGCACGTCGGCGGTCGCGCGCGGGTTCTCGGCTTCGCGATCGCCGGCGCGATCGTCGCGGCCGCGCTCGTCGTGGGTGCGATCGCCTTCCAGCGCGAGTCGCCGCCGGCGCCCGCAACGTCCACTCCGCCCGTCGCCGCGGTGCCACGTCCTCCGGCGCCCGTCGCTCCGGTCTCCGCACCGCCGCCCGTCGAGCACGCTGCGCCGCATGTCTCGGTGCTGCTGAACGTCAGCTCCAAGCCCGTCGGGGCGACGGTCGTGCTCGATGGCGTACGGCTCGGGGTCACGCCCTACACCGGCCCGGTCGCGATCAAGCCGACCGGCGCGTGGCTCAAGGTTCGAAAGCACGGCTATGTCGCGGTCAAGACGCGCGTCTCGCTCGAGCGTGATGTCCACTGGGACGTCGAGCTGCGTCCGCTGAGTCGATAGCGCACAGCGCGTACCAGCACACCGAGCCGGTTCGCTCGCTCGCGGTGTTCTCACCATGGAAGCGCATGGCATTTCGTCGACGAACCGTAGCTTTCCCGATCATGGAGATTCGTAGCTCGACCCTGTGGCTCGCGTTGGTCACCGTCGCGGCGTGCGGTAGCGATGGCCCGTCGAAGATTTCTGTCAGCTCGCCCGTGTCGCCCGCCGGTGAAGAGGGCGACGTCGTCATCACGCTGCATCGCGAAGGTGGCGGCGGGTCGATGATGATTCCGTTCGCGACGAGCGATCAGACCGCGACGGCCGGCGCCGACTATGTCGGAACGACGGGCATGGTCGAGTGGAAGGCCGGCGACTTCGAAGACAAGACGATCACGATCACGCTGATGGACGACGTGATCGTCGAGTCGTCGGAGACGTTCGGCGTGACGCTCGGCAAGGCGTCGAATGGGAGCACGATCGACCAGTCGGACCTGACGGCCACGATCACCGACGACGATCACCCGGGCGACAGCTTCGCGGCGACGTCGAACGGCCGGCTGATGCACTTCGATCGCGCGCAGCCGGGTCGCTTCTGCTTCGCCGTGCAGCTCAGCGGGCTCGCGGCGGGCGAGAACGTGATCGCGCTCGATATGCGCCCGAACGACGGCAAGCTCTACGGACTGACCGACGGCGCGCAGCTCTACACGATCGATCCGTCGACCGGCGCCGCGACGCTCAAGAGCACGCTCGTCGCGGATCCGGCCGATACGAGCGCCCCGTTCAACGGTCTCAAGGGCACCGCGTTCGGCATCGACTTCAACCCGATCACCGATCGGCTGCGCCTGACGAGTGACCAGGGCCAGAACCTGCGCATCGATGTCGACACGGGTCGCGTGATCACCGACCCCGCGATCAGCGGCCAGACGACCGGCTACTCGGCGATCGCGCACAACAACAACGTGGCGGCGTCGTGCCGCACGAGGCTCTACGCGATCGACGCGACCGGCAATCGGTTCGTGATGCAATCGCCCGACGAAGGAACGACGGAAGGCGCGGGCGGCCTGCGTCTGACGGCCACCGCGACCGCCGGCTTCGACATCTACACCGACGAGATGGACAAGGACGCCGCCGTCGCGGGCCTCGCCGTCAACGGGGATGTCGGCATGTACAAGATCGATCTCGGCACCGGCGAGGCGACCGCCGTGCGCGAGAAGGTGGGACCGCTCGACGCGGGTGAGTCGATGACGACGTTCGCGCTCGGCACGCTGCCCGCGACGACCCCGGCCGCGCAGGAGCTCGGCGAGCTGTTCGGCGTCACGGCGTCGACGGTGGTCTCGTTCAATCGCCAGAACCCGCAGAAGCTTTGCTCGACGGCGACGATCACCGGCCTCGATCCGGGCGAGACGATCCTCGACGTCGACATGCAGCCCTCGACGGGCGTCCTCTACGCGCTGACGAAGGTCGGCAGTGCGGGCCGGCTGCATCGCGTCGATCCGTATGGCGGCACGTTGTCGCCGCCGGTCGCAATCAGCGTCCCGCTGAGCGGCACGACGTTCGGCACCGACTTCAGCCCGGTCGGTAATGCGCCGCTGCGCATCGTCAGCGATACCGGCCAGAACATCCTTGTCACCGATATGGATACCGGTGCGGCGACCGCCGGCCCTGCCCTCCACGGCGCGGGTACCGCCGCGACCGGCGCGGCCTACACGGACGCGGTCCTCGGCGCGGGCACGGCAACGCTCTACGTGATCGATCCCGCGACCGATCGCCTGAGCCTGCTCAACCCGACCACCGGCGTGCTCACCGACGTCGGCGCGCTCGGCACCGACATCACGAAGCTCGGCGGTCTCGACATCGACGGCCGCAACAACCTCGGCTTCGTCGCCTCGACGGTCGGCACGCACACGGAGCTCCACACGCTCGACGTGCGGACCGGCGCGCTGTCGCCGTCGCTCGGCACGGTCGGCACCGCGACGCCGCTCGTCGGCATGACGCGCGCGACGCCCGAGGTCTACTTCTACGGCGTGACGACCGAGGGCAAGCTGATCCGGTTCGACATCAACGACCCGTCGAACATCACGGTCGTCACCGACCCGATGCGGATGATGCCGACCGATGTGATCACCGGCCTCGGTCCGAACGAGTACCTCGTCGCCGTCGACTTCACGCCGGGCCCGAACATGTACGGCATCACCAACATCGGCAACCTGTACTCGGTGAACTCGTCGATCGCAGACGCCACGAAGCTCGGGTCGCTGCACGCCGATCCGAGCGACACGAGCTCGCCGTTCTCGGCGCTCTCCGGCACGGCGTTCGATGTCGACTTCGATCCGACGGGCAACGTCCCGATGCGCATCGTCAGCGACGCTCAGCAGAACCTCCACATCACGCAGCTGATGCCGCCGATGGTCGTCACCGACCCGACGCTGTCGAGCTCGTCGGCGATGGGCGTCACGGGCGCCGCGTACACGAACAGCTATGCGGGCGCGACCTCGTCGACGCTGTACGCGATCGACGGCGCGAGCAGCCGGCTGATGGTCGAGTCGACGCGCGATAGCGGCAACCTGACGGCGGTCGGTCCGCTCGGCGTCACGGGCAAGCTCGCCGGCTTCGACATCGGCGGCGGCAACAACGGCATCGCGCTGGCCGGCATGCAGCTCTCCGGCGAGTCGTTCACGCGGCTCTACCGGATCGACCTCGCGACCGGCGCCGCGACCCAGGTCGGCAACGGCATCGGCGGGGCCCCGCTGCGCAGCCTCTCGATCTACATCCGCTAGGGATTGCGCGGATCCCTGCCGCAAGATGCGGCGGAGGTGAATCCTCGTCCGTTGGTAGGATGCGCGCACATGTGGCGGATCCTGCTGGTGGTAGTGGTGCTGTGTGGCGCGGCGAGGGCGGACGACGACGAGAACGCGCAGAAACGTAGCGAGCTGATCTCGGCGATCAAGCAGCTCGTGGCCGACATTCCCGGCAAGATTCCGGGCGACCTCGACAGCGCCGTCGACAAGGCCCGCGAGGTGAAGTCGAAGCTGTCGGAGCTCGCCTCCGTCAAGGGCGACGACTCGACCGCCGAGGACATGGTCGATCATTGGGGCGACTACGCGGACAACTTCATCGGCGCGGTCAGTCCGTTGAAGCAGCTCGTGCTGTGGCAGGAGCGCTTCAAGGACTTCGACTCGCAGTGTCAGGGGCGGGACGCGACGCTGCGCCAGCAGATCAAGGCGTTCGTCGACGCGAAGAACACGGATGGCATCACGCAGATCCTTCCACTCGCCGATCAGGTGCTGTCGGATATCAAGCCGACGTGGGACGACGGCGAGCGCCAGAACGACGTGAACAACCGAGCCAAGTCCGACGTGGACTCGGTCGGGTTGAGCGGCGACTGGAGCAACGTGCGCGATGCGCTACGGTCCGCGGCGCAAAACGCGAAGGACACATGGGATCATCATCGCTCGGACTACCAGCGTTCGTGCCAGCCGTTGCTCGCGCCGCGCGACCATCCTGCCGTTGTCGAAGCGATGCGTTTGCTCGCCGATACGAAGCAAGCGCGCGACAACCTCATCGCGAAGCTGCGGCAGGAGGTCCGTCAGATCGCGGCCGACCTCGGCGGAGTGCGCGATCAGAGCGACGACGGGAAGATTGCGGGTACCGAGCGCACGGTCGCGCAGGTGCAGAGTGATCTCGGCGCGCTCGATCCATTGAAGGGGACCGATCCGACGGCGGGCGTGATTGCGACGCGATGGGCCGACCTGGTGCGGCAGTACCTTGCGGGTGAGGCATCACTGCGCCAGCTCAAGCAGTACCAGCACACGCTCGATAACGGTCCCGACAAGTGCAAGCAGGCGAATCAGCAGCTGCAGACGGCGATCTCGACCGCGATCCAGACGAAGGATCCGAATGGCGTCGCGACGATCACGCAGCTCGCAAAGCAGCTGGCGCAGCCGATCATCGATGCGCTCAAGGCGGCCGACGATACGAAGTCGAAGATCCTCGCGCTACGCGACGCCGCGAGAAGCTTCGCCCCCGACGACGAGGCATGGAAGGAGGTCGCAGCGTCGATGAGCTACGACGCGATCGATCTCGACACGTTCTGGGAGCAACAGCTCGGGCTGGCCCATATGAGCTGCGACAGCCTGGCGAAGGCCGAGCAGAACCCCGACGTCGTCCAAGCGATCGCCACCCTCATGGATACCGGCAAGGATGTGATGGCGACGTTCATGCGCCTTTCGGATCAGTGGCTCGCCGACGGCAAGAGCTGCCACAGACTCGACTGCGACGAGATGGCACTGATGTGGGATGCGTTCTGCGGCAATGACTGGGAGCCGGGCGACGACCCGAACAAGGACAATGGCATTGACCTCGTCAACGATCTGAAGTCGAAGATGCGCGACCGCATGCAGCCGGTGATCGACAAGTATCCGCAGACCGTCGCGGCGAGTCAGTCACCGCTCGCGAACCCGGCGACGCAGGCGGACACGCAGCGCCGCCTCGACGATCTGCAGGCCGAGAAGGAGAAGCTCGACCGCATCGGCGCCGGCGGAGCGTTTCGCGGCGCGGACAACCCGATGATCCAGTATGCGATCCGCTACGGCGTCGACCAGCACACGCGCATGGAGGGACAGTACGGGTGCGATGTCAAAGACGAGGACTTTGGCACCGGCGACCGTCCCGACTGCGTCGTGTTCGATCGATGCATGATCTACGAGTTCAAGCCTGACAATCCGCGCGCCATCACCAAGGGCAACGCGCAGCTCACCAGGTACAAAAAGACCGTCAACGACTACTACGGGGACCTCGCGAAGAGGGGACGGGACCCCGACGACGCGAGGCTTGGCGGCCCGGGAACCATCGACCGGCTCAGGAAGGCCGGTTGCGTGAGCGCCGATGGGGAAGTGTCATTCGGCACGAAGATCGAGACCTACGCGATGTGCGCCAACAACTACCAATGCACGCCGTAACGTCCGTCTTCATCGGCGGCGAGCCCGTCGAGCAGCGCGAGGCGGTGATCGGCATCGTCGAGCAGGTGCTCGGCATCCTCGACGTCGAGCCGCGCGAGCTGTGGGTGTCGAAGCCAGACGGCCGTCCCGTGCGTGATCGGGCGTTCACGCCGGAGCGCTTTCGCGAAGCGGTCGATGCGATGGCGATCGCGCACGGCCATGGCATCAAGCGATCGAAAGCGCAGCTCTTCTTGTGGGTGGCGCTGCGCCACGGCGTGAAGGTGTCCGCACCGACGAAGTACGCACCACCGCAGCTGGCCTTCTCGGTGGAGATCGGTGAGCGCGTTCCCGAGGCGCGTGCGATCGCAGCCGGTGAACACCTGCTACGGCAGGCGGCCGCCGCGCTGCCCGTGGTGTCGGGTGGGCTCACATGCTTCGAGTCGGGCGAAGTGGCCAACACGGAGATCTCGTTCGTCAGCGTCTCGCGGCCGAAGACGCCGGAGCAGGTGCGGCTGCGCCAGTCGATCGACCAGTCTCGCGAGGGCCAGCTGTGGAAGAAGGCGAGACGCATCTACTGGGAGACGCTGCTCGGGACCTCGCTCGCAACGAAGCTCGGCGGCGCGGCAGGTGCGCGCGCGGCAGGCGCCGCGTCCGTCGAGGAGTGCGCAGGCTCGCTCCTCGTGCACGCGGGCGGGCCGCTCGAGCCGGACGATGCCCCGGCGTTTCGCGCCCGCGCCGCTGGCCTGCGCAGCTGGCTGTGGCCGCACTCGATCCAGAACCCCGTCGACAACCCGGAAGCCACATGAAACGTCTCCTGCTCATCGTTCTCGCCGCCAGCTGCGCGCATCATGCGGCGCCGCGTCCCGCGCCGGTTCCCGAGCCGGCGGGCACGTTCCCGATGCCGGACCTGCGCGGACTGACCGTCCCGCAGGCCGAGGCTCGCCTGCGCGCTGCCGGCACCCGCGCGGAGGTCGCCTGGCGCGAGGAGCGCTGCGATGTCGCGTTGCCCGTCGGTGCCGTGTGCAGCACGTACCCGTGGAAAGGCGCGCACGCAATGGCGCGCGAGCCGTTGATCGTCTACGTGCAGGCGCCCGCGGGCGCGGCGGCCGCGACGGTGCCCGATGTCAAGGGCCAGCCCGTGGAGGCGGCGAAGGCGACGCTGCAGCAAGCCGGCTTCAAGGCGGTGGTGCAGCCCGTCGACGATCCGCACTGCGCGCCGGGTGTCGTGTGCCAGGTTGGCTGCACGCACGGTCACACGTCGATTCCGAAGACGTTGTACGTGGGCAAGGCCGCGCCGCCACCACCGCCCGCGCCGCCGCCGCCGCCTCCGCCGAAGCCGGCGGCGAACAAGCCGTCGTTCTTCAAGTAGCGCGAGAGCTACAGTCCCTCGAGCTCGCGCAGCACGGCGAGCGCCGACGGCGGCCGCGCCGACGGATCGATCGCGGTACACCGCGCGACGATCGCGACAACCTCCGGCGCGATGCCAGGGACATGCTGCTCGAGCGGCACGCGATCGGGCGACAGCGCGAGCTTGAACGGATCGCCCGACGTGTCGCGGTACGGCAGCGCGCCCGACAGCATGTGGTACAGCGTGACGCCGAAGCTGTAGAGGTCGGTGCGCCCGTCGAGCGGCTTGCCTTCGCACTGCTCGGGCGACATGTACGCAGGCGTGCCGGCGATCTGATCGGCGCCGCGGTCGTGAAGCGACTGCGCCATGCCGAAGTCGGTCACGCGCGCCTGATCGCGCCGATCGACCAGCACGTTGCCGGGCTTGAGGTCGCGATGGATCAGATGCAGCGCGTGCGCGGCCTGCAGCGCCTCGAGGATGCCGCGGGCGTAGGCGAGTGCGCGCGGCACCGGCAGAGGGCCATTGCGATGAAGCGCGGCCGCAAGCGATTCGCCGTCGACGAGCTCGAGGCTCAGGTAGTAGTGCCCCTCGACGCTGCGCCCGAAGTCGTGCAGCTGGACGACGTTTGGATGATGAATGCGCGACGTCGCGTCGACTTCGCGCCGCAGCTGCTCGACGGCGCCCGCGCGAGCCAGCGTCGCCGGGTGCAGCAGCTTGATCGCACGCGGCTCGTGGAGCGCGACGTGCTCCGCGCGATAGACGGTCGCGGTCCCGCCGCGTCCGATCTTCGCCTCGATGCGATAGCGCCCGTCGAACAGCCGCCCCGGCTCGAGCGTCGGCGGAGCGGCGCGAGTCGGCGGCGTGAGCCCGCGCGAGATCAGCGTCTGGGCCGACGCGACCTCCGGCGGACGCTCGGTCGCCATCAACGCGGCCTGCAACGCGGCGGGCTCGGCGGCTGCCGTCTCCGGGCGCTGCGGATCGATGACGTACGTCGGCTCGGGACGCCCCGGCGCGAACTCGACCGCTTCGCCCGCACCGACCTCGACGTCCTTCATCCACTCGGCGGCCGCCGCATCGAGCCGGATCTCGCCGGGAATCGCGGTCGCCGCCAGCCGGTGCGCCCGCACCATTGGCTCGCCGAGCGCCGAGTACTCGACGCGCCGCTCGGAGCCAAACGTGCCGACCACCGACGGCCCCGCCGTGATCCCGATCGCCATGCGCAGCCGGATCGGCAATCCCTCGTGCTCCCACTGCAGCAGCAGCACGTTGCACGCGCGCTGCATCTCGCGCGCCATCGCGACCGCCCGCTTCACCGACTCGCCGACCTCCTGCTCCGCCAGACTCCCGAACAGCACGGTCAGCCGCGGCCCGACAAACCGCTCGATCACACCACCGTGATCGAACGCGACGCGCGACATCGCCGACACGAACGAGTTCACGAGCGCGGCAACCTGATCCGTCGCGAGCCCCGAGATGGTCTCCAGAAAGCCGATCGGCGACGCACACAGCACCGCGACATTGCGATGCCCATGAGCGAGCGCATCCCCGGCATCGCTCGCCAGCACCTGCTCGCTGAGCTCGGGCGGCAGATACCGGCTCAACGTCTCCGCCCTCCGGATCCGCGCGACCTGCGCCTCGACCTCGCTCCGCAGCGTCGCATTCAAGCGCTGCAGCTCCTCGTGCGCCTCGCGCTCCGACCGCTTCAGCCGCGTGCGCGCCATGATCCCGACCATCGCGAGCGAGTAAAACGACAGCACATAAAACCCGGGCAACCCGAGCTCGGCGAGCGTCACATCCCCACGCACCAGCGCCGTCACCGCCATCGCCCCCGTGAACAAGATCGTGACGGCCGTGAACTCGAGCGCCGAGAACAGCAGCAGCGCATACGCCCCCGCCAGCACCGAGTAAATCGCATCGCGATGGACCGAGTGAAGCCCACCGCTCTTCCCGATCGCACGCGCGACATACCAGCCGAGCACGCCGAACATGAGCACGGTGAGCGTCGTCACGAGCGCGCGCGACCCACCGAGCACGCACGCCGCGCCGACGACCGCAAACGCGCTGGCCATGATCGACGTCCCCATGACGTCGCGCGGGAACGCGGGCGACACCAGCGCCGCAAGCTCCGACGCGACCACGAGCACGAACGCGACCGCGACAGTATTCCGCACCATCGCGACGAACCGCTCGTTGTCCAGGTCGCGCGCGACGCCTCGCGCGAGGCGCCGGAACACGTTATCGGCTGGCCGAGACATCTCGCTCCGCGTCACCGAAGCCACATCATCGCACGCTACTCGCCGTCGCCGCTGGACCGCTTCCGTGGTTCGAGAGGTGCTACAGATCGAGTGTGGGTCGATTTCGGACCAGCCATGTGTTCAACGTGGTGGTCCTCATCGTTGGTTTGGTCGCGTTCGCGTTGCTCTTCCGTGGCCTTGGATGGTCTGCCACGAAGGGCGCGGTCGTTGGCGCGGGATGGTGGTTCGCCGCCATCGCAGCCATCGACCTCGCTTCCGTGCTTTGCGACGCGGGTGGGATCTACAGCTTCGTGAGCGCGAAGGTCGACGTCTCGTACTGGCGGGTGTTTGCCGCTCAGGCGAGCGGGCTGGCGATCAACCGATTGACGCCCGGCAACTCGCTCGGCGAACCGACGAAGATGACGATGCTCGCCGGGCACGTTCCCGAGTCACTGGCCATCGCTGGCGTCGTGATGTTCAATATCGCCCAGTATTACATTGCGTTTGCCGCCATTGTCATCGGTGTGCCGGTGACACTGCTGATGATCGAGCTACCTGCGACAGCTCAGCTCGCCGTGTGGATCGCTACCGGCGCCATCGTTATCGTCGCCGTAGGAGCAGCCATCGTCATCCGACGCGGCGCGATCGGCAGCCTGATCGCGGCACTCACGCGACTGCATCTAGTCGGCCCCGCCCGCGCGGCGCGGTGGACTGCGCGAATCGCGGAGATCGACGAACATGTAAAGCGAGTCGGAGATAGCCGCGCGTCGAGCACGCGCAATGGCGTCGGGCTGATCTTCCTTTCGCGATGCCTGAACTGGGCTGGGACGATCGCCGTATTGCTCGCGAGCAAGATTCCGCTCACCGCGGTGCTCGTCGTCGCGATGATGTCCGCCGGGATCCTCCTGACGTGGCTGTCGAACGTCATTCCTCTCGGACTGGGCATCGCGGATGGCGGCAACTACGCGCTGTACGGGCTGCTCGGCGCGTCACCGCAAGCCGGGCTCGTGTTCAGCATGGTCAACCGTGTACGTACCGTCGTGCTCGCCGCGATGGGACTCACCGTGATGGCGATCGCGAACGCAGTCCGCAACCGACAAACCTGATCACGGCGCGCGTACGGATGCGACGTCGATGTCGCGCCCTTCGTCCCCGGGTCCGAGATCGATCTCCACGACCGCAGCCTGAGTTCCCTCCGCCTCGATTGCCAGCGTGTAGTGGCCTGGCGGAAGCTCGTGGCTGAATTCGCCGCGCGCGTCAGTGAGAACCGGCGCGAGCTGCTTGGTCTTGACTGTTACTCGACTCCGCATGATCTCGCCATCGAGCTCCGGCGGTCCGCGAAACGTCGCGCGCACCGTTGCGTTCGCGACCGGAACGCCGTTGCGCGTGATCCGACCACGCAGCGTTGCGGTCGCGGGAACGAGACGACCATCTGTGACCTGCCAAGGCACTGCCTGGCGAACGAGTGCCGAAAGCTGACCGTCCGAAAGCCTCTTGCCGGCCGCGTCGTACAGGTCGACGTCGGTGTCCCAGACCGAAGCGCGCGCGGAGATCGCAACGCCGACGACGTTTGCCGTGATCCTCCGCGCCATGTCCGGGCTCGCGACCGTCATGATCGTCCTACCGTCCGCCGACCACCGGGCGGTCGCACGAGGCGGATCGAATCCATTGGGGCTGACGACCGGAGGATCGTGAGGAATCGGCCAGCGCGTCAGCACGCGCCCGTCGGAGGCGGCCAGTACGAGCAGATTCTCGCCGAGTCGATCGACGGCCGCGACCAGCTCTCCACGAGGATCGACCTGAGCATCCTGCAGCTCGTCGCTGACGAATACCGAGGCGGGATCGTCTAGGCGCTGGGCGCGGAGATCCCACGTCTCGGCGCGATGCGCCGCACGAATGAGCGTGAGGTAGCGCGCTTCGGGATCGAGCGTCGGCTCTGCGACGACATCAGGAATCGACAGGACGACGGCGCCGGTATCCGCGTCGCAGACCGCAACCGTCCGTGCGGTTTCACCGGGCTCCACCATCACGACGCGACGTTCGTCGCGCGCGAACCCGATCGCCCGGTACGTCGGCGTCGTGGCGAGTGTGCCCAGCGGGCGGCCTTCGTCGACATCCCAGACTCGAGCGGGCCCATCGGTCCACGCGAGCGCGCGGCGACCTTGGAATCCGAGGGTCGCGTGTCGCGCTCCGTTCAGCACGGCCACGCGACGGCCGCTCGCCGCGTCCCACACCTCGGCATCACGGTCCGCCGTCTCCACGACGAGCCGCTGCCCATTACCGCTTAGATCAACGCGAACCGGCGTCGCGCCTGCGGTTACCGCCCCTGTTTGACGACCGTTCTGCGGATCGATGATGGCGATCGTTCCACTCACGGTCACGGCGACGATGCGGTGGTTCGTGGCGGCCATCGGCAATTGGATACGCGGCGCAGCGATGCTCTCGCCCGAGGCTGCGGCATGGATGGTTACCTCGCCGTCGACGTTCGAAGTGACGACGCGGGTACCGTCGCTCGTCACCGCGCGCACGTTCGTGCCGTCGGACGCGGTGTATGCGGCGCGCATCGCGGAGTCGGGTCCATGCCAGATGCGCAGCCGTCCATCGCCGAGCGCCGCGATGAGCCGCGTACCGTCGAGGCTGAACTTTGCCTCGACGCCGCCCTGCGTGTCGTGACTCGCCAGTAGATCGCCGGTCTCGGTGTTCCACACCTTCACGTTCCTGCCGACAAGGCTCACGGTGACGAAGCGCTTGCCATCCGGCGCAAAGTGTCCCGTCCATACCGGAAAGCCGTGGTCGACGGAGATCAGCGCGGCACCCGTCGCGACGTCCCAGACGTATGCGTGGCGGTCGTGCGACGTTCCGAGCACCAGCTTGCCATCGTCGCTGAGCTTGCAGCTCCACACCACGCCGGTCGCACCAGCGAGCTGAGCCACCAGCTTTCCGCTCTCGGTGTTCCAGACCTTCACGAGCCGGTTCCAACCACATGTGACTGCGAGCGGTCCGTGCGCCCAGACTTCGCCGCCGATGCCGACGCTGCCGTGCTCGATCGTTCCGAGCATGGTGCCGGTCGCGACATCCCACCCCTTTCCGATGCCCTCGATCGTGAACGTCAGCAATCGGCGGCCGTCGTGCGCGAACACGCCGTAGAGCTGGTGCAGCAGTGGCGTATCGCTGCCGAGAATCTCTCGCACGAGAGCGCCGCTCTTCGCATTCCAGATTCTCGCCCAGCCATCGTCGCCGCTCGTCGCGATCAACTGATCGTCGGGTGTGAACGTTGCGAAGGTGATCCGTGTGTCCTTGCCGTGCGGCAATGTCTGAACGAGCGCGCCTGTCTGGGCGTTCCACGTGCGCGCTGCACCATCGGAACCCCACGTCGCAAGCGTCTTGCCGTCGTGCGAAAATGCGAGGTGGCTGAATCCGTCCTCGACGGGACCGAGCATCGCGATCGGCGTCCGATCCGAGAGTCGCCAGAGCTTCGCGCGGTTGTCGCATGCCGCCGCGAGTGTGGCTCCGTCAGGCGAGAGATCGAGGTCGAGAACCGCGCCACCACAATCGAGATCACCGTCGACGGTGGAGATGTCGCGTAACGCGACGGCGCGCATGAAGCGCAGCGCCGCCGGCGCAGGCGACCTCGCGTGATAAGCGGCTTCCAGGTACGCAAGCGCGCGCAGAGAGTTGCCGCCCAGCAGCTCGACACGACCGTCCTCTTCGAGAAGCGTACGTACGGTCGCCTCGGCGGCCCTGCGCTCGCGGATCACACGCAGAACCGCGATTGTGCCGAGGATCGCAAAGGCGACCAGCGCGACGAAACTCACCGCGAGCGGGGCACGATTCCGTACGATGAATCGGTGCATGCGCTCGGCGGTGGTGTACTCGTGCGCTTGGACGATGCGCCCCGTCTGGAAGCGTTTGAGCTCGTCGGCCAGCTCGAATGCGCTGGGGTAGCGAGCCCGTGGATCACGAGCCATCGCCTTCGCCACGATGCTGACAAGATCGCGCGGCGCGTTCGGGACGAGCTCTTCGATCGGCGCCGGAGGACCCGCCTTGAGGTCGGCCAGCACATTCCTCGATGCACTCGCGCGGTAGGGCGCGGCACCCGAGAGGAGGTGATAGAGAATCGCCCCTAACGCGTACACGTCCGCGCGCTCATCGACGGACGCCGCGCTGGCCTGCTCAGGTGGCATGTACGCCGCCGTACCGATCACAGTGCCCACCCCGGTCAGGCCCGTCGGAGCATCTTCGGGACCACCCTCGGCCTCGGCTGGCTCGGCATGGTCGTCGGCGAGATCTTTTGCGAGGCCCCAATCGATCACGACGGTCTCGCCATACGCACCGACCATCACGTTCGAGGGCGTGAGGTCGCGATGGATGACGCGTTGGCTATGCGCGAAGGCGACCGCTTCGGTCGCCGCGATGACCGCTGGCAACAGCGCAATGCGCTCCGCGAGCGAGCCGGCTTTCGCGATCGCATCTCGGAGCGTTTGGCCTTCCACCATTCGCATCGAGTAGAACGGCGTACCGTCCGGCCAACGCCCGATCTCGTAGATGGGGACGATGCCAGGGTGCTGGAGGCGAGCGGTCACCCGGGCCTCGCGTTCGAACCGCGCAGACCACGTCGCGGAGTGACCGAGCAGCTCCTTGACGGCCACCGGGCGCCCGACACGGAGGTCACGCGCTTCGAGGATCCGACCCATTCCTCCGCGGTCGACCTCGACGCCTAGCGCGTACGCGCTTGGATCCACTCTCGGAAGCCGAACATGATCCGCGCGGCTGTCCGTTGCGGGCGCAGCCGTCCCAGCAACGAGCCGACAAGCTTCACAGAGCGCGAGATGGCGATCGAGCAAGCTCGCGCCGGCTGGGGCAAGCGAACCGTCGGCGCGTGCTGCAAGCAATGCGTCGATGTGAAGGCACCCGCCGTCGTTCGTGGAGCCAGCGAGCATCTCGAGAATGAGAAGACAGCCTTCGCAGAGCTCGACGTGAGCGTAAACACGAGGCGATAGCGGAGCCAGCTCCAGTGTCGTGAGGTCCGGACACTCGGACACCGGGCCACGGGGGACATCGGTGTGCGCGATCTCGATCACTCGTCGCCTTCCTCACGGAAACGCCTGCGCAGCCGCTCGACCGCGGCGCGCACCATTTTCTCTGCTTCGTCCGCGCCGGCGAGGCCAAGGCTCGTGGAGATGTCTGCGAAGCTCTCGCTCCGCGTCCACAGCTCGAGCGCTCGGCGTTGCTGTGGCGGCATCGCGCCGTCCGCGAACTCGAGCATCGTATGCGCGGTCCCGCGATTCGTTACTGGTGGGCGCTCGCCAACGAGCTGGCTATCGGGTGGCAACGTGCCGGCGTCAACCCACTGACCCGGCGTGCTCGGATCCTTGTCGTGCCTTCGGAGGTAGTCCTGATGGCCGCGCAGGTAATCGATGCCCACGCGTTTCGCGACGACGCGCAGCCAGCCGATGAAGCGTAGGCGTGGATTCTGATGCTTGGCTTCGAGGTACAGCTGCAGTCGGTGGAAGCCGTCGGCGCGTAGCCGCGCCATGACGGCCACGACGATATTGCGCCGATCCTCCTCGCGCTGGCCGAGCCGTCCGAGAAACCGAGGTTGGGCAACGGTCCTCGACAGACTCGGCTCCACGGCAGACCACAGCTTCTGCCATGCGCCTGCGTCGCCAGCCGCCGCGGCCACCACCCACGTATCCAGCTCGTCCTCCTCACCCATGAGGCTCCTGATCTCTTGTAGTCCGGACGACGGGCTGAAGTAAATCGTCACGCGCGTGGCGCTCAATTCCTGTAACCAAGCGACAAGACGAGGGTTCGTTCGGTGCTCGCGTCCACCGTCATGCCGATGCGGCCTTCGCGAGTGCGGTCGCTCGCCGACACCTGCAGCGTCACGCCCGCCAGCTGGCCCCGAAGCCAGCCCGTCGTCGTTTGCTCTTCGTCCTCGAGATGGATCTGCGTCGTTTCGATCTCCTGATTGCGATCGTGGCCGTCGAGCGAGGTGAACATGGAACGCGCGAAGCTCGCACCTGCGGCCAGACCTCGGCCCTCGATCTCGATTCGCGGCACGAGCGAGGCGCCGAGCGCGTAGTAGTAGTAGTGGGGATTGTCCTGCAACACACCCTGCACGACGGCCATCGGATGCGCGTCGCGCCATTTTCCGTACGCGTAGGACTTCACCATCGCGAAGTCGCCACTGACATCGAGCGCTGTATGCAGCCGAACGCCGTGCGTGTGGAGCTCGAGATCGATCGTCGGTCCCGCGACCACGTTCGCCAGTAGGTC
The DNA here is from genome assembly GCA_019237945.1 of Deltaproteobacteria bacterium. Classification (GTDB taxonomy): domain Bacteria; phylum Myxococcota_A; class Polyangia; order Haliangiales; family Haliangiaceae; genus JABFXX01. The sequence goes on along the minus strand of JAFAOG010000124.1, from coordinate 3,966 downwards.
CCATTGCCAGTCGGGCCGATCCATCTTCTGGAGGTAGTCGTACCCACCCGCGATGCCGACGAATAGGTTGTACCCGTTGCCGTCGTCGTCACGATGGTTGCGGTAGTACCCGTAGAGACTCGAACGCGACCGAAAGTCGATCGCCCGTGCGGAGTCATCGAACGGAACCTCGAGCGCGAGCGCGACCTTGTTGCCTTCTCGGATCGTTCCCGAGCTGTCGCCTGGCTCGTCGTGGTGCGGAATCGTATCCAGCGAGGCACTGGCGCCGATCGTGTGGAAAGACGTGCCACCGACGCGGCCCATGCCGCCATGGAGCTCGAATTGGGTGCGGCGAAGGTGATGAATGATCTGGTACGCCGCCTCTCCGATCGGCGTCCCAGCCGGTGAGGTCGTCGCGATGTCGTTGATGCTGGCGTACTCGCGCCACTCGCCGATGAATTCCCACGCGATCGAGATCCCGCTCGAGATCAGGAAGGACTGCGCAAGTGAGAACCCGTTCTCGCGCGCGAGCTCGTGCACCGTGGCTCCGAACAGCACCGGATGGCTGATCGCGTTCGTTGCAAATCCGTTCGAGTCAAACCGGATGCCGTCACCGGTGAGTTTCCGACCGAGCGCGCTCCAGTTGCCAGGCAGCTGCCAGTCATTGGCGTTTGCACGACCGTCGCCGCGGTAGTAGTGCGCCTCGCCGACCGCGAACAGCCCCGCGGTCTCGAGAAGCATGCGCTGCCAGTGAGTGCGCGCGCCAGTCGGTGCCTCGGTTGTACGGGCCTTGATGTCGGGGTCCGCGTGTGCCGCCGTCGTGATTGTCAGCGCGATCCATCCAAGCAGCCGCATGCTCGGGACGGACGGCGGGTACGGACGTCACGTCACGTGATCTTCGCGTGAGCTCAGGCTCGAAGGATGAAGGTATGGCTGGCGCGCAGCCATGCCAGCGTCGCGATGCGCCAGAGGCCGCGCATCGGCCACTGCAGCAAGGGAACGCCCCGCGCCATCACCTCACCGTAGATGCTTGGCGACGATCTCGATTCGACGCACGACAGACCGGATGCCTCGGCGAGCCTTAGCAGGTCGCGCGGCCGCCGATGGACGCTGAAGAAGTCGCGCTGTCCGTTCACCGAGGCGCGGCCGAAGTTGAAGGCGCAATAGTCGCGAACGATCACGAGCGCGCGAGGAACGGTAGCCGCACGAATTCGGCGAAATACATCGAGCACATCTCTGTCGGGCAAGTAACTCAGGACCGCGCCGAGGTAGACGAGGTCGAGCTGGCGCGGCAAGCGATACTCGCGAAGATCCGCGCACTCGACGACGGCCGCCGGAACACGCCTGCGCGTCTCGGCGACGAAGTGCGGGGCCACATCGCACGCATGGATCTCGTCCGCGATCTCGGCAAGACGTTCGGCCCAATCACCAATGCCGCATCCGAGATCGACGCACCGCCGATAGTGCCCCGCAGCGCGGCGCATCCGTTCCAGCGTCCAGTCCTGCAACATCGCCCTCGTCCATGCGTGGTACCGCTGCCACCGGATGCTCGGGTGGACCGCTTGGATGCCGACCTGCTGTTGTGCGCGGTCGATCCAGAACTCCCGCGCGATACGAGCGCGATCTTGATGTGCCATGAGCAGCACAGACGGCGGCCGCCCGGCAAAGCTCACGCGCCTACACGTATGCTCGGCACATGGCACGAGAGCTGCGCTGCTCCGACCTCGACGCCGCCCTCGCGACGCACCAGGCCCAGGGCTTCCGCCTCGACACGATCATCCCCGCCGACGATCCGGCGGAGCTCCTCCTGTCGCGAGGCGACGAACACCTGCGGCTCGTGCGCGACACCCCGCCCCGCGTCCACGACGGCGCCTGGCACCGCGGCCGCGCCGGCATGGACTATCGCGACCTCGTGCCCGACCGCCGCGGCGGCGCGCTGATCGCGTCCCACATCCGCATCGTCAACGGCGGCCCGGTCGCGGACTACGTCCACTACCACGACATCCGCGTGCAGCTGATCTACTGCCTCCGCGGCTGGGTCCGCCTCGTCTACGAAGATCAGGGCGAGCCATTCGTCATGAGCGCAGGCGAATGCGTCGTGCAGCCGCCGCAGATCCGCCACCGCGTGCTCGAGTGCTCCGACGGCCTGGAGGTGATCGAGGTGACGGCGCCTGCCGTGCACGCGACGCACGTCGACCACGATCTCGCGCTGCCGACGCCGCGGCGCGACCGCGTGTGGGCCGGGCAACGCTTCGCATGGTGCCGGACCGGCGAGCTCGACCGCGTGGCCGACGCGACTGCGGGCCTCGCCGAGATTCGGCTCGCGAACGAGCTCGAGATCCGGGTCGGGACGGAGGAGCTGCGGTTCGCGCTGAGGTAGAGTCCGCGACGGGAGGGGTCATGTCCGAAGGTGATGAGGTCGAGATGGTGTTCGGCGGAGATCCGCAGGTGCCTGGGCCGGAGGTGTTCGCGCGCGCGAGAGACGCAGACTCGTGGTACCGCGCGGGCGCGACGCTCGGTTACCGATGGAGGCTCTGAGATCGGGAACTCCGGCAACGTCGGGCACGAGGCGTGAACTTCGCGTGATCGCCTGCTGGCGACGGGCGCTTGGTGTAACGTGCGGGCGATGCAGGAGGTGGAGCTGCACGTGGAGCGGGCGCGTTGCATCCGCTGTGGCGCGTGCGCGTCGCTTGCGCCGGGCGTGTTCGCGCTGCGCGGTGAGGCGTACGACGTTGCGCGGCAGCCGGCGACCGACGAGGAGCGCGTGCTCGCGCGGGCGGCCGTGCTCAATTGCCCGTCTCATGCGATCCGGGTGGCGCGGTGAGCGCGGTGCTGTTTCCGCGGTTGTTCGACGAGGCCGAGCGCGCGCGCTGGCGGATGGAGGAGTTGCCGTGGAGCGCGCTGCGTGCGGACGTGGTGACGCCCGAGCTGAAGGCGCTGGTGCGCGAGATCGTGATCTCCGAGGCGACAACGTTCTCGGCGACACAGCGGTTCCTGCAGGAGTTTGCTGACGACGTCGACTTCACGAGCTGGATTTCGGTCTGGTTCTACGAGGAGACGAAGCATCCGCAGGTGTTGTTGCGGTGGCTGGCGCGCGTGGGCGCGAGTGTCGACGAGGCGGTGGTGCGACGTGCGCGAGTAACGACGCCATTCATGAAATCGAAGGTCGCGACGCTCGTGATGAACATCATCTCGGAGACGGTGGCGGCCGCGCGGTACGTCGGGTTGGCCGAGCGCAGCCCGGAGCCGCTGCTCGGCGCGATCGCGCGGCGGCTTGCGGGAGATGAGGCGCGACATGCGGCGAGCTTCTTCTCGTTCGCGCGGGCGCGGCTCGCCGCGTCGCCGAGCGCGGCGCAGGATCGGCGCGATGCGCTCAAGGTGCTTCATGTGTGGAGTGCGGACCGGTCGCACGTGAGTCATCCCGTGCATCTGTTCCAGGGAGCGATCGGTTTCGATGCGGTTCGTAGCCGCGTGTTTCATTTGATCGGTTTGCTTGTCGACGCGCCTCTGCGTACGGCGGACGACGTGCTGCGCGAGTTGAGAGACACACCCCAGGGAGAGCTGCATGGAACGGCGTGACTTCATGAAACTCACCGGTGCCGCGGGCGCCGGTGCCGCGCTGGCCGGAAACGCCGGCTGCCTGCCGGGATTGATGCCTCGCCGGGTGTCTCAGGCGGAGATCGACAAGATCCTGTCCAAGATGGATGCCGGCGTCGAGCGTGCGTCGCGCTACGACATGATCGATGACTTCGCGAAGCGCACGGGCCGACCGACGGACGTGAGCAGCGATGACCGCGCTCTCGCGCGGCTGTCGTTGCGCGCGCTGTACACGAGCCAGATGTTTCGAACGCTGCCCGAGGAGGCGCAGCTTCATCCCGCGATGCAGGAGCGGATGTTTGGCTACCTGCCCGAGATGGATGAAGCGGTGTTCGGCATGGTCGAGCGGATGACGAGCTCGACGAAAGAGGAACGGACCTTCGTGCGCCG
>JAFAOG010000424.1 GCA_019237945.1 Deltaproteobacteria bacterium | reverse complement strand
GGGCGTGCTCGTGCGGGCCTCGTTGGGCGTGATCGTGCGGGCCTCGTTGGGCGTGATCGTGCGGGCCTCGTTGGGCGTGATCGTGCGGGCCTCGGGCGATACCGCGGCCATCCGGTTCGGCGTGATCGTGCGGTTCGGCGTGATCGTCCGGTTCGGTGTGATCGTGCGGTTCGGCGTGATCGTTCGCGGATCGGGCGGCGGCGTCGGCGCACGCGCAGGCAACAGGCCACGAGCCGTCCCGCACGACACCAGCGCGTAGATGAATGCCTGCAGCGCCCGGCGATCGACCGCGGCGTGCACGACCTCGAGCTCGCTCAGACTCGCGCCCTGGCGCAGCGCGTCCGCGATCTCGACCGGCGCCTCCGCGCCAAAGCGCGGCAGCTCGGCCACGCCGCCGGGCCCCAGCGAGTAGCGCGTGCCGAGCTGACGCAGCTCGCGCAGCAGCCGCTCGTCGTCGAGATAGCGGCGCGCGCCGGTGAAGATCACCTCGCGTAGATCGATCGCGGCGCCCGGCTCGCGGCGCACGAGCGTGATGCTGTCGTCGAGGACGTACGTCGCGTTCGGCAGGTCGAAGGTGCGCGCGGCGCGCTCGAGCAGCGAAGGCGCCTGGCGCGTCGAGGTCCCCGCGACGAGAAAGCCCTCATCGACGACGAGCACGACGCGGGTCGCGCCATCGACGATCGTCAGCTCGCCGGTCGTCGAACGCTGCGCGAGCACACCCAGCGTGAGTCCCCAGGGCTGGTCGCGGATACACCCGCGTGCGACCTCCACATCGCCCATTGTCGAGTCGACGCGCTGCGCATTCAACGGAGCCGAATCATGTTTTCGCGCTCACGGCTGCGTGAGAGGTCAGGTAGGTGCACGTGGTACCGTGCGCGCATGCGCGTCGCATGGCTCTCGCTGATCGCCCTCGGTTGTTCGTCCGCATCGAAGAAGCCGGTCGTGCCGGCTCCGCCGACGCCGCGCACGGAGAAGGCGGTTGCCGTCGAGCCGCCCGATGCGCTGGTCGTGCCGAAAGCCGTACCGCTCGCCGCCGATACGCCCGAGACGACGGTCGCGGGCAACACGTTCATCGCTCCCGCCGGCTGGACCGTGACCGTGAAGTCACCGGCGACGCTGCTGACGCCTCCGGAGCCGGGCTCGACGATCGCGATCGTCGATGTCGCCGCCAAGGATGCAACGGAGGCGATCGATCTCGCGTGGAAGGCGTACAAGCCCGACCACAAGTGGCCGGTGCTCGTCTCGGCCACGGCCGCGGATCACAACGGCTGGTCGCAGCAGAAGAACATCGGCTACCAGACCTCGCCGAACGAGAAGCGCGATGTCGGGGCGAGCGCGATGTACGCGCACGGCATGTGGACGGTCGCGATCTTCGATCTCGATCAGGCGACCGAGGAGAAGCGCGGCTCGCAGATCAACATCGCGGTCGGCCGCCTGTATCCGAAGGGCTATACGAGCGAGTCGTTCGCGGGCAAGAAGCCGCACGCGCTCGACGCCGACCGCATCGCGCAGCTCACGAAGTTCCTCGACAGCGGCACGCAGCAGCTCGGCATCCCCGGCGCCGCGTTCGGGATCGTCGAGAACGGCAAGGTCGTGTTCGCGGGCGGCGTCGGCGTCAAGGATCTCGGCAAGCCGGGCAAGCCGACGGGCAACACCGAGTTCATGATCGCGTCGAACACGAAGGCGCTGACGACGCTGCTGCTCGCGAAGGAGGTCGACGCGAAGCTGCTCACGTGGGACACGCCGGTCATCCAGCTGCTGCCGTCGTTCGGCCTCGGTGATCCGGAGACGACGAAGCAGGTGCTCGTCAAGCACCTGATCTGTGCGTGCACCGGAATGCCGCGGCAGGACCTCGAGTGGATCTTCGAGTACGCGCACGCGACACCCGAGACCGCACTCGCGCAGCTCGCGAAGATGCAGCCAACGTCGAAGTTCGGCGAGCTGTTCCAGTACTCGAACTCGATGGCGGGCGCGGCCGGCTTCGTCGCCGGTCACGTCAAATATCCCAAGCTCGAGCTCGGCGCCGCATACGACAAGGCGCTGCAGGAGACGGTGCTCGATCCGCTCGGCATGAAGGCAACGTTCTTCGACACCAAGCGCGCACTGCGCGGCGACCACGCGGGCTCTCATTCGCCCGACATCGACGGCAAGACGACGCACGCGCTGACCGCGGTCAACGATTCGATCCTGCCGCTGCGGCCGGCCGGCGCGGCGTGGAGCACGGTCAACGACATGCTCAAGTACGTGCAGATGGAGCTCGCGGACGGCACGCTCCCCGACGGCAAGGCGTACGTGTCGAAGGAAGCGCTGCTCGCGCGGCGCGCGCCGCAGGTCGCGATCAGCAAGGACGCGACGTACGGGATGGGGCTCGTCGTCGACACGAAGTACGGCACGCCCGTCGTGCACCACGGCGGTGACCTCGTCGGCTATCACAGCGACATGATCTGGCTGCCCGAGGTCGGCGTCGGCGCGGTCGTGCTGACCAACGGCGATCCGGGGTGGCTGCTGCGCGATCAGTTCCGCCGCAAGCTGCTCGAGGTCCTGTTCGACGGCCGCCCCGAGGCGGATGCGAACATCGCGGCGGCCGCGAAGCAGTGGTACGAGGAGCTCGCCGCGCAGCGCAAGCAGCTGACCGTGCCGGCGGATCCGGCCGCCGTCGCCAAGCTCGCCGCGCACTACCACAACGATGCGCTCGGCGACGTCGCCGTCACGAAGGGCAAGACGACCGTGTTCGATTTCGGCGAGTTCAAGACCGAGGTCGCGTCGAAGGCGAATCCCGACGGCACCACGTCCTTCGTGACGACCGCGCCCGGCCTCGGCGGCTTCGAATTCGTCCTCGATCCACGTGGCCTCGTCACGCGCGACGGCCAGCACGAGTACGTGTTCGCGCCCGGGAAATAGCGAGGCGCGGCAGGGCGTTGTCCTGCCATGCTCGCCGAGACCGTCCGTGCCGACTTCGACCGCATCGCCGCGGCGGAGCCGCCGGATCACGTCGAGGCACCCGCCCGCCGGCTTGTCGAGACGCTCGGCATGCGCACGCGCGTGCTCGAGATCGGCTGCGGCACCGGTGCGCTCGCGCGGATGATGGCGCGGCGCGGGGCCCGCGTCACCGCGATCGATCTCGCGCCGGGCATGATCGATCTCGCGCGCGGCCGCACGCCGGGGCATCTCGCGATCGATTATCGCGTCGGTGATCTCCGGCGGCTGTCGCCGCGCGGCTTCGACGTCGCGATCGCGGTGAATACGCTGCACCACCTGCCGCTCGCGGAGGGGCTGGCCCGGATGGCGAGCGCGGTCGCGCCGGGCGGTCGTGTGCTGGTCGTCGATCTGTTCGAGGCGCGCGGCATCGCCGAGCTCCCGTACAACGCCATTTCGTGGCTTCTCCGCACGCGCGAGACGATCGCGCACGAACTGGCCGCCGCGTGGGCCGCCCACCGCGATGATGCGCTGCCCTCCCTCGCGGAGATCCGGCGGGTGGCGGAGCGTGCGCTTCCGGGCGCGATGGTGCGCAGGCACCTGGGATGGCGGTACTCGCTTCGCTGGAACAAGCCGCACGTGTGACGTTCGCGCGCAGCTGCGCGCTGGGCAATTGTCTTGCAACGGGGTGCGGCGATGCCCGGCTCGGTGGAGCGCCTCACGTCCCTGTGGAAGGGGAAGCCCGGCCTCAAGGGCGTGCTCGGCACGGTCGATCACAAGAAGATCGGCAAGCGCTACATCATCACCGCCTTCGCCTTCTTGATCGCGGGAGGTCTGCTCGCGGCGTTGATGCGATGGCAACTCGCCGGCCCGAACCGTCGCGTGCTGACGCCGGAGGCCTACGACCAGGTCTTCACGATGCACGGCGTGACGATGATCTTCTGGTACGCGTCGCCGATCCTGTCGGGAATCGCGGTCTACGTCGTGCCGCTGATGATCGGCGCACGCGACATGGCGTATCCGCGCCTCAACGCGTTCACGTACTGGGTCTTCCTCGCGTCGGGCATCTTCCTGTTCCTCGGCTTGCCGTTCGGGCAGGCGCCGGATGCGGGCTGGTTCGCGTACACGCCGTTCTCCGAGCGCAGGTATTCGCCCGGCCTCGGCATGGACCTCTACGCGCTGTCGCTGATCTTCCTGACGATCTCGACGACCGGCGGCGCGATCAACCTGATCGCGACAATCCTGCGGCATCGCGCGCCCGGCATGTCGCTGTCGAAGATGCCGCTGATGCTGTACTCGACGCTGACCGCATCGATCGTCACGGTGTTCGCGCTGCCGTCGCTGACGGTCGCGTGCACGTTCCTCGAGCTGCAGCGCCAGTGGCACTTCCACTTCTTCGACCTGTCGCACGGCGGCGATCCGGTGCTGTGGCAGCACCTGTTCTGGTTCTTCGGCCACCCGTGGGTCTACGTGATCTTCCTGCCCGCGACCGGCTTCATCTCGATGATCCTGCCCGTGTTCTGCCGGCGTCCGATCGTCGGTTACCGGTGGGTCGCGGCCGCGACGGTCCTCACCGGCACCGTCGGGTTCTCGGTGTGGCTGCACCACATGTTCGCCAACGGCGGGCATCACGGGGCGATGAGCTTCTTCTCGGCGGCGAGCATGGTGCTCAGCGTGTTCTCCGCGATCCAGTTCGCGGCGTGGCTCGCGACGATGGTCAAGGGGCGCATCGTGTTCGCGACGCCGATGCTCTACTGCATCGGTTTCCTCGCGTCGTTCGCGATCGGCGGCCTCTCCGGTGTGATCGTCGCGTTGATCCCGCTCGACTGGCAGGTGACCGACAGCTACTTCGTTGTCGCGCACCTTCACTACGTGCTGATCGGCGCGAACGTGTTCCCGGTGTTCGCGGCGATCTACTACTGGTACCCGAAGATCACGGGCCGCATGCTGAACGAACGGCTCGGCACGTGGTCGTTCGTGACGATGTTCGTCGGCTTCATGCTGACGTTCTTCCCGATGCACATCACCGGCGTGCTCGGCATGACGCGCCGGATCTACACCTACGGCGCCGATCGGCCGTGGGTGCTCGCGAACCAGATCGAGACCGTCGGCGCCGCGATCCTGACGATCGGCATCCTCCTGACGATCATCAACGTCTTCATCAGCCGGTCGCGCGGCATCGTCGCGGGCCGCAACCCGTGGAACGCCGACACGCTCGAGTGGGACACCGCGTCGCCGCCGCCGGTCTACGGCACGGTTCACCTCCCGACGGTCGCGACGCTGCACCCGCTGTGGGACGAGCACGACGAGGAGCACGATCCGAACGACGACCGCGTGTTCGACCAGGAGCGGCTGACGCTGACGACGCACTGGAAGACGGCCGAGCCGCTGTCGGTCGCGCAGGCCCCGGATGACTCGCTGTGGCCGCTCGCGGCAACGATCGGCTTCTTCGGCGTCTTCACGGCGCTGCTGTTCAAGGCCGTGTGGATCGCGATCGGCATCGGCGTCGCGACCGGCGTGACGTTCGCGGCGTGGCAGTGGCCCAAGCCGATCAAGCGCCCCGAGCCGCCGCCCGCCGACGAGGTACTCCCCGCCGCGCTCGATCAGCACGAGGGCAGCTTCGGCATGATCTGGCTCATCGCGACCGAGGCGACGCTGTTCGCCTCGCTGTTCGTCGCCTACTACTTCCTCGGCTCGATCCAGCCTCACTGGCCCTTGGAGAAGGCGCCGAAGATGTCGTTCGCGCTCGTGATGCTCGGGATCCTCGTCGCGAGCAGCGTCGTGCTCCACTGGGGCGAGAAGCGCGTCGAGCTCGGCCAGTACGTGCGGGCGCGCATCGCGATCGCGCTGACGTTGCTGCTCGGCGTCGTGTTCGTCGTCGTGCAGGCCGTCGAGTACCACGTGCACCTGCGCGAGATGCTGCCGACCGAGCACTCGTACGCATCGATCTTCTACACGATCACCTCGTTCCACGCCGCTCACCTGATCGTCGGTCTCGCGATGCTCGGCTACGTGCTGTTCCAGCCGTCGCTCGACCCGGATCGGCCGCCCCACAAGCCGCTGCATGCGGCGGCGATGTACTGGCACTTCGTCGACGCCGTGTGGCTCGTCATCGTGACGCTCCTCTACGTCGTCCCGAACCTCCGCTCATGAAGACTCTACTCGCCACGATCCTCGTCCTCGCCGCGTGCGGCAGCTCGCATGACTTCGAGCCCGCGACCGGCGGCAATCCGAGCGCCGGCAAGGACGCGATCCGCGCGTACGGCTGCGCGGCGTGTCACGACATTCCGGGCGTCGATGCGCCCGGCGGACGCGTCGGGCCACCGCTCGGCGGCTTCGCGAAGCGCGCGTACATCGGCGGCGAGCTGCCGAACACGCCCGAGAACCTCGAGCGCTGGGTGCGCGACCCTCACCAGATCGAGCTGCACACGGCGATGCCGACGCTCGGACTCACCCAGAAGGAGGCGCGAGATGTCGCGGCCTATCTCTACACGCTGGACTAGCGCGCTGTTGTTGCTGGTCGCGGCATGCGGATCGTCGTCGGGCGGCTCCGTCGAGGCGAGCGGCCCTCCGAACGGTCAACCCGAGGGCCCGGCGCAAGTGAGGCTCGTGTCGCCGCTGCCCAACGGCGAGTGGACGCTGCCGGCCGGCGACCTCGCGAACACGCGCTACTCGCCGCTCGCGCAGCTGACGCCGCAGAACGTCAAGGGCCTCAAGATCGTCTCGACGGTGACGACGGGCGTCCCGCACGGCCATGAAGGCAACCCGCTCGTCGTCAACGGCGTGATGTACGTCGTGACGCCGTACCCGAACAACCTGATGGCGCTCGACCTGACGAAGAACGGCCAGCTCAAGTGGCTGTTCCGGCCGCATCCCGATCCGCGCTCGGTCGGCATCGCGTGCTGCGACGTCGTCAACCGCGGCGCCTCGTACGCCGACGGCAAGATCATCTACAGCTTGCTCGATGGCCACGTCGTCGCGGTCGATGCCGAGAAGGGCACCGAGGTATGGCGCGCGACCGTCGGCGACATCAATCGCGGCGAGACGCTGACGGCGGCGGCGCTCGCGGTCGGCGACCTCGTGATCGTCGGCAACTCGGGCGGCGAGCTCGGCGTGCGCGGCAAGGTCGTCGCGCTCGACGTCAGGACCGGCCACGAGGTGTGGCGCGGCTACAACACGGGCCCCGACAACGAGGTGCTGATCGACGGCACGACAAAGATGTTCTACCCGCACGATCAGGGCAAAGACCTCGGCGTGAAGACCTGGCCCGTCGATCAGTGGAAGCTCGGCGGCGGCACGGTGTGGGGCTGGCTGTCGTACGACCCCGAGACGCAGACGCTGTTCTACTCGACGGGAAACCCGGGTGTCTGGAACCCGGACGTTCGGCCCGGTGACAACAAGTGGTCGTGCGCGGTGTTCGCGCGCGATCTCAAGACCGGTCACGTCAAGTGGGTTACCCAACTCGTCCCGCACGACTCGTGGGACTACGACGAGATCAACGAGAACATCGCGATCGACATGGAGTGGCAGGGCAAGATGCGCAAGGTCCTGCTGCATCCCGGTCGCTCGGGCTTCATGTTCGTGATCGATCGCGAGACCGGCGAGGTGCTCAGCGCGGAGAAGTTCGAGCCGACGAACTGGGCATCGTCGTGGGACCTGAAGAAGGGCGAGCCCGTCAAGGATCCGACGAAGCAGACCAAGCACGGCGTCGTCGTGAAGAACATCTGCCCGTCGTCGACAGGCGCGAAGGAGTTCTCGCCCTCCGCCGTCTCGCCGAGGACGGGCATGCTCTACATCCCGGCCCACAACACCTGCATGGACTACGAGGGCGTCGATGCGAACTACATCGAGGGCACGCCGTACCTTGGCGCGAGCGTGAAGATGTATCCCGGCCCCGGCGGCTACCAGGGAGAGCTGATCGGCTGGGATCTCAAGACGCAGAAGAAGGCGTGGTCGATCCAGGAGCCCGTGCTGCCGCTGACCGGCGGCGTGCTCGCGACCGGCGGCGACCTCGTGTTCTACGGAACGATGGACGGCTGGTTCAAGGCGGTCGACGCGAAGACCGGTGCCGTGATGTGGCAGATGCGTCTCGGCAGCGGAATCATCGGCAACCCGATCACGTTTCTCGGCGCCGACGGCAAGCAGTACGTCGCGATCTACGCGGGCGTCGGTGGCTGGATGGGCGCGGTCGCGTTCCCCGATGTCTCGGAGGACGATCCGTATGCCGTGCTCGGCGTCGTCGGCGCGATGAAGGACATCAAGAAATACACAGGACCTGGCGATGCGCTCTACGTGTTTAGTCTTTAGCCTCGCGCTGCTCGGCGCGTGCGCGGAGGCCGACTCCGGCCCGCCCGTGCTGCGCGTGTGCGCGGATCCGAACAACCTGCCGTTCTCGAACGACAAGGGCGAAGGCTTCGAGAACCAGATCGCGCAGCTCGTCGCCCACGATCTCGGCGCGCAGCTCGAGTACGCATGGATGCCGCAGCGCCGCGGGTTCATCCGCCGCACGCTGAAGGCGCGCACCTGCGACCTCGTGATCGGCGTGCCGGCGGGCTACGAGCTCGTCGCCCCGACAAAGCCGTACTACCGGTCGACGTACGTGTTCGTGTCGCGCACCGATCGCGCGCTCGCGATCACGTCGCTCGACGATCCGCGGCTCAAGGATCTGAAGATCGGCGTCCAGATCACCGGCGACGACTACGAGAACCCGCCGGCCGTCGAGGCGCTCGCGCGGCGTGGCCTCTACGACCGCGTCGTCGGCTTCCCGATCTACGGGGACTACTCGCAGCAGAATCCCGCGACGAACATCATCGATGCGGTCGCGCACGGCGACGTCGACGTCGCGATCGTGTGGGGTCCGCTTGCGGGATACGCCGCGAAGCGCCTGCCGCTCGAGCTGCACCCGGTGACGCCCGCGGTCGATCCGCCGGGCAACCGATTCACGTTCGGCATCGCGATGGGCGTGCGCAAGCAAGACCGCGAGCTGAGCGCGAAGGTCGAGCAGGTGATCGCGAAGGAGGAGCGCGCGATCGCCGCGATCCTCGACGACTATGGCGTGCCGCGACTGCCGCCTCAGGAGGCGAAGCATGACTAGGACGTGTCTCTTCGCGCTCGTGCTCGCGGCTTGCCAGGCGCCGACGAAGCATCGCGACACGACCGGGGCGACCGCCGCGATCGACGTGCCCGTCGGTCCCGTGCCGGGGCCCGGCGAGGCCTCGCAGGCGAACCCGAACCCGTACACGAAGAACGACGACGTCGCCGTCGAGGAAGGCTTCAAGCTGTTCCAGCGCTACAACTGCGCCGGCTGTCACGGCGATCACGGCGGTGGCGGCATGGGGCCGAGCCTGCGCGACGTCGACTGGCGCTACGGTGACACCGACGCACAGATCTACGACTCGATCGCCGAGGGCCGCGGGTTCGGCATGCCGGCGTGGGGCACGAAGCTGCCCGAGGATCACGTGTGGAAGCTCGTCGCGTACATCCGCTCGCTGCGGACGGCGATGGAGCCCGACAGGCCGTCGATCGCGGCCGACACCGAAGCGCCACCGAACACGACCGCCGGGCTCGCGCGCCCGCAGGTCCAGAACCCGCCGCCGCCGGAGCAGGGCAAATGACCGACTGGCTCGGCGATCCGAGCGGCCCGGGCGCGCGGTGGACCGCCAGCCTTGCCTGGGTGATCTTCCTCGTGTTCCTCGCGGTGATCGCCGCGGTCTGGGCGCTGCTCGGCTACCTGATGCTGCGCGGCCGGCGCGGTTCGTTCGCCGAGCACCTGCCGTGGAACGAAGGCGGCGGCAAGGGCTGGGTGATCGCGTTTGGCCTCGTTGCGCCGGCCGTCGTGTTCCTCGGCTGCTTCATCGGCTCGCTCGTCGTGATGGATGCGGTGCCGATCGAAGGCGCGCACCACCACGACATGGCGATGAAGCCGGAGATCACCGTGACTGGCCACCAGTGGTGGTGGGAGGTCCGCTACAACGGTCCCGACGTCTTCACGACCGCGAACGAGATCCACATCCCGGCCGGCCGCCCGGTGACGATCGAGCTGAAGAGCAACGACGTCATCCACTCGTTCTGGATCCCCGAGCTGCACGGCAAGGTCGATCTGATCCCCGGGCGCGACAACACGATCACGATCGAGGCAGATGTCCCGGGTCGCTACGAAGGCCAGTGCGCCGAGTACTGCGGCGAGCAGCACGCGCTGATGCGGATGGCCGTCGTCGCGCAGGATGATGCCGCGTACAAGGCGTGGCGCTACAAGGAGAGCCAGCCCGCGATCCTGCCGCAGAGCGAGCCGGCGATCACGGGGCTCGAGGTGTTCGAGATGAAGAGCTGCAGCACGTGCCACACGATCCGCGGGACGCGCGCGCTCGCGACCGTCGGCCCAGACCTCACGCACGTCGCCGGCCGCGCCCAGCTCGCGGCGAACGCGATCCCGAATTCGCATGCGTATCTCGCGGCGTGGATCGTCCGCGCGCAGACGCTCAAGCCCGACAGCGAGATGCCGAACCTCGACCAGCTCACCGGCGACGAGCTGACCGCGCTGGTCGCATTCCTGAGGACGCTGCAATGAAGAGGCTCGTCGTCTTCCTGGCCGCGTGCAGCAGCCGCACGTCGCCGCTGCCGGCGCCGACCGTGCACGAGCATCCCGAGATGGCCACAACGTCGCCGACCGCGACGACCGCGATCGCGATCGACATCACCGACGGCCTCGCGATGCCCGAGACGGTCGTGTGGGATCCGGATCAGGACATCTACTTCATCTCGAACATGAACGGCGATCCGGCGTGGGATGACGACAACGGGTACATCTCGAAGGTGTCGCCGAACGGCGAGTTTCTCGATCGCTTCTTCATCGACGGCCGCCAGCCCGACATCACGCTCCACGCGCCGCGCGGGATGGTGATCGGCAGCGACACGCTCTACGTCGCGGACAACCACGCGGTGCGCCTGTTCGATCGCAAGACCGGCAAGCCGACCGGGACGTGGGAGGTGCCGGGGTCGGTGTTCCTCAACGACCTCGCGATCGATGATCAGGGTCACGTGCTCGTCACCGAGACCGGCATCGTGCTGACGCCGGAAGGTCCGGTGACGAAGCGGCCGTTCGCAATCTATCGGTTCGATGACGGCAAGCCGGTCGAGCTCGCCAGCGGCGACGCGCTGCACGGCCCGAACGGGATCGAGAACACGCCCGAGGGGATGACCGTGATCGAGTTCATGGGGAGCGAGAACGGCGTGTTTCGCCTCGGCGCCGACGGCCACAAGGATCTGATCGCGACGCTGCCCACCGGCGAGCTCGACGGGCTCGCGCGGATGCCCGACGGATCGCTGCTCGTCACCAGCTGGGAGGGCAACGGCGTCTACCGCGTCGTCGACGGCAAGAAGCCGGTGATGGCCGTCGAGCACCTGGGCGCCCCGGCGGGTATCGCGTATGACTCGATCCGCAACCGCATCCTGATCCCGCTGCCGACGTCGAACGAGGTGCTGATCCAGCCGTATCCGTGACGCACAGCGAGCGTGAGCGCACGGTGGGGACGCACTGCCCCGCGAGCACTCCCGTGTTTCGACTGGGTAGGCTGCGCCTGTGAGGCTTCCGAGCGCTGGCGCGAATGATGAACGCGGGGTGACGCCGGTGGCGTCCGCGGAGCAGCTGATCGACATCATCGACGCGATACCCGCGGCGGTCGCCTACATCGACGCCGAGGAGCACTTTCGCGTCGCGAACAAGGCGTTCCGGGGGCTCTACGGACCGCTGTTCGGCGATGTGATCGGCCACCACGTCCGCGACGTATTCGGGCCCGCCGGCTACGAGGTGATGAGACCTCATCTCGAGCGCGTGCTCGGCGGCCACCCGGTCCGCTATGTCGCGCGGCTGCCATTCCCCGACGGCACCGTCCGCTGGATCGAGACGAACTACACGCCGCATCCGTCGGGTGGGTTCGTCAGCGAGCTGCACGACGTCACGCCGCAGAAGCGGATCGAGGAGCGGCTCAACGTGCTCGCCGAGGCGAGCCGGGCGCTCGTCGCGTGTCGGGATCGCCAGGCGACGCTCGGCACGATCGCGAACATGGCGATCTCGGTGCTCGCGGACTGGGCCGCCGTCTACACGCTGGAGCAAGGCGCGCCGCGCCTCGTCGAGGTGGGGCACGTGCCGTACTTGACCCGCGAGGCCGTGTGGGAGCTCGCGCGGGAGCTGACTCCCGTCGCCGGCGAGACGCCGAAGCCACTCGACTTCGCGAAGGGAACCGGCGTCGCGGTCGGTCTGGTCGCGCGCGGCGAGCCACTCGGCGTCGTCGTGCTGGCGTCGCTGCACGGGCATCAGTGGGACCGCGACGACCTGCTCGTCGTCGAGGAGCTCGGGCGGCGTGCATCGGCCGCGCTCGACAACGCGATGCTGTTCGAGCAGCAGCGCGAGGCGATGGATCGGCTGCAGGAGGCCGATCGTCGCAAGGATCAGTTCCTCGCCGTGCTCGGCCACGAGCTGCGCAACCCGCTCGCGCCGATCGTGACGGCCCTCGATCTGATGGCATTTCGCGGCGCTGGCTTCGAGCGCGAGCGCGACGTGATCCGGCGGCAGAGCGAGTACATGACGCGCCTGATCGACGACCTGCTCGATATCTCGCGCATCACGCGCGGCAAGATCGAGCTGCGCAAGGAAACGGTCGATCTCGCCGACGTCATCGCGAAGGCCGTCGAGCTTGCGAGCCCGCTGCTCGAACAGCGCTCGCACAAGCTCGCGGTCGACGTGCCGCGCGGTCTGATCGTCGACGGCGATCCCGTGCGGCTCGCCCAGGTGTTCACGAACCTCCTCAACAACGCCGCGAAGTATTCGCCACCGCGCAGCGAGATCGCGATCGCGGCCGCGCGCGAGGCGGACGAGGCGAGCGCGACCGTCACCGACAACGGACCCGGCATCCCGCCCGAGCTCGTCCCCGAGGTGTTCGAGCCGTTCGTGCAGGGCAAGCGCGTCACCGATCGCGCGCAGGGAGGCCTCGGCCTCGGCCTCGCGCTCGTTCGCAGCCTGACCACGCTGCACGGCGGTAGCGTCGAGCTCGACACCGTGCCCGGTCGCACGACATTCACGGTCCGCCTGCCGATGGCGCCGCGTCCCGCCGTCGCGAAGGTCGCCGATGGTGCCGCGGGCCGCTTGCTGGTCGTCGATGACAACATCGATGCCGCGACGATGATCGCGGAGCTGCTGCGCACGATCGGCTACGAGGTCGCCGTCGCGCACGATGCGCCACGCGCGCTCGCGATCGCGGACGAGCTCCGTCCCGGCATCGCCTTGATCGATCTGTCGCTGCCCGTCATGGACGGCTACGAGCTCGCGCGCCACCTGCGCACCCAGCTGCAGCATCCGCCGCGTCTCGTCGCGGTCACCGGCTACGGGCAGCACAACGATGTCCAGCGCAGCCGCGCGGCCGGCTTTGAAGTGCAGCTCGGCAAGCCCGTCGATTTCGATCAACTCGTCACCGTGCTCGGCCGCCTCCAGCCGAGCTGAGGAGTGTCATGGCAACCAGCATTGCATTTACCCCTGAAGCTCTCGACGACCGCATGACCGGAGCGAAACCCGCGCCAGCCCCTTCCGAACAGCTCGCCGTCTCGCTCGGCAGCGAGCGCGCCGCGCTACGCACCGGCGACCACGCGGCGATCATGTACTGGCGCCCCGAGGAGCTGCTCGACTGCGTCGTGCCGTATCTCGTCGCCGGCATCGAGGCGGGCGACAAGGTCGTGTACGTCGCGGACGATCTCGACACGTCGCGCGTCGCCGATGCTCTTCGCCGCACCGGCGCCGATGTCGACGCGCTGACCGCCGCGGGACGGCTGATGCTGATGACCGCGAAGGATGCGTTCTTTGGCGACGGCCGCTTCGATTGCGAGCGCGCGCTCGACGGCGTGCGAGGCCTCGCGCAGCAGGCGGCCGCCGATGGCTATCGCCGCGTGCGGTTCTCCGTCGAGATGACGTACCTGCTCGCCGACGTGCCGGGCATCGAGCGTGCGGTCGAGTTCGAGGCGAGAGCAAACGACGAGGTGTTTGCGCAGTACCCGTTCGTGTGTATTTGCTCGTTCAACGCGACGCGGGCGACCTCCAGCAAGGTCATCTCCGACGTCCTGGCGACCCATCCGATCCTGATCTCGGCGGGTACCCCGCTGCTGAACCCGCACTACAAGCCCTGGCGCTAACCCGCGAGCCGGCTGCCCCGAGTCGGTCTCGCCGCGGCAGGGCGCGCGATCGCGTCGTCGCCGCCGGCTCGCGTTCCGCCCGGGAGCGCTTCGGGGCGACTCCTCGCGCTCGCACCCCCTGCTCGGCGATCCTCGACTCGGTTCAACCGGCTCGCGGGTTAGGCTAGACTGGGCGGCGATGGGCTGCCTGTGCTGTGGTAGTGCGGTGGAGGTCGGGGCACTTTGCCGCGCGTGCGCGCACGAGGTGCCGCCGTGCGAAGGGCTGATCGCCGAGCACATTCGCAGCAACATCGATGCGGATGACGCGGAGACGTGGGTCGTCGATGGCTTCGGCGCGCCGCATGCGATCGCCGCGAAGACCTCGATCGGCCGCAACCACGAGGGCGAGCTCGTCGTGCTGGCAAGCAGCGTGTCGCGCGAGCACGCGGAGCTCAAGAAGACCGATAGCGGCTGGACGGTGCGCGACCTCGGCAGCCGCAACGGCACGTTCGTCGATGGCACGCGCGTGCAGGGCAGGGTGACGCTCAACGGGCGGCACGTGCTCAAGATCGGCGACGTCGCGATGTGGTTTCTCACCGAGGTCCGCGTCGAGCCGCTGCCGCCGCCTTCGATGGCGACCGCGAGCGTCGGCGGGGGCCTCGTCCGGTTCCAGATCACGCCCGGCTCGGTCGAGCTGTGCCTCGTGGGCACGACGGACCCCGAGGCGGGTGGCGCGCTGCTGTCGCGACTCGAAGGCAGCGAGAAGTGGAACGAGCGCACGCTCGCGAAGCTCGAGTACCAGCTGCTGCGGGCGCTGTGCGCGCGGGCGACCGAGGAGAAGGACATGCCGTCGGCGGTGCGCGGCTGCGTGTCGACGAAGCAGCTCGCGCGCGATCTGCCGTTCCAGTCGAAGTACGCGAACGAAGAGAACGTGCGCCAGGTCGTGCGGCGCTTGCGCCAGGAGCTCGGCGAGCTCGGCGTCGAGAGCGCGCTCGCGGTCGCACCGGGGCGCGGTTACTACATCGCGTGCCCGGTCAGTGTCGCTTCTTCAGATCGACGATGATCTTCTGCGTGGTCGACGAGACCGCCGCAGGATCACGAGGCACGGGCTTCTCCATCCGCGCCACCATGTCGATCACGACGGCCACCACCAGCACGACGAGCAAGATACCTACGACCGCTGCCATGGGCTTGGTGTAGCTGATTGGTTGGACCGCGCTCGTGGGTTCACGTGAAGCTCACGTCCGCTGCTTGAGGTCGACCGTGATCTCGCGGGTTGCCTGCTGGGTCATCGCGATCTCGGCCTTTCGCTTGGTCCCGTACTCGCGCCACCAGGCGCGGGCGTTCTCGCGCGTCCAGTCGTCGCCGGTCGGCAGGGCGCGCAGCGCATCGGCCATCTCGGTGGCGCTCGTGAAGCGATGGTCGGGCTCCTTCTCGAGGCACTTCATGATGATCGCCTCGAGCTCGCGCGGGATGTGGATCGCAGATACCTGCGACGGCGGGCTGGGCTTCTGCGTGATGTGCTTGGTCGCGTACTCCATCACGGTCTTGCCCTCGAACGGCTTCTTGCCGGTCAGCAGCTCGTAGCCGACGAGGCCGAGCGCGTAGAGGTCGACGGGCGGGCCGATCGGCCGGCCGAGCAGCTGCTCGGGGGCGAGGTAGTGCGGCGTGCCGACGATCACCTGGGTCGACTGGCCGGCCGCCTCGGGCGCGATGTCCTTGACGAGCCCGAAGTCGACGACCTTCGCGACGTCGGGGATCAGGCCGCGCTCGCACAGGATGATGTTGTTCGGCTTGATGTCGCGGTGGATCAGCTTGCGCTCGTGCGCTTCGGCGAGCGCGCCGCAGATCTGCTCGAGGATCTTCGCGACGCGGCCCGACGGCTGCGCGCCGTACATGCGGATCAGCTTGGCGAGGTCGATGCCGTCGCCGAGATACTCCATCGCGTAGTAGAACACGCCGTCGCTCTGGCCGTAGTCGTAGACGGCGGCGGTGTTCGGGTGCGTCAGCTCGCTCATCGCCTGCACCTCGGCCTCGAAGCGCTGCATGTACTCGGGCTTGTTCGCGTGCATCAGCTTGATCGCGGTCGGCCGGCGCAGCAGCAGGTGGCGCGCCTCGTAGACCTTGCCCATGCCGCCTTCGCCGATCTTCTCGCCGAGCACGTACTTGCCGAGCTGCATCACCTCGGTGACCTTCTGGCGCAGACCGTAGATGCGGTCGGAGCCGAGTGCGGCGAGGATCACGGCGACGACGCTGAGCGACAGCCCGCCGAGGAAGAACACCGAGCGCGGCAGCTGGACGTTGCCGTAGATCGTGAGATAGAGCGCCGCGACGATCAGCGGCACGAAGTTGAGCGATGCGACCACGAGGGTCCGGCGCCCGGACGACGGCACGACGATCGCGCGCGCGAACACGGCGTACGCGCCGTAGATCAGGCACACGTAGTGCGACGGCGGGAAGTCCTCCGCGCAGATCGCGCAGAACCCGAGGATCGTCCCCGAGGCGATCGAGTAGAACGTGTCGATCGCGTACAGCTGATCGATCGACAGCTTCGTGTTGCGCGCGAGCACGCCGCGCCAGATCACGGCCATGATCGCGAGGCCGATCGTCGCCGCGACGTAGATCCGGTCCTGGTGGTACGGCTTGATCGACGGCTCGTAGACCTCGTACAGCACGAGCTGCGAGCCGATCAGGGCGACGAACGCCCAGAACATGACCTTCCACAGCGTGGTCATGCGCGCGCGCAGGTACTCGCGGCCTTCCTCTTCGGAGCCTCCGCTTCCCCACAGCGCGGGGACCATGCGACGTGAGCCGCCTGCCTGTTCAGCCACCTGCTCCACGATCGGCCGCAGCATACGCCCGCGCTGGGCGGATCACGCGGTTTTCACGCGCGTGTCGGGAGGACTTCACGCGTGGGCGATCGTGATAGCGTCGCCGCGAGATGCAGGGTGGCATCGAATGGCTGGTGGACGCGCAAGGATGCGCACCTGACCGCCTGCGCGACCGCGAGGTGATCGTCGCGCTGCTCGATCGGATCGTCGCCGACATGGGCCTGCACGTCGTCACGAGCGCGGTGCACGTGTTCGGCGGGGCCGGCGGGATCACGGCGATGTACCTGCTGAGCGAATCGCACCTGACCGTGCACACGTTCCCCGAGACCGCGACGGTCACGCTCAATGCGTACTGCTGCACGCCGCGGGCGCCCGCGCGCTGGCACGCGCTGCTGGCGGACGCACTCGGCGCGCGCGAGGTCGCGGTGCGAGAGGTCCGGCGCGCGTGACGACGAATTGCCCGAACTGCGGCGCCCCGATCGAGTTTCGCTTCGACGACTCGTTCGTGCGCGTGTGCGACCACTGCCGCAACGCCGTGCTGCGCACGGACCGCGAGCTCAGCTCGCTCGGCAAGGTCGCCGATCTGACGCCGATCGACTCGCCGCTGAAGCTGTTCAGCGAGGGCCGCTACGGCAGCCAGGGCTTCCTGCTCGTCGGCATGGCGCAGATCCAGCATCCGGCGGGCGGCATCTGGCAGGAGTGGTACGCGAAGCTCGACGGCGGGAAGTGGGGCTGGCTCGCGGAGGCGCAGGGCCGCTACTACCTGACGTTCGAGGAGACGACGGAGGCGCTGCCGCCGTTCGAGGAGTTTCATCCGGGGCGCACGGTCGAGCTGCCGGTGCACGGGCGCTCGCAGACGTTCACCGTTTCTGAGGCGACGCGCGCTTCGTACGTGGCGGCAACCGGCGAGCTGCCGTTCAAGCTCGTGCCGCAGGGGCACTTCCGGTACGTAGATCTCGATGACGGGCAGGGCACGTTCGCGACGATCGACTTCGGCGAGCAGGGCGATACGCCCGCCGTGTACGTCGGCAATCAGGTCGCGCTCGCGGACCTCGGCATCCGCGGCGGCGAGGACGGGCCAGCGCGCGAGGCGAAGATCACGTCGTCCCGGCTGGCGTGCCCGAATTGCAACGCGCCGATCGAGCTGCGCGCGCCGGGGGAGACGCAGCGGGTGACGTGCCCGAATTGCAACTCGCTGCTCGGGCTCGAAGGCGCCGCCGCCACCGTCGTCGCGCGGCTGACGGAGAAGCCGCTGCCGGCCGTCGCGCTCGGCACGAAGGGCACGTTCGCCGAGGGCGAGATGACCGTGATCGCGTTCGTGCGCCGGTCCGCGCAGATCCTCGGCATCTGGTACGCGTTCGACGAATATCTGCTGCACGCACCGAGCATCGGCTTCCGCTGGCTCGTGTGCTCCGACGGAAACTGGAGCTACGTGCAGCCCGTCGCGGCCGGTGCCGTCGACGATGCGAGGATCGAGGCGACGTACGACGGCGTGCGATTCCGCGCCTACCAGTCGAGCCCGCTGCGCGTCGACACGGTGCTCGGCGAGCTGTACTGGCGCGTCGAGCAGGGCGAGCTCTCCGACGGCACCGATTACATCGCGCCGCCGGCAATGCTGTCGAAGGAGGCGACCGAGCAGGAGATCAACTGGTCGCTGTCGACGTACCTGACGCACGCCCAGGTGCGCCGCGCGTTCAGCCCGGCCGTGGTCGGACTGTCGGCGCCGACGGCGCCCGGCGCGAATGCTCCGGCACCGCTCGCGGGCGTGCCGAACGTGCTGCTGTGGGGACTCGGTGCGCTGTGCGTCGCCGCGATCGCGGTCTCGTCGGCGACGACGACGCGCACGCAGCTCGACACCGCCGTCACGATCCCACCCGGCACGCCGCCGGTCGCCGACGGCAGCGGTGCGACGCCCGACAGCGATCACGTCTCGTTCACCGATCAGTTTCCGCTCGTCGGGAACCAGAACATCGCGATCACGCTGAACGCGCACATCGATAACGACTGGGCGTACACGGCCGCCGATCTCGTCAACGTCGACACCGGTGAAGTGACCAGCTTCGACGCGAACCTCGAGTACTACCACGGCTACGAGGACGGCGAATCGTGGAGCGAGGGACACCCGCAGACGACGCAGTTCATCGGACCGCGCCAGGCCGGCACGTACATGCTGCGGTTCGAGTCGCAGCACGGCGCGAGCGGCAACACGATGCTCGAGGTGAAGGTTCGGCAGGGCGTGATGCACTGGAAGCTGTTCGCGTGGGCGCTCATCGTGATGGGGCTCGCGCTCGCGATCGCCGGTGGCATCGTGACGTCGTTCGAGGTCAAGCGCTGGGAGAACGGCAACTTCTCGCGCGGTGCGCTGCCCGGGCGCACGGCGGTCGTCGCGGGCTGTCTCGCGATCGGGGTGGCGGTCATCGTGCTGATCGCGGGAGCCTTCTCGTGAGCGCGCCCGATCATCCGCCGGTACCGCGCGCACGCGCGTCGCGGGCACGCTGGATCGCGCTCGCATTTGCGGCGCTCGTCGTCGGCGGCTACAGCTTGTTCGCGTACACGGGCCGTGAATTCAGCGACCCGGAGCGCGACGAGGTTCCGGCGAGCGTGCGGTCATCGCCCGGCGGCTATCGCAGCTACCACTTCTGGCACAGCGGCTACCACGGAGGGAAATGATGAAGCTCGACAACCTGGCAGATGCAGCGGTCAGCTCGGCGGTGTTCGCCGCGATCGGGCTCGTCGTGTTCGCGATCGCGTGGTGGATCATGGTCAAGATCGCGCCGTTCTCGATCAAGAAGGAGATCGAGGAAGATCAGAACGTCGCGCTTGGCGTGATCATGGCAGGAGTCATCATTGGCATCGCCCTCATCATCGCCGCCGCCGTCCACGGCTGAGCCCGCCGACGCGGCGATCCGCGCGAGCGCGTTGTATCTCAACGTGTTCGTCGTCGCGATCTGCGGCCTCGTGTACGAGCTGCTCGCCGGCACGCTCGGCAGCTACCTGCTCGGCGATTCGGTGACCCAGTTCTCGCTCGTGATCGGGCTGTACCTGTCGGCGATGGGTGGTGGCGCGTGGCTGTCGCGGCGGATCGAGCGCGACCTCGCGCGCAAGTTCATCGAGATCGAGCTGGCGGTCGCGATCGTCGGTGGGTTCTCGGCGCCGGTGTTGTTCCTCGCGTTCGGGTCGGTCGTGCACTTCCAGGTCGTGCTGCTCGGGTTTGTCGTCGCGATCGGCGTGCTCGTCGGGCTCGAGCTGCCGATCCTGATGCGCCTGCTCGAGGGGCAGGTCGCGTTCAAGGACCTCGTGTCGCGCGTCTTGACGTTCGACTACATCGGCGCGCTCGCGGCCGCGCTGATGTTCCCGCTCGTGCTCGTGCCCAAGCTCGGGCTCGTGCGGTCGTCGCTGATCATGGGCGTCGCGAACGCGGGCGTCGGGCTGTGGGGGACGTGGCTGCTCGGGTCGCGGATTCGCGGACTCACCGGGCTGCGGGCGCGCGGCGCGATCGTGCTGGTCGTGCTGCTTGCCGGCGTCGGGTTCAGCGAGCACTTCACGACGTGGGCCGAGGACGAGATGTACGCCGACCCGGTCGTGTTCACCGAGACAACGCCGTACCAGCGGATCGTCGTGACGCACGGGCGCGCCGGCTTCCAGCTGTTCCTCAACGGCAACCTGCAGTTCTCGTCGAGCGACGAGTACCGCTATCACGAGGCCCTGGTGCATCCGGTGATGATGGCGACCGATGCGCCGCCGAAGAGGATCCTGATCCTCGGTGGTGGCGACGGGCTCGCGCTGCGCGAGGTGCTCGCTCATTCGTCGGTCGAGCAAGTGACGCTCGTCGACCTCGATCCCGCGATGACCTCGCTCGCGAAGAAGTTCCCGGCGCTCGGCGAGCTCAACCGGCACTCGTTCCAGGACCACCGCGTCACGGTGATCAACGACGACGCGATGGTGTGGCTCGACGAGCACCCCGGGCGGTGGGACGTGATCATCGTCGACTTCCCCGATCCGAACACGTTCGCGCTCGGCAAGCTGTACACGAAGCTGTTCTACAAGCGCGTCGCGGCGCGGCTGTCACCCGGCGGTGCCGCGGTCGTGCAGGCGACGTCGCCGCTGTTCGCGCGCAAATCGTACTGGTGCATCGTCGAGACGATGCGCGCCGCCGGCCTCAGCGTGCAGCCGTATCAGGTCACCGTGCCGTCGTTCGGCGTGTGGGGCTATGCGCTCGCGCGCCGCGTGCCGTTTCAACCTCCGACGCGCGTGCCGAACGTCGCGCTGCGCTTTCTCAACGAGCAGGCGCTCGCCGCGATGTTCGTGATGCCGGTCGACATGTCGCCGGTGCCCGTCGAGGTCAACCAGCTCGATAACCAGGCGCTCGTTCGCTACTACGAGCGCGAGTGGCGCAAGTGGGAGTGACGCGCAGAGAGTTCGTCGCGATGCTGCTCGGCGCGGCGGCGGCGTGCCGGGTGAAGGGCAGGGCGGGCCTGCCGCCGGGAACGCTCGTCGACACCGGCATGGCGCGCGGACATCGCGTGCGGGACGGCCAGGTGCCGGCGGTGACCGCGTGGCGGCAGGCGCGGGTCGTGATCGTCGGGGGTGGCGTCGCGGGGCTCGGCGCGGCGTGGGAGCTGCGGCGGCGCGGCGTGCAGGACGTGCTCGTGCTCGAGCTCGACGACGTCGTCGGCGGGACCGCGCGCGGCGGAGCGACGAGCGTGACGCCGTATCCGTGGGGCGCCCACTATGTCGTCGCACCGCAGAGCGGCGACGAGGAGCTCGCCGTGCTGCTCGATTCGATGGGCGCGATCGAGGGGCATGCGGCCGACGGCACGCCGATCGTCGACGAGGCGCTGCGCTGCCGCGAGCCCGAGGAGCGTGTGTGGCACCTCGGCCGCTGGTGGGAAGGCCTGTACCTCGAGGCCGGCGCGAGCGCGTCGGACCGCTCGCAGTGGACCGCGTTTCGCCAGGAGATCGACGCGTGGGCCGGCTGGCGCGATCCGCAGGGCCGGCGCGCGTTCGCGATCCCGCGCCGCACGGGCAGCGACTTCGCCGAGCTGCGCGTGCTCGACCAGCTGTCGTTCGCCGAGTGGCTCGATCAGCGCCGGCTGACGTCGCCGCGCCTGCGCTGGCTGTGCGACTACGCGTGCCGCGACGACTACGCGCTGACCGCCGCGACGACGAGCGCGTGGGCGGGGCTGTTCTACTTCGCGGCGCGGCAGAAGGCGCCCGGCGCGGCCGCGCAGACCGTCGTCACGTGGCCCGACGGCAACCACGCGCTCGTCGCGGCGCTCGCCGACGGGGCGACGATCGAGAAGGGCACGAGCGTCGTCGATATCGCCGATGACGGCACGCTGATCGCGATCGGTCCGAGCGGCCCGTTCGGCATTCGCGCCGAGCGCGTGATCGTCGCGACGCCGACGTTCGTCGCGAACCGCGTCATCCGGTCGCGGCGCGGCATGCCGTACGGCGATTACGGCGCGTGGGTCGTCGCGAACGTCCACCTGCGCAGTCGCCCGATCGAGCGTGGTCGCGGCGCGCCGCCTGCGTGGGACAACGTGTTTCACGACAGCCCGAGCCTCGGCTACGTGTGCGCGACGCACCAGCGCGGCCGCGATCGCGGGCCGACGGTGTGGACCTGGTACTACCCGTTCACCGACGAGGATCCGAAGCACGTGCGCGAGAAGCTCGCGGGGGCCGGCTATGCGGAGTGGGCCGAGACGATCCTCGTCGACCTCGAGCGCGCACATCCCGATGTCCGCGAGCACGTCGATCACATCGAGGTCGCGTTCTGGGGCCACGGGATGATCCGGCCGCGCGTCGGCAGCATGTGGCCGCCGCGCGCGACGTCACCGACCGGCGCGATCCACGTCGCGCACACCGATCTGTCGGGTCTCGCGCTGTTCGAGGAGGCGTTCGATCATGGGCTGCGCGCGGCCCGCGAGGTCGCGGCGGTGCTCGCATGACGGCGCGCGGCGTCGCAGGGAGGCTCGCGTGACCGCGCGCAACCGCTGGCTGTTCTCGCCCGC
>JAFAOG010000417.1 GCA_019237945.1 Deltaproteobacteria bacterium | reverse complement strand
CGAGCCCGCGGCGCACCAGCTCGCGGAGGCGGCGCGGCAGCCGGCTCGCATCGAGCGATCGCGGTCCGCGCTCGACGTTCGCGCGCAGCTCTTCGGACGTCTCGCCGCGAAACGGCCGCTCGTGCGCGAGCGCTTCCCACAGCGCGACGCAGAACGCGAACTGATCCGTCGCGGGGCCGACCTCGCCGCCGCGCCACTGCTCGGGTGCCATGTAGGCGGGCGTGCCGAGCAGCGAGCCGGTCGCGGTGAGCGTGGGCTCGGTGACCGGGCCCTTCGGCGCTTCGCCCGGCGCCGCGCCGGCGGGACGCGCGAGGCCGAAGTCGGTGACCTTGATGTGCCCGTCGCGCGCGCGCAGCACGTTGTGCGGCTTGAAGTCGCGGTGCACGAGGCCGGCGGCGTGCGCGGCGGCGAGGCCGCGGCCCGCGGCGACAAATGCGTCGAGGATCTCGCGCTCGCGCCGGTTCGCATCGCGCAGCCACGCGGCGAGCGAATCGCCGTCGACGAGCTCCATCGCGACGACATCCGTCCCGTCGTGCGTTCCGACCTCGAACACGGAGACGACGTTCGGATGCGACAGCTTCGCCATCGCGCGTGCCTCGCGCAGCAGCCGCGTGCGCGCCTCCTCGGTCGGGCCGGCGCGCAGAATCTTCAGCGCGACGCGCCGCTCGAGATCCGGATCGAACGCCGCGTACACGACGCCCATGCCGCCCGTCCCCAGCTCGCGCTCGATCTGGTAGCGCCCGAGCTGACGCGGCGGCCCGCCGATGGCGGCCGAGCTGGCGCCGGCAGTCGCGGTCTCGGCGAGCGCATCGGTCACGCCCGCATGTTCGCACGTTCCCGGGCGGCTACGGTGCGGTCAGCTCGAGGCCGAGGTCCTTGCACTTCGCGATGATGCCGTCGCGCTCGGCGCGATCGATCGCCCGCAGCCAGCGCGTCGCGAGCGCCGAGTCCTTGACGTTGCACGCGGCGAGCGCGCACGTCTCGAGGCGCGATGGATTGAACCGCGTGTTCGTCGCGCACGCCTTGTTCGCGCCCGCGAAGTCGCCCTTGCCGTACATCTGCTCGATCGTCAGCGGCTCGGCCTTCGTCGTGTCGGGCTTCTTCGTCGTATCCGGCTTCTTCGTGTCGTCGGGCTTCTTCGCGACGATCGCCGCATCCGGCTTCACCGCCGCATCGACGGGCACGGCCGCATCGACGCGCACCGCCGCATCGGGCTTGACGGCCGCATCGGGCTTCGCCGCATCGACCGGCGCATCGGGCTTCGCCGCATCGACGGCCGCATCCGGCGTCGCCGCGTCGACCGGCGGCGTCGCGACCGCCGCATCGGCGATCATCGCGACCGCCGAGCCAGAGCCCACCATCGCGGATGCCGAACCCGTCAGATCGGCGGACCCCGAGCCGGCCATCGCGAGGCCCGAGCCGACCTCCGACGAGCCCATCGCGACGCCCGAGCCGACCTCCGACGAGCCCATCGCGCTCGATCCGAGATCGCTGCCCGCCGCATCCGCGATCGCGACCTGCTTGGCATCGTGGTGCGCCTTCGACGACGGCTCGCGCGTCGCGATCTTGATCAGCGCGATGATCACGAGTGCCGCCGCCGCGAGCCCGAGCACCGGATACAGAATGCCGTGCTTGCGCGCTCGCGCACGCGCCGCCGCGCGATGCTCGTGCTCCTCGTGATCGTGGTCGTGATCGTGGCCGCGCGCGAGGAACCGCGCGTGCGCGGCGTGGGCTTCCTTCGCCTCCTGCTCGCCGCGCTCGAACCACTCGGTGCTCGCCGTGCGCGACAGCGACATCTTCGACGACGGCTCCTTCGAGCGTCGGCGATCGTCCTTCTTGTCGTCGGCCTTCTTGTCGTCGTCCTTCTCGGACTTCGCCTTCTCGTCGGCCTCGGCCTTGTACGCAGCCTTCGCCTCGGCGAGCGCCTCGGCCTTGCTCTCCTTCGCCGCCGCGAGCTTGTTGCTGCTCTCGGCCGCCTCGGCCTGCGCCATCAGCTTCGCCGCATCGGTCGAGCTGCCGCTGCGCCCGACCGGGCCGGTCGTCGGCGACGGCTCGGGCTCGGCCTTGACGACCGCCGATGCCATCGCCGGTGCCTCGACCGCCTTCTCGGCGGGCTCCTCGACGCGCTCGATGATCGGCTCGCTCGGGCGGTCCGCCGGACCAGGGCCGAGGCCCGCGCCCGACTGCTCGCGGATCGCGGCGCCGCGCTCGGAGGCGGCCTGGGTGACGCGCTTGATCACGTCGTCGATCGCGCTCGGGAAGATGCCGGGGATCGTCTGCGCGCGCCCCGTCGGCACGGTCGTGTACGCGTGCGCGCGTGCGCTGGCCGCCTCGGGCTGCTTGCGCGCGGTCGCCATGCGGTCGCGGATCTGCTCGAAGCTCTCGTCGGGGACGTCGAACGGCGGCGGCGTCGGGTTCGCGGCGCGCCGCTCCTCCTCGGTCTCGTTCTCCTCGCTCTCGAACAGCGCGACGCCGAGGCCGGGGACGCGCTCGATCGACCGATCGATCTCGTCGGCGTTCGCGGGCGGATCGCTCGACAGATCGCCGGACTCGACCGTCGCCGCCACGTCGAGCGTCGACAGCTTCGGGCCCGTGCCAAACCAGATCCGCATCACGCGGGCGAGGTCGGTGCTCGAGATCGGGAAGCCGAGCTTGGTCGCGAGGGCCTCGAAGTCTACGAGCACGTCGTCGGCATCGACGTAGCGCTTCGCCGGATCGCGCGCGAGCAGCTTGCCGACGATCGCGTCGAGCTCCGCAGGCACGTCCATGCGGCTCTTCGACGGAACCGGGCGGATGTCGCTCTCGATGGCGGCGCGCGTCTCGTCGTCGGAGTCCCGGGCGAACACCGGCTCGCGCGTCAGCAGCTCGTAGAGCACGGCGCCGAGCGCGAATAGGTCGGTGCGCCGATCGAGCGTGCCGCCGGAGAGCTGCTCCGGCGTGCGATACGCGAGCGGTCCGCCGGGCGCGCCGAAATCGACGACGCGAACGCCGCCATCGCGGCTGATCAGCACCGACGCCGGCGACAGGTTGCCGTGGATGATACCCGGCGCGCCATCGCCACTCTTGCGCTCGTGTGCGTGCAGCAGCGCCGACGCGATGCCCGCGCCGATCGTCAGCACCGCGCGCAGCGGAATCTGCAGGCGGCCCTGCGCCTTCGCGTGCTCGAGCACGGTACGCAGCGACTCCCCGTCGACGTGCTCGGTCGCGACGAAGTACGAGCTGCCGAGCCGGCCCGCATCGACGACCGCCGCGATGTTGTCGTGAGACAGCTGCGCTCCGGCGCGCGCCGCCTCGAGAAACGCCTTGACCGCGTCCGTGTCGCCAAGCCGGCTCTTCGGAAGTCTCTCGAGCGTGACGAGCTTGTCGCCCACACGGGCGAGGTACGTCTCCCCCATCCCGCGGTCGGCTAGCCGCGCGAGAAGCTGATAAGTCTGCTTCGCCACTGGAGCACCATCATAAGCCACCCGCCGCCCGTGCGCTGGGTAGCACCGGGGTCTCGGGAGCGAAGTAAGCTCGGGGCATGCGCACGACCTATGGTCGGTTCGGGGTCCTCCTCGCAGCGCTGTTCGTGGCGCCGTTTCCGGTCGGCCTCGTACCGGGGACCGGACCGCTCGCGGCTGCCATCCACCGCGGCTGGGACTGGGCCGTTGCGAGATTCGCGGAGCACGTGTTGCGCATCGATCCGCCGATCTTCCAGCCGACCGGCAGCGGCGACACCACGTGGCACTGGGTGCAGGCGGCGCTGATCCTCACGCTCGCCGCCGCCGGCGCCGCACTGTGGACCGCGATCGATCGCGCGCCGCGCCCGCGCCTGACCGCCGCGCTGCACACGTACCTGCGCTACTTCGTCGCCGCGAACATGCTGCTCTACGGCTTCGCGAAGGTCTACGCGATCCAGTTCCGCACGCCGTGGATCGGTCGCTACGACCAGTCGATCGGCGAGATGTCGCCGATGGGCCTGCTGTGGACGTTCATGGGCCACTCGCGCGCGTACACGATCTTCGCGGGCGTCGCGGAGGTCGTCGGCGGCGTGCTGCTGCTGTGGCGGCGCACCTACGTGCTCGGCGCGTTCGTCGTGATCGCGGTGATGACGAACGTCGTGCTGCTCAACTTCTGCTACGACGTTCCCGTCAAGCTGTTCTCGACGGAGCTGCTCGTCATGGCGATCGCGATCGCGTGGCCGCAGCTGCGGCGCGTCGTCGGAGCCGCGCTTGGCTACCGCGTCGACGACGTACCTCCGCGCCCGCGAGGCAGCGCGCTCGGCGAGCGGCTGCGATTCGTGACCAAGCTCGCGATGCTCGGCGTGCTCGCGATGATCCCGCTGTACTACCGCGCGTTCGATCGCTCGCTCGAGCGCAGGCCGACCGCGCTCGATGGCGTGTGGACCGTCGAGCGGATGCGCATCGACGGCGTCGACAAGGCGGCGCTGTTCACCGACGACGCGCGCTGGCGCAAGCTGATCGTCTGCAGCTGGGGGACGATGGTGCGCCGCGCGACGGACCGCCGCCAGATGCTCGGCCGCGCCGAGGTCAGCGACCGGGAGCTGACGATCGTCCGCGGCTTCTACCGCCAGTCCCTGCCCTACTGGCGCGTCGACGCGACGCACATCATCGTCGAAGGCACGCTCGACGGCGCCCAGCTCCACCTCGAGCTCGCGCTCGACGACCCGCCGCTGCTCCGGACCCGCGGGTTTCACTGGGTCTCCGAGGCGCCGTTCCACCGCTAGTTGCGAATCGCAACGCAGCCGCCGCCGAACGCGCGATAACCACGCGATTTCACGGGCCCTGTCGCGAGCACGAACCGTGCTTCACCTCGCGCGATGCGCTGGGCCTGGTTGATTGTGCTGCTCGCCGGATGCCCGTCCTCCGACGACCCGACGCTGACGCCGCCCGGCGGCGGCTCCGGCTCCGCCACGGCCGGTGAGTGCACCGCGCTCTCGCCGGTCGGCGACTTCGACCTGTGCGCGAAGACCGGCGCGGCGTCGTACTCGGTCGTCGTCCGCTACCACGGCGCCGGGACGATCGCGCTCGACAAGAGCGACATCCGCCTCGACTCGCGCCCGTTCGATGCCGCGTCCTCCTACGACGCCGCCACCCAGACGTTCACGCTGCACGCCGACAATCTGCCGCCGTCGAAGTACAGCTTTCTGTTCCGCCTGCAGACGACCGACGGCACGCCGCTGCGCCCGCTGTGGGTGCCGATGTGGATCGGCAGCGGCGTCAAGTACGCCGACTTCACGTGGCGCGACGCGATCATCTACCAGATCTTCACCGACCGCTTCTTCGACGCGGATCCGAGCAACAACATCAACAACTCGGTCGGCGATCTCGCGCGCGTCACCGATCGGCGCTCGCAGTGGCAGGGCGGCGACTTCAAGGGCATCACGCAGAAGATCAAGGACGGCTACTTCGATCAGATGGGCATCAACACCCTCTGGATCAGCTCGCCGATCATCGACTCGCACAACTCGCAGCCCGCGGTCGCGCTCGCCGACCAGACGCGCTACTCGTCCTATCACTCGTATCACCCGGTCGCGACCGGCTACACGCCGACGAACACGCTCGGCTACACGACGCCCGTCGAGCCGGCGTTCGGCACCGAGGACGATCTGCACGAGCTCGTCCGCGAGGCTCACGCGCGTGGCATGCGCGTGCTGACCGACTTCGTCGCGAACCACGTCCACCGCGAAGCGCGCCTCTACCAGCAGCACCCCGAGTGGTTCTCGCAGTACAGCCCGTGCGACGGCCACTGGGACGACAACCGCATCAACTGCTGGTTCACGACCGACATGCCAGACTTCGACTACGGCAACCACCCCGACGCGATCAAGGCCGTCGTCGACCACGCGCTCTGGCAGATCCAGGAATTCGATCTCGACGGCTTCCGCGCCGACGCGCTCAAGCACATGGACGATCGCTTCGTGCGCGCGCTCAAGGCCGCGATCGTCGCCGAGATCGAGACGACCGTCGTCGATCACACGCTGCCGAACGAGCCGACCGTGTTCTACATCGTCGGCGAATCGCTCGGCGGCTGGGCGCGCTACCACGTCCGCCCCGACATGGTGCAAGGCCAGGTCGACGAGGGCTACTACAACCAGACGACCGCCTCGCTGCTGACGTTCTCCGCATCGATGCGCGACCTCGCAAACTTCGCGATCCCCAACGACACCGCCTACCTGACGACGCAGCCGACGATGGGCCAGTCCGGCGGCTACCCGGGCGCGGTGATGGGCAACTTCTTCGGCAACCACGATCAGATCCGCGCGCTCACCCAGTCGCAGAATCACGGCGGCGGCTACGAGCGCCTCCGCCTCGCGCAGACGTTCCTGTTCACGTCGCCGAACAACGTGCCGATGCTCTATCAGGGCGACGACATCGGCACGACGGGCGATATCGACCCCGACAACCGCAAGATGCAGCGCTTCACCGGCCTCTCGACGGAGGAGCAGAAGTCGCTCGCGAACGCGCAGAAAGCTGGCCTCGCGCGCGCCCAGCACCCGGCGCTCCGCCGCGGCGCCCGCACGACGGTGTGGGTCGAGGACTGGTTCTGGGTCTACAAGGCGACGTACCAGGACGACGAGGTCTACGTCGCGCTCAACCGCGACAACACGAAGTCGTGGGCGCCGCCGGCCGGCTTCACGGACGTGCTCGGCAACTGCAGCAACGGGCAGGTGCCGATCCTGTCGTCGTGCATCTTCGTCAAGCAGTGATCTAGAATCCAGGGATGTCTCCTGGCACGGCGTATCTGGCCGCGTACCTGCCCTGGCGCCGTATTGCCCACCGCGAGCGAGTGGCCCTCGTCGAGCGCAACGCGGCGACCGTCGATCCGCAGCTCAAGCACGCGATCGACTTCCTGCGCAAAGGCCTCGTGATCGAGGAGAAGCTCGCCGCCGAGGCCGACAAGAAGCTCGCCGGGCTCGGTGCGCCCGACGGCTCTCCCGCCGCGAAGGCTGGCGAGCATGCGCGTGATGCCGCGGTCGCGGCCGCCGTCGCCGCCGACGTCGCGTACCTGCGCTGCGCCGCCCCGAACAACCCCGATCTCGCGAACCAGGCCCACGCGCGCGCGCAGCAGATGAAGGACGCGGCGGCGCGGTTGACCCAGGTGCTCGCGCAGACGAACGCGCAAAACTTCTCGACGGCGATCGCGGATCTGATCGCCGCGCGCCGCGATCTCGAGCCCACCGAGACAGCAGGCTACCGCCAGCTCAACGAGCTCGCCGCGAAGGTCGCGGACTGGGGCGAGGCGATGGCGCAGCACCTCGACAAGGCGCCGGCGGCGACGTCGACGAAGGACGCGGCAATCGATGCGGACGCGCTGCTCGCCGGCCGTGCATCGACGCGCGCCAAGGTCCGCGGGGCGAAGGGCAGGATCGCGGAGATCGTGCGGTCGTCGGCGCTCGCGAAGCTCGAGGCGCTCGACCTCGATGACCAGGGCGTCACCGACGACGATCTGATCGCGCTCGCCGCCTCGCCGCACGTGCGTCACCTGCGTCAGCTCGACCTTCGCTACAACCCGATCTCCGCGCGCGGCATCGAGGCGCTCGCCGCATCGCCGCACCTCAAGGCGCTCGAGATGGTGAACCTCGACGGTAATCCCGCCGATCCGGTCGATCGCCTCGAGTACTACGACGAGACGAACACGCATCGCGTGCCGACGGCCGCGGGGAAGGCGCTCGAGGCCAAGTACGGGCCGCTGCGCTGGCTGCACCCGGCTAGTTGACGGGCGAGAAGTGCAGCGTGACCTTCGAGACGCGCTTGTCGGCGTGCTCGATCACGGCGGCGACGCGATGGCCCGCGGCGGTCACCTCGGTCTTGATCGGTGACGGCGCCGAGGTCGGCAGCTTCGGGAACGCATCGGTGAGATCGTCGAGCGTGCCGTGCCGGAACGTCAGCTCGGCGTGCACGCCGTCCCCATCGGACCAGACGCGGATGTCGCTCGCCGCCGAGTCCTTCGCGAGGTCGCGCCGGATCGATAGCCACCGCTCGAGGTCCGCGACGGTCAGCGGCCGCGTCGACGACGCCTGGTTGAGCAGCGCGCGAACCTCGGCCGAGGGGTGCAGCTTGCCGTTGCCGGTGACGAGCCACGTGCGCGGCGCATCGGCGGTGAACCGCTCCGTCAGCGCGAGCACGCGCTCGTACCAGCCCTTGGTGTGCTCGGGCTGCTTCGCCGCGGGGAACTTGCGCAGCTCGAGCAGGCACGTCAGGGCGCGGTTCGCGAGCTGGCTGCGCGTCTTCCAGCTGGCGATGTCGAGCGTCGCGGGGTCGTCGCGCAGAAACGGCATCAGCCGTTCGAGCTCGGTCTGAAAATCCGAGGGCGACAGGACCGTCGACGGCTCGGGGCCGCCGAGCTCGAGCCGCGGGTGGGTCTTGGCGACGGGATAGCCATCCGTCGCGAACGTGAAGCTGCGCACCGTCGCGCACGACGGACACTTGCCGTAGAGCGTCCAGCGGTTGCCGTCGCCGCTGAGATCGAGCTGCCCCGTTGGCGCCCCGCACTTCGGACAGGGCTCCAGCGACGCGACGAAGTGCATCTCCGCGGTGGAGCGGGCGATGCCAGTCGTCACCGGCTGTCTTCCCAGGGCGCGATGCTCTCGAGGAAGTTGACGTACTCCATGATCGTCATCATCTCGGGATGGCGCACGTAGTACGCCGTGCGGTGGTCGGCCTCGGTGCCCGAAGGAACCGAGTTTCGAAACAGCGCGCGAAACCGCGTGTAATCGAACTTCTCCTTACCGGCCTCCTCCGCCTGCTTCTCGGCTTCCGCCAGCTCGGCTGCCGCCTGCGCGCGCTTCCGCTGAAATAGCGCTTCGACGTCCATGGCTAGTTTGTACCACTCCCGTCGGGCGCTGCCCCGGGGGCTTTGACGGGCGGCGTGGCCTCGGACCAGTCGTCGACCGCCTTCTCCCACGTTTTTCCGATGTGCGGCTCGAGCTTGGCCTTGAGCTCTTCACCGTACGCACCCAGCGGTGCGGTCATCTGATCGATCTGCGCCTGCGTGATCTCTGTCTGGCCGGTCTTCTTCGCAATCGACTTGGCCTCCGCTTCGGTCGGCAGCAGCTGATCTATCAATTCTGGGCGGTGCACGATGAGACGCTCCGAGACGAGCACGGGCATCTCTTCCGGCTTGCACGGCTTGATCTCGGCTACGAGCACCTTGCTGCCGTCGGGCTGCGTCGCCATCAACTTGTACGATGCCGTCGGCTCGTTTGCGATCGCGAGGATCGTGTCGATCCGCTGACCGCGCACGCCCTCGAAGCCCTCGCGCACGGCGTTGAACGGCGGGATCGGATCCTCCTTGCCGTGGGGGCGACCGAGGACGCCGGCGAGCGACGTCGTGAGATCCGCATCGACATCCATCACCGAGAGGTGGCGGCCCGACTTCTTGGCATCCGCGAGCAGCTTCTCGGTGTCGTGCGCCTTCGCGAGCCGCTTGTCGATCAGCATGTCCGCCGGCTTGTCGCCAACCTGCATGCCGAGCAGTGCCTCGTGGAACCGATCCGAGAGGTACGAGGACTCGAGGTGCGCCTGGTTCGAGCTCAGGCCGATGCTCGGGTCGTGCTCGTAGATCTCCTGCTTGAAGTTGTCGGGGTTGTTCGCGCGGTGCCGCAGCCCCTCCTTGTCCGTCGCGCGGCTGCCGCCCTTGCTCGTCGCCGCCACGGCCTGCTCGAGCTCCGGCGCACCACCTTGCTTGATCGCGCGAGACTTGCCGGCCGCCGTGTTGCCACGCATCGCGAAGATCGTCGGATCCTCGCCGCGCTTCGCCTGCTCCTCGGCGAACGCACGGGCCTCCTCGAGAGCACGCGCGATGACCTCGTCGTGGAATGCGCGACGCTCGGCCGTCCACGCCTGCGGATCGCGCAGCGCTTCCTTCGCATGCGAAGGATCCTTCGGGAGATCGATCGTCGCGTGGGCCTGCGCCGTCGACACGCTGCGATCCGCCTGCAGCAGCGCATCGCGCTCCGCCTTCGTGCGCGTGCCCGGGCCCGGGCCACCACCCGCGGGCGGATCACCAGGACCGCCGCTGCCACCGCCGCGAACGCCCTTCTGCTTCTCCCAGTAGGCGTTCGCGTCCTCGTAGAACTTGCCCTCGGCGCGATCGATGTTGTCGCGCATGTTCTGCGGCAGCTCGTTGTAGTGCAGCTCGACGATCTTGCCGTCCTGCTCGACGCGCACCGTACGCGTGCCCTCGCGGACCTCGCGGATGATCTGGTTCGCGCGGTCGTACTGGTCCTTCATGTCCGTGCTCATCACGGACGCGCCGTCGGTGCTGAGGATCACCGGCACGCCTTCGGCGACGAGCGTCGCGAGCGCGTGGTCCTCCATGTTGCCGTGACCACGCTGCTCGGGGTCGTGCATCTCGAGGATCTCTTGATGCCCGCGCTTCTTGTCGACGCCAGAGGTCGGCTTCTGCTCGGCCGCCGAACCGGTCTGGTGGTTCGACGCGAGGTTGACCTCGGCGATGATGCCGAGCTTCGCCATGCGCGCCGCCTGCTCGGGCGTCGTGTGGGTCGCGTGACCGAAGCGCACGACAACCTCCGGCGGCAGCTTGCCGTCG